>CAILVI010000388.1 GCA_903837595.1 uncultured Thiodictyon sp.
AATCTCACCAACGGCCCCCAGGGCATCAACATGATCGACCCGGTGCGGATCGCGGGCAGCGCCCTGACCCGCCCGATCGAGGTCCTGGGACTCAAGCTCCCCGGCACCCACACCCATTACTACCTCTTTCTCATCCTCACCCTCGGCGTGATCTTTGTGGCCCTGCGGCTGCAGGGGTCGCGCATCGGGCGCGCCTGGGCGGCCATCCGGGAAGACGAGGTGGCGGCCGAGGCGATGGGCATCAATACCCGCAATCTGAAGTTGCTGGCCTTCGCCATGGGGGCGACCTTCGGCGGACTGGGGGGCGGGCTCTTCGCCGCCTTCCAGGGGTTCGTAAGCCCCGAGTCATTCACCCTGATGGAGTCCATCATGATCCTGTGCATGGTGGTGCTGGGGGGCATGGGGCACATCCCGGGGGTAATCCTGGGGGCCATCCTGGTGACCATACTCCCCGAGCTGCTACGCTATATCGGCCCATTGCAGGAGGGGCTGATCGGGCGGGTGGTGGTCGACCCCGCGGATCTGCGGATGCTGCTGTTTGGCGTCGCCCTGGTGGTCGTGATGCTGTTTCGGCCCCAGGGGCTATGGCCTTCGCCGGTGCGGGCGCGTGAGTTGCGACCGGGGAACCCGGACGAGGTCCGTCAGGAGCAGGAGGCGCTCTATGACGCGCAGCGCTGAGGGTGAACGGACACCGCTGCTCGACGCGCGGGTGGTGACCAAGCGCTTCGGCGGGCTCACCGCCTTGAGCGAAGTCTCCCTCGCGGTCCACGCCGGTGAGATCTTCGGCCTGATCGGACCCAACGGGGCGGGCAAGACCACCCTGTTCAATTGCCTCAACGGGCTCTATCACCCCAGCTCAGGCAGCGTACACCTGGACGGTGTGCCCTTGACCGGACTCAAGCCCCACGCGGTGGCGGCCCACGGGCTGGCCCGGACCTTCCAGAACATTCGGTTGTTCGCCAACATGAGCGTGCTGGAGAACGTGATGGTCGGACGCCATGTGCGCTCGCGCGCCGGGGTCCTGGGGGCGGTGCTGCGGGGTCGGCGCACCCGGGCGGAGGAACGCTCCATCCGCGAGCGCTCGCTGGCACTGCTCGACTCCGTGGGGCTGGCCGGACGCGCGGACCAACTCGCCCGGTTCCTGCCCTATGGCGATCAACGCCGCCTGGAGATCGCCCGCGCGCTGGCTACCGAGCCGCGGCTACTGGCACTCGACGAACCCGCTGCGGGGATGAATCCGACCGAGACGCAGGCCCTCAAGGAACTCTTGGAGCAGATCCGCGGGCGCGGCGTGACCCTGCTGCTGATCGAGCACGATGTGCGCCTGATGATGGGGCTATGCGATCGGGTGGCGGTGCTGGACTATGGGCGCAAAATCGCCGACGGACCGCCGTCCCAGGTCCAGCATGACCCGCTGGTCATTGAGGCCTATCTGGGGGCCGGGGTGGGCACCCCATGAGCCTGCTCGAGGTCAAGGGCCTGGCGGTCCATTACGGCGGCATCCGTGCAGTCAAAGGCATCGACCTGCGAGTCGAGGAAGGCGAGGTGGTGTGTCTGATCGGCGCCAACGGGGCCGGCAAGACCAGCAGCATGCGGGCGCTGGCCGGCCTGCTACCCGCTGCCGCCGGAACCATCCGCTATGCCGACTGCGAGATCACCGGGCTGCCGGTGCATCTACGCGCCCGGCGCGGAATCGCCATGGTCCCGGAGGGCCGCGGGGTCTTCCCGCGCCTGACGGTGGCCGAGAACCTGCGCATGGGGGCCTATTTCCGCACCGATAAGACAGGCATTGCGGACGATCTGGAGCGCGTCTACGGGCTCTTCCCGCGCCTGCTGGAGCGCCGCGCCCAGACCGGCGGGACCCTCTCCGGGGGTGAACAGCAGCTGTTGGCCATCGCCCGTGCACTCATGAGTCGTCCGCGGCTGCTGCTGCTCGACGAACCGAGCATGGGACTGGCCCCACTGGCGGTGCAGAAGATCTTCGAGACCATCCGGCTCATCGCCGCCCAGGGCATGACCCTGCTGCTGATCGAGCAGAACGCCCGCCTGGCACTGGAGTCGAGCAGCCGCGGTTATGTCCTGGAGGGGGGGCGCATCGTCCACCAGGACGACTCGGCCGCGCTGCTGGCCAGCCCCAAGGTCCGCGCGGCCTATCTGGGGGCCTAAGTAACGAGTCAAAAACAAGTTAAACACGATCGTTGTCGTTGTCGCCATTGTAATCGGAGAAGCGATGCAGTTTGGGGTGCGAGAGAATCCGGGGCGCCACGATAACCTCGATTGCGACAACGAGAACGACAACCACAATGGCGCTATTTGTATTCATGGACTTGTTTAACTTATCCCCATTGTCTTTTGTGCGATCTTTGTGCCTTTGTGGTACGGACTGCCGACGTCAGGACTAAGCACACAGCCATGAAGCACCTGTTTGCTCACATTGCCCGCCACAGCGGCCTGCGCATTCCGGACGGCAGTCGGGAGCGCCTCGAGCAGCACATCCTCACCCGGATGCGTGCCCTCCAGTTGCAGCGACCCGAGGACTTTGTGCATTACCTGCAACCCGGCACAGCGGGCCGCAGCGAAGAGCTGCACCTGCTGGCGGCCGTGTTGACCACGGGCGAGACCTTTTTCATGCGCGACGCGGGGCAAATGCAACTGCTGCGCGACACCCTGTTGCCGGCGCTGCTGGAGAGCCGCTCGCGTCAACGCAGACTACGGCTGTGGAGCACCGCCTGTTCCACCGGGGAGGAGGCGTATTCGCTGGCCATTCTGCTCCACGAACTGCTGGCCGGGCGCGACGACTGGCAGATTGACTTGTACGGCACCGACGTGAATCCGCAGGCACTGCGCCGGGCCACCACGGGGGAATATGGACCTTGGGCGTTTCGCGGTTGCGATGAAGCCTTTCGGCGACGCTACTTTGAACCACGCGGCGACCAATGGCGCTTGCAGACACGTATACGTGGGATGGTCAGGTTCATGCCGGGGGACCTGCTGCTCGACACCTTGCCCGCCCCCAGCCGCGGACTCGCCGAGCTGGACCTGGTTTTGTGTCGTAATCTTTTCATCTATTTGCAGCCAGAGGCCATTGCCACGGTCACGCACAAGTTGGCCCACTGCCTGCGCGACGGCGGGATACTGCTGACCGGCCACGGCGAATTGCGCACGCAGGGTTGCGATCTGCTGCACACGCAGATGTACCCCCAATCGGTGGTCTACCGCAAAGGCCCCCCGGATACGCAGAGCGCGCCTATCCTGGCGCCACCACCATTGAGCCCGGTGGCTGCGCCAGGTTCCGCTATAGCGGCGAGCGTACCGTCACCGCAGCGCACGGCCAAGCCCTCGACACGCCCCTCCAGGCCGCTACCGCCCACCGCCGAGACTGACCCGCTGCTGGCCGCCTGGCGGCTGGCCGACGCCGGGTGTTTGCACGAGGCGCTCACCCACTGCCGAGGGCTGCTCACGCAGGACCCGATGCGACCCGAGCCCCATTTTCTGGCCGCGGTACTGTACATGGAGTTAGGCGACACCAGCACGGCACGCGAAGCGCTGCGCAAGGCGCTGTACCTGGCACCCGACCTGATTGCCGCCCATGTGCAGTTGGAGCGTCTGCAAGCCGGCGCCGACCAACCGCAGGCCGCACACCGGACGCGCGCCATCGTCGCCAGGCTGCTGGAAGACCTGCCGCCGGATGCGCGCGTGCCATTCCTTGGCGAGAGCCGCGCCGCGGAACTGGGCGCCCATTGGGCGCGCCTGCATGGTTTGGAACCTTAAGCACCCCGCGCCCCACTGCCATGGCCAACCATCTGATTTTTGAGTTCAACACCACCCGTTATGCCATCGCGGCGGACGCCGTACGGACCATCTTCTGGCTGCCCGAACTCGCGCCGGTGCAAGACCTGCCGCCGTATTTTGTCGGCCTGATCAACCTGCACGGGGACGTCATTGCGATCGTCGACTTGGGACAGCGCTTTGGCCACCCCGCCAAGCCGTACCGACTGGACCAATCGGTCATCTTGCTGGAACAAGACGGCTACGTGGTCGGCCTGGTCGCCGACGCGGTGCACGATCTGTTGGAGATTGCCCCCGCGGACACCGCTCCTTACGTGCAGTTGGAGCAGGATGACCCGAGCGGCCCCGCCTCGGTGATTGGCGGCACCCTGAAATGGCAAGACACCGTATTGATTCTGTTGGACTCTATCGCCTTGCTGCGGCTGGTGATGCAGGCGCCCGACGAGCCGTCGGCGACCACGCAACCCACCGACCGGTTTGCCGAGTTGACCGCGGCCCAGCGCGCGCGACTGCGGCAACGCACCCAGCAATTGGTCTCAATCGACGCGCCACTGGGCCAGGCCGGTCATGTGTATGCGTTGGTACGCATCGGCAACGGGCACTACGCCATCGCGCTGGAACATGTCGCTGAGTTCATCCACCTGGATACCTGCATTGCCATTCCCTGTTGCCCGCCCCACATCCTGGGGTGCGTGAACTTGCGCGGAGCCATCTTGACCGTGATCGACCTGGCGCCCCAGTTGCAGGGCGCACCGTTGCGCGATTACAAAGATATCGTGGTGCTACGCCTGGACGAACAGCGCCTGGGACTGGCCGTACATCAAATCATCGACATTCAGACCTTTGAGGCAAACGCCCTCAGCCCATTGACCGGACAAGCTTATGGCCACCCGCAATGCAAGTGGATGCTCCAGCTTGATGACGGCGTGGCCGGCGTACTGGACGTCGATGCACTACTGCAACAAGGCCTGCTTGAAGTGAACGAGCAGGTTTGACCCCACCACCTATTTTTTTCGAGACCGCCGCATGAAGTCGAAGTTCAAACTCTCTACCCGTATGTTGCTGGGCAACCTGATTCCCTGCGTCGTGTTCAGCGTGGCCGTGGCGGCGGTGTATCTGGAGAGCGTGGGTCTGCGGACAACCATCCTCGACACCCAACGGGCCGTTGCCATCGTCGAATACGGTATAAACCTGCAACTGCAAGTCGCGCAGATGCAGCGCATCGCCCGCGGTATCCTGCTCAAGGCCCAGGACGCCCATGTGGAAAGCCACGACAACAGCAAACATCAAGCCGAAGAGCTATTGCTCCAGCTCAAGCAACTGGTCAGAGACCCGGGCCAGATCGCCACGCTGAACCGCATGACCGACACCATCACGGCCATCGGCGAGCTCACCCGGAGTCAAGTCGAGCGCGTCAAGGCTGGACAGTTGGCCGACGGTCTAAAGGAATACCAAACCGGCAAGAGCGATGAACTCTACCAGGACTTCAATAGTCTGGCCACTGGGTTTTTCGCGCGTGAAAAGCAGATCGAGGAACAACTCAAGGCCCGCGGGACAGCCGCGGTGGCGACGGTTATCCAGGTGGCGGGCGGCGGTCTGGTGCTGGCCTTTGCGCTCTCGATGCTCACCGGCATCTGGTTGGCGCGCCGCACGACCGGCCACCTCAAGGAGCTGATTTCGGTGGTGGCAACATCCACCCACCAGATTGCGGCCAGCACCGAGCAGCATGAGGGCGCCATGACTGAACAGGCCAGCGCGGTCACCGAAACCACTGCCACCGTGGAAGAGATGGTGGCCACCGCCCGCATCAATGCCGAGCAGGCGGAGTTCGCCACCCAGTCGGCCAATAGCGCACAAGTCACGACCCGCGAGGGACTGGAACTGGTGACACACAACGAAAGCGACATGGCCGCCTTGGAGAATACCATGAAAATGATTGCCCAGAAGATCATTGGCCTGTCGGAACAGGCGGGGCAGATTGGCGAGATTGCGCGGGTGGTGGGCGAATTGGCGGCCGAGACCAACATGCTGGCACTCAATGCCGCGGTGGAAGCGGCCCGTGCCGGTGAGCAGGGCAAGGGGTTCGCCGTGGTCGCCAGCGAAATCCGCAAATTGGCCGACCAGAGCAAGAAGTCGGCGCAACGGGCCAACCAGATCGTGGCCGACATTCAAAAGGCGACCAACGGCATGGTCATGACCGCCGAAGACGGCAGCAAGACCACCCATGCCGCCGCACAAAGCGCACGCCTGGCCTCGGCGGCCTTTGAGCAGGTCATTCACCTGGCCGATGCCGTCGTCCAGAATGCGCAGCAGGTGTTGCTCAACAGCAAACAGCAGGCGGTGGCCTTGACTCAAATCGACATTGCGATGAAGAACATCAATAATGGTGCACGCGAAATGTCCACCGGCACGGTCCAGATCCGCGATGGCATGACCAAGCTGTCCGCGGTCGCCGGTGAACTCAAAAAGATGCTGTAAGGCTTGCCGGTGATAGAAGACCAAGAACTGCGTGACCTGTTCCGCGCCGAGAGCGCGGAACACCTGCAGCGCATCGAAGCGGGCCTGCTGCAACTGGAGCGCACGCCCGACGACGGCCCTTTGCTGGAAGAGGTGTTCCGCGAGGCCCATAGCCTCAAGGGCGCGGCCCGCATGTTGGGCCTGCGCGAGGTGCAGAACCTGGCGCACGCCATTGAGAACCTGCTGGGCGATGCGCGCGCGGGCAAACTGCGCATCAGCGCGGCCCTGGTGCCACCCCAACTGGCGACCTTGGATCAAATACGGCGCCTGGTGGCACACGCATTAGGCGATGAACCAGCGCCGCCCCTCCCCGGGGCCGTCGCCGTGGCACCTGCGCCAGATCCGCCGCTGATCGCACCGACGCTGGCCTCACTTCTGGCCGACCGGGTCGCAAGCGCGGCAGTGCCTATTCCCCTCCCCCAGCCGGCGCCGACCGACCTGTGGAGCGCGGCGACCTCAAGCCCTGCACCGGCCTCGCCACTGCCCGATTTTCGCATTGACACCCTGCGCATTGAATCCACCAGGCTCGATGCACTGCTGCAACTCGGCGGTGAACTGGTGGTCGGCAAGGGACGCATGGCGCGCTGGCAAACCGAGCTGGATCAACTGCTGAGCCGCTGCGAATACCACCTCCGGGAACCGCAAAGAGGTGCCCAGGGCCTGGCCGCGGTAACCGCCGAACTGGAGCGTCTGCGCGGTCACATGGCGGGCGACAGCGCGCGACTCGCAACCGTGGCGGTACAAATCGAAAGCGGTATTCGCGCGCTGCGCCTGCTACCCATGGCCACGCTGCTTGATCTGTTCCCGCGCATGGTGCATGACCTGAGCACCGAACTCGGTAAACAGTTGACCTACAAGGTAGCCGGTGCGGCCACCGTGGCCGACAAACGCATCATTGAGGAATTGAAGGCGCCGCTGATGCACCTGCTGCGCAACGCCATTGACCATGGCATCGAGTCGCCCGGCGAGCGGCGCCAAGCCGGCAAACCCGAGGCCGGCCTGATCGCGATTGTCGTCACCCAAAGCCCCGACGCGGTGCAGATCACCCTGAGCGACGATGGCCGCGGCCTGGACTTGGACGCCATCCGGGCGCAGGCGCTCAAGCAGCGGCTGCACACGCCCGAGGAGCTGCAAGACCTAACCGAGGCACAGCTACAAGCGCTGATTTTCCAGCCCGGGTTTTCCACCTCACGCATCATCACCGACCTGTCGGGCCGAGGCGTGGGACTGGATGTGGTACGGGACACCGTAGAGCGCTTGCGCGGTTCACTCAAAATCATCTCAAAACCGGGCCAAGGCCTCACCATTTGCCTGCGACTACCCGTATCGCTCACCGCCACGCAGGCCATGCTGGTGCGCGAATGGGGTCAGACCTATGCCGTGGCATTCGAGGACATTGTGTTCGTCACGCGCCTGCGGCCCGCGCAACTGCATACCCTGGAAGGCCGCCAGTGGTTTTACCGGGACCACCAGGCCATCCCCCTCGAGCGACTGGGGCTGCTGCTAGACCGCGCACCGCCGGCGCTGAAAGAAGACGAATGGTTGCACTGTTTGGTGCTGAAGGTGGACAACGACACCTTTGGGTTGGCGCTCGACGAGGTGCTGGAAAGCGAAGACATCGTAGTCAAGCCCACCACCACACCGCTCGTGCGCGTGCGCAACGTCTCCGGCCTGGCGGTGCTCACGACCGGGCTGGTGTGCCCGGTGCTAAACCCCTACGACCTGCTGCGCAGCATGACCCGCAGCGCACGCAACACCGCCCCGGCGGCCACTGCCGCCGCTGGCGAAGCCGCCGCCGCGCCGGCCAAGCGCATCTTGCTGGCAGAAGACAGCATCACCACCCGCATGCAGGAGCGCCGCATTCTGGAGGCCGCCGGGTATGAAGTCGTCACCGCCGTCGACGGGCTGGACGCCTGGAACACGCTGACACTGCACCCGTTCGATGCGGTGGTATCCGACATTCAAATGCCCCGGATGTCGGGACTGGAGTTAGCCGAAAGGATACGCCGGAATCGGACGTTCGCCGAACTGCCCATCATACTCATCACGGCGCTGGCCAGTGAAGAGGATCGCCGCCGCGGCATGGAGGTCGGGGCCGACGCCTACATCAGCAAATCAGAGTTCGACCAGAGCCTGCTGCTGGACTGCCTGGCCCGCTTGGCCTGAATGAAAAAGAACCGCCACCCATGACAGATGTCCCGGAACAGAGGAGCCAACGCCGCATCCGCCTGCTGCTGGTAGAGGACTCGGCAACCGAATTGTATATGCTCAAGCGCCTGCTGAGCGCGGCGCCGGACATGGAGGTGGTAGGCACCGCCGCCGACGGGCGCGCCGCACTGACTCTGCTGCCGCAATTGCGGCCTGATCTCGTCATTACCGACTACCACATGCCGGTGATGGACGGCATGGAGTTCATCCTCAAGGCCATGCAGCAGCATCCCTGCGTGATTCTGGTATTGAGCGTGGCCGTGCAGTCATTCCATAAGGACAACATCTTCCGGTTGCTGTCGGCCGGTGCCTTGGACGTGCTGGCCAAGCCGCTGGGCCACGATGGCGGCATCGGAGGCCGCGAGGCGCAAGAGTTGCTGGACAAAATTCGCGCCATCGCTCAGGCCCCGAGCATGAGCCGGCGCTTGGCGGTAGCCGCACCAGCCGTCCGGCCGACCCCGGCGGACACCCCAGTCATCCCCTCACCACTACGCAAACGCATCGAGCTGATAGCGCTGGGTGCCTCGACCGGCGGCCCGCAGGTATTGAACCGTATTCTGGAGCTGTTGCCCAAGACCTTCCCGGTGCCGCTCGTGTGTGTGCAGCATATCAGCCAGGGATTTCTGGACGGGATGCTGAGCTGGCTGCAGACTCAAAGCGCCTTGAAGCTGGAGCTGGCCCGGCCGGGCGAAGTGCCCCGACCCGGCACTGTGTATTTTGCCCCCGAAGGGCGTCACCTACTATTGGATGCCAACCGCCGCTTCAGTGTCGCGTCCTGTACCGCTGCCGACGTGCATTGCCCGCAAGTGGACCGCTTGCTGACCTCGGTCGCGCGCCACTATGGCGCCGCCGCGCTTGGGGTGTTATTGAGCGGCATGGGGCGCGATGGAGCCGTGGGCCTTAAGGCCATGCGCGACGCGGGCGCACCCACCATCGCTCAAGACGCGGCCACCAGCGTCATTTTTGGTATGCCAGCCGTGGCCATCGAACTCGGCGCAGCCCAATACGTACTGCCCACCGACGAGATTGCCGCGATGCTGAGCCGCTTCGCCAGGCGCTGAGGCCGACAGTGCGTCAATCGCACGCAACGCAGCCTAAGGCGCGGTTCATTGAGTGAGTTAAACAGGTCCGTTAGGGGTTGTTCGCAGCACCGTTGTCGTTGTCGTAATCGGAGAAGCGATGCACGAGAGAATCCGGGGCGCCACGATAACCTCGATTGCGACAACGACAACGACAACGGCTCTATTCAGAATCATATCAGGCGTTACACTTCGCGGCTTAACCGATCTGCTTGGGATCAAGCCACCTCCGGCGCCCACACGCCCTGGTCATGGATCGCGATAAAGGCATCCACCACGATCGGTTCAAACTTGATGCCGCGGCCCGCCTCAATCTCGGCAATGGCCACTTCAATACCCAGAGACCGGCGGTAGGGCCGCGAGGTGGACATCGACTCCACGACGTCGGCCACGGCCAGGATCTTCGACTGCAACAGGATCTGATCGCCTTTGAGCCCCCCCGGGTAACCAGAGCCGTCCAGCCGCTCATGGTGCTGCAACACAATGTCGGCAATCGGCCAGGGAAAGTGGATATTCTTCAGAATGTCGTAGCCGGTCTGGGCATGGGTCTTGATGAAATTGAACTCCACCTCATCCAGTCGACTGGGCTTGGTCAGGATTTCGGCCGGGATGCGAATCTTGCCGACATCATGCACCACGCTGGCTATCTGGAGGCCCTCCAGATCATGCTCTGACAGCTGCAATTCCTTGCCAATCAAGACCGCCAGCCTGGACACCCGGCGCTGGTGACCGGAGGTGTAGGGGTCACGCATTTCCACCGTCGCGGCTATGGCCGTGACGGACTCGAGCAAGGTATCATGCAGCGCGTGGAAGTGCGCAGCCTCCTTTTTCAGCAGCATCTCCCGCTCAGCGCTCAATTTGCGTTCGTGCTCGATCAACGCGGCGGACTTCGTCTCCACCTCTTGCTGGAGTTTGCTGTTCAGCTCGGTGAGCGCATCCTGCGTGGATTGGAGCAGTTTGTTCTGCTCCAAGGCATTGCGATAAATCGACAGCAGCAAGTTCAACATTTGCTGCGAGCCGGTGTTGACCTGAAACACCTCCCCGCCCAGTTGGGCCTGGAGCGGCAGCTTGCACTCCGCTGCCACTTGGCTCGGTTGATTCAGCGAGTCGCTGACCCGGCTGAGCAACAATGCGGGATCGTAGGGTTTAGTGACATAGTTATCGGCACCCGCATTCAACCCCCGCACCACATCTTGCACGTCGCTCATGGCGGTCAGCAAAATCACCGGTAATGTGCGCAAGGCCGCATCAGCGCGAATGTGCCGACACAACTCAAAGCCATCCATCACCGGCATAGTGATATCGCTGATCAGCAGGTCGGGCCGCGCGGCTTGTGCCATGCGCAAACCCTCGGCGCCGTCGCGCGCCACGCGCACCGCGTACCCGGCATCGGCCAGCAGGCGCCTCAGCATTTCGGCCTGGATGCTGCTGTCTTCGACGATCAGAATGTGTGCCATCGGTTGATACGTGCTGCTTTCTGGAATGGTGCCGAAGCGCAATGGCAATACGTCACATGATGGAAGTTCCTTGGCAAACACCGCCTGCGCTCGCGCAATTCTACAACAGGCGCAGGTTCGGGTTCGCAAATGCCTGTAAAATAGTGGAAACACTCACCCGGCGGCGCCCTCCTGCGGAGCGCGCCCGGGCCGTCGCCACCCCGGGTAGGCGGGCGTTCGGAGCCGCCACCCGACGCGGCGGACTTTACCGCCCCCGGGTCCAGGGCTTATGCTCCGCGTCCCGCCGCGGCACGCGACGCCGGGAAAACCGCCGAACCGCGTGAACCCCGTCGGACGGCCATGCACCCTGCACCCAGTGGCCCTTGTCAGCCGCAACTTTAAGGCTTTTTGATGAAAATCCTGTTCGACCTGCTCCCGATCGTCCTCTTTTTCATCGCCTACAAGGTGGCGGGCATCTACTGGGCCACCGGGGTGGCGATCACCGCTGCGGCACTCCAGTTCGCCTGGGTCTGGTGGCACCAGCACCGGGTGGACACGCTGCTGCTCGCGACCCTGGGTTTGATCGTCGTCTTCGGCGGCTTGACGATTTTCCTGCACAACCCGATCTTCGTCATGTGGAAGCCGAGCCTGGTCAACTGGCTGTTCGCCGGCGCCTTCCTGGGCAGCCAGTGGATCGGCGAGCGCCCCCTGGTCCAACGCATGATGGGCCAGGCGGTGACGGTTCCGGCCGCCATCTGGCGCCGCCTCAACCTGTCCTGGGCACTGTTCTTTTTCGCCCTGGGCCTGGTCAACCTCGTGGTGGTCTATTGGGCGACCGGCTTCTACCAGGCCCACCAGGCCTTGCTCCTGGCGAGCACCAAGGACACCATTGATCTGGCCAAGTGCGCCGACGAGTTCTCCGGGAATCTGCTGGCACTGTGCAACGATGCCCACACCCGCGAAGGCTACTGGGTCAACTTCAAACTGTTCGGCATGATGGGGCTGACCGTGCTGTTCGTGATCGCCCAGGCGGTCTATCTGGGACGCCACATCAAGGACGAACCCCAGACCGCGGATGCCGTCTGACATGCTCTACGCCATCATCGCCACCGACCATCCCGCGAGCCTCACCGCCCGGCTCAGCGCCCGCCCCGCCCATCTGGAGCGGCTGCGGGCCCTCCAGGACGAGGGGCGACTGGTGCTCGCCGGCCCCCACCCGGGGATCGACAGCGCTGACCCGGGCGCGGCCGGCTTCACTGGTTCACTGGTCGTCGCCGAATTCCCAGATCTGGCGGCCGCGCAACACTGGGCCGGCGCGGACCCCTATGTCACGGCCGGCGTCTACGCGCAGGTGGAGGTAAAACCGTTCAAACAGGTATTCCCGGCCTGATCCCAACCGGGATCAGCGTCACGCCCGGATCGGCACCGGGCACCACTCACCCATCCTCTCCAACTTACGGAACTTCAAGCAATGCTCAAGACGCGTGTGTCCTTCGTCATCGGCGCCCTGCTCGCCTCCGGAATTTGCCTGGCGGAAGACGCCAAACCGGCGGCCGCACCGGCCGCCCCCCCGGCCAACGCCAATATCGCCGTGGTCAATGGCGTCGCCTATCCCCTGGATCTCTTCCGTATGTTTTTCCTGGAGCGGTTGCAGGACACCCAGGGCCAGAACAACCAGACCGACCCGGCCTTCCAGCAACAAGTGTTCAACGAATTCATGACGATGGTGGTCGCCGCCCAAGAGGCGCAGAAGCGTAAACTCCAGGACCTGCCGGAAGTAGCCCAAGCCATTGAAGTTCAACGCCTGAAGGTCATGTCCAACGCCGCCTTGGGCGCCATGGCCCAGGAACTCAAGGTCACGGATGACGAGTTGAAGAAGGCCTACGAGGAGGTCAAGAAGACCGCCGCCCGCACCGAATTCAAGGCCCGGCACATCCTGGTCAAGGACGAGGCCACGGCTAAGAAGCTCATCAAGGACCTTGAAAAGGGGGCCGACTTCGGCGAACTGGCGAAGAAAAACTCAGAGGTGTCGACCGCCAAAACCGACGGTGGGGCGCTCGATTGGTTCGACGCAAACCTGATGCCCAAGCCCTTCGCCGAAGCGGTCGCCAAGATGAAGCCCGGCAGCTATTCCAAGGAGCCGGTGCAGACCCAGTTCGGCTGGCATGTGATCAACCTGCAAGAGACCCGCACCGCCGAACCGCCCAGCTTCGAGGACGCCAAACCCCAACTCACCGCCGTGGTGCAACGCCAAAAACTGGCCGTGGATGTCAACAAGCTGCGCGACGCGGCCAAGATCGAACTGAACGAGGACGTGGTTAAGGTGGCCCCCAAGACGGACGCCGCTGCACCTGCCGCAGCGGCGCCGGCCAAGAAGGACGAAGCAAAGAAATAGTCCCGCTCGCCGGTCCCTGTCTGACGGATCAGATGGGGACCGGCGAGTACGGTCAATCTCGCCCAGACTCCAGCGCGGCGATGCGTACCTCCAGGGGCGGATGGCTCATGAACAGGGCCTGGAGCCCCTGGCCCATGCCGCCGCTGATACCGAAGGCGGCAAACTCCTGCGCCGGCAGGTCGGTGGTGGCGTGCCCCCGCTGCAAGGCGCGCAGGGCATCGGCCATCTGGCGCCGACTGGTGAGCCGCGCCCCCCCCGCATCGGCGTGGAACTCACGGTAACGGGAAAACCACATCACAATCATAGTCGCAAGGAAGGACAACAAGACCTGCGCGACCATCGTCGCGATGAACGAGCCGATGCCTGGACCTGAGCGCTGATCGTTGGAACCGCGCAGTGCCTGGTCCACTACACTGCCGATGATCCGCGACAGGAACACCACGAAGGTGTTAACTACACCCTGAATCAGGGTGAGAGTCACCATGTCGCCGTTGGCCACATGGCTGATCTCGTGGCCGACGACGGCGGCCACCTCGTCCTTGGTCATGGTCTGGAGGAGCCCGGTACTCACCGCCACCAGGGCCGCGTTGCGGTTCCAGCCAGTGGCAAAGGCGTTGGGCTCCGGCGAATCGAAGATCCCGACCTCGGGCATCCTGATCCCCGCCACCTGGGACTGACGGGCCACCGTGTCCACCAGCCAGCGCTCGAAGGGGGTGCTCGGCTGCTCAATGACCTGCACACCCATGCCGCGCTTGGCCATGGACTTGGAGAGAAACAGCGAGATAAGTGACCCGGTGAAGCCGATGATGGCGGACATCACCAACAGCGACGTCAGGTCGAGCCCGCCAGCGGCGTTGACGCCGGTCAGGCCAAGCAGGTTGAAGACCAGGCTGATGACCACCAGCACGGCCACATTGGTCGCCAGGAACAAAAAGGTTCGCATCATAGTTGAGACTCCCGTGGATGGTTGCGAAGGCCTGCATACCATGCCCGCACCGGCGGTCAGCACGCAAGCCCCGGATTTGGCTTAGCACCCCGACAGAGGGGCGACATCACATCAGGCAGCTGAAAAAATGGGCTGGACAGGCGGCGAATCTGCGGGTATCATTTTCGTCTCGATTGATTCAGTTTGTGTCGATTGATTCGGGGCCATAGCTCAGCTGGGAGAGCGCAACACTGGCAGTGTTGAGGTCGACGGTTCGATCCCGTCTGGCTCCACCAAATGCTGAAAATCTGGTACACCTATTTGGGAACCGGATTCCTTGATAAAAAGGGAACAACTTCAGTCCCCATCGTCTAGAGGCCTAGGACACCGCCCTTTCACGGCGGCGACCGGAGTTCGAATCTCCGTGGGGACGCCAATTGAAAAGCGGGTTGACCGGGAATACCGGGCAACCCGTTTTTGCTATGCGCGCATGACTTCCATCTCCGCCCGGAACTACTCGCTCGCCCAAGCAGATACTCCCAGCAGATACTCATAGACGACCAGATCCGCCGCCGAGAAGCAGCAAAAGACCACCTCTTGAATCCCCGGGTACCGCAGCACACCGTCCTGGACGGTCGCGACGGCGATCCGGGCGGCGGCGGCAATGGGATAGCGATAGATGCCGGTACTGATGCTCGGGAAGGCCAGGGAGCCCAGCGCGGCGGCCGCGGCAACCTCCAGGCAGCGGCGGTAACAGGCGGCGAGCAGTTCCGGCTCGCCCGCGGCTCCGCCCTGCCAGACTGGCCCGACGGTATGGATGACATGGCGCGCGGGCAGCCGGTAGCCGCGCGTGAGTTTCGCGTCCCCGATCGCACACCCCCCCAGCGCGCGACACTCAGTGAGCAACGCCGGCCCGGCGGCGCGATGGATGGCCCCATCCACCCCCCCGCCACCGAGCAGCGACCCATTGGCCGCATTGACGATGGCATCGACCGCGAGGGTGGTGAGGTCGGCTTGAATGGCGCGAAGCGTCGCTGGCATGGTCTGGAAACCGGGTCGAAGGTCAGTCAGCGCAAAATATACCAGAGGCCTGCGGCGGCGGCGGGCCTCAACGCGCCCCCCGTCCGACGCCCCATCGGTTAGGATTGGCGCAGTTCCCGCGGCCGCCGCGCACGGACCCTCGATCACTCCTTTGAGCCAAGCAGAGCAATCATGAGCGAACCCATCCCAGCAGCAACCCCCGGCCAAACCCCGGCCCAGGGCCAGGACATCAGCACCGAGATTGCGATCATCGGCGGCGGACCAGGCGGCTACACGGCGGCGTTCCGCGCCGCCGACCTGGGTAAGCGCGTGGTCCTGATCGAGCGCTACGGCGCCTTGGGCGGGGTCTGTCTCAACGTCGGCTGCATCCCCTCCAAGGCCCTGCTGCACACCGCCGCCATCATCGAAGAGGCCAAGGCGCTGGGCGCGATGGGCGTGACCTTCGCGCCGCCGCAGATCGATCTGGACCAGATGCGCGCCGGCAAGCAGAAGGTGGTCGAGCGCCTCACCGGGGGGCTGGCCGCGCTGGCCAAGCAGCGCAAGGTACAGATCGTGACCGGCAGTGCGCGCTTCGAGGGTCAGCGCCGCCTGAGCGTGGAGACCCGCGAAGGCCGGATCGCCGTCAACTTCAACCAATGCATCATCGCCTGCGGGTCGAGCCCGGTGCGCATCCCGGGCTTCCCCCACGAGGACCCGCGGTTGATGGACTCCACCGGCGCCTTGGAGATCAGGGACATCCCGGGGCGTCTGCTGATCGTCGGCGGCGGCATCATCGGGCTGGAGATGGCGAGCGTCTACGCCGCCCTGGGCTCACGCATCGACGTGGTGGAACTACAGGACCAACTCATCCCCGGCTGCGACCTGGACCTGGTGCGGGTGCTGGAGAAGGCGATCAAGCCGCGCTACGAACGCATCCTGCTTCAAACCAAGGTGGCACGCATGGACGCGAGCGCCGATGGCATCAAGGTCGTCTTCGAGGGCAAGCACCCGGGGGAGGCCACCTACGACAAGGTGCTGGTCGCGGTGGGCCGCCGACCCAACGGCAAGCTGATCAATGCCGAGGCGGCCGGGGTCACCGTGGACGCCCAGGGCTTCATCCCGGTGGACGCGCACCTGCGCACCAACGTACCCAACATCTACGCGATCGGCGACGTGGTGGGCAACCCCATGCTCGCCCACAAGGCGACCCATGAGGCCAAGACGGCGGCCGAGGTCATCGCCGGCCTGCCGGCCCTCTTCGACCCGCTCACCATCCCCTCGGTGGCCTATACCGACCCGGAGATCGCCTGGATGGGACTCACTGAGACCGAGGCCAAGAAGCAGGGGATCGCTTACGAGAAGGGCGTCTTCCCTTGGGCCGCGAGCGGTCGGGCACTTGGCATCCACCGGGAGGAAGGGCTGACCAAACTCCTGTTCGACCCGGAAACCCACCGCATCCTGGGCGCCGGCATCGTTGGCGTGAACGCCGGTGAACTGATTGGCGAGACCGTCCTGGCCTTGGAGATGGGCGCGGACATGGAAGACATCGGGTTGACCATCCACCCCCATCCGACGCTAAACGAGACCATCGGCATGGCCGCGGAGATGGCCCACGGCTCCATCACGGACCTGCTGCCGCCGAAGAAGAGGTAGGGTAGCCGGGGCGCTTGAGGCGCCCCGGCTTGGTTAACACACAAAAGAGCAACGCGAGCCAGAGACGGGCCTTCTCCGGCGCTCTCGTGACACCGCTGCGGCGGTGTCACGCCTGTGTTAGTCGCTGTGCGACGCGAGGCATGCGGCCGGAGCTACGACCGAGATCAAAGACGACGCGCTGCTTACTGATTTGGAACAACGATGGAAAAAATCAAAGGACCACAGTTTCTACGATTCTGCATTCCAATTATGGAGACGCTGCGCGAACTCGGTGGCTCGGGTCAACCGAAGGAAGTGACTAATGCCGTGCTGGAGCGCCTGCACATTTCCGAACAAGAACAGGCAGAAACAAATAAGAGCGGCAGTTCGCGCGTACGCAACCAGGTAGCGTGGGCACGTTTCTACTTAGCCAAAGCAGACATTGTCGACTCTTCACGGCGCGGGGTCTGGGCATTGACCGAGAAGGGACGTCACCGACAACTAACCCCAAACATAGTATCAAGACTTTTCAAGGATATACACGCGACTACACGGACCACGGGAAATGAGAATGCGGCGGAAAATGAAGCCGATACCGTCCCCCCGACGGATCGTAGCGATGACACCGTAGATGCCAGAACCCTGCTGGATGTCCTGCGATCACTGTCACCCGGTGGGTTTGAGCGCGTGTGCCAACGATTACTGCGCGAGTCCGGCTTTGAGCGGGTCGTTGTGACCGGCAAGTCCTGCGACGGAGGCATTGACGGCAATGGCATCTTGCAGGTCAACCCCTTTGTGAGTTTCACGGTTTTGTTTCAATGTAAGCGCTATGCTGGCGCGGTCTCGGCATCACAGGTGCGTGATTTCCGCGGAGCGATGATGGGACGAGCGGACAAAGGGATTATCATCACAACCGGTACCTTTACGACCGAGGCGATGAAGGAAGCAAGACGCGATGGGGCGCCACCCATCGAATTGGTAGACGGAGATACCCTGGTCAAGCTGTTCGAGCGCTTAGAACTGGGCGTAAGACCGAAGACGGTCTACGAAGTGGACGAGCCCTTTTTCGACGAATACCGCTGATGGCACTGTCAGCGCGCGTTGCAGGCCCCGCGAGAAGGCCGCGATCAGGGTACGGTTCGATTGTTAAGCAACCTTAACCATGATTCAGGACCATCGGCCGCCAGCGGTCAGGTGCGGCCCCCGGTTCCCCCGGAAAAACGTCTGATCTGAGCCACTTTCCCCCGTCCGATACGCCACCGTGCCCGCCTGGAGCCCCGCAATCACCAGAAATGCGCGATGGCGGCTTCCAAACACTTGTCTTACTTGGGGCGGACGCGCTATCTTTCGTCGCTTGGTGTTTCTGTCAGGGCGGTTTCCCGCGTCAAGGAACCGCCTTTTGTTTTTTTGGACGCGGCACCTCGCGCGTCCCGGAGCCGATTCGGCAGGGCCTCTATGAGCGAACCCTTGATGGCGACCTACAAACGATTGCCCGTGACCTTCGCCCGCGGCGAAGGGGTGTGGCTGTGGGACGATAACGGCACGCGTTACCTGGACGCGCTGGCCGGAATCGCCGTGTGCGGCCTGGGCCATGCCCACCCGGCGGTACGCGACGCCCTGTGTGAGCAGGCCGGGCTGCTGGTGCACACCTCCAATGTCTACCGCATCGCCGAACAGGAGCGCCTGGGCGCCCTGCTCACTGCGCTCGCGGGCATGGACCGGGTCTTCTTCGGCAACTCGGGGGCCGAGGCCAACGAGGCGGCGATCAAGCTGGCGCGCCTCTACGCCCACCAGCGCGGCATCGAGAACCCGACCATCCTGGTGATGGAGAACAGCTTCCACGGCCGCACCCTGGCGACGCTGAGCGCGACCGGCAACCGCAAGGTCCAGGCCGGGTTCGAGCCACTGGTGCAGGGCTTCGTGCGCGTCCCGTACAACGACATCGGCGCCATCGAGACCGCCGCCGCGAACCGCAAGAACATCGTCGCCATCCTGGTGGAGCCCATCCAGGGCGAGGGCGGCGTCAATATCCCCGGCGACGACTACCTGCCGGCCCTGCGCCGCATCTGCGACCGCGAGGGGTGGCTCCTGATCCTGGACGAGATCCAGACCGGCATCGGCCGCACCGGGCGCTGGTTCGGCTTCCAGCACACCGACATCGTGCCGGACGTGATCACCCTGGCCAAGGCACTCGGCAATGGGGTCCCGATCGGCGCCTGCGTGGCCCGCGGGGCGGCCGCCGAGGTCTTCGGCCCCGGCACCCATGGCTCGACCTTCGGCGGCAATCCGCTGGCCTGCCGTGCCGCACGGGCGGTGCTGGAGACCATCACCGCGCAGCACCTGGTGGCACACGCCGCCACCCAAGGCACCGCCCTGCTCGACGCCTTCCGGGAGTCCCTGGCCGGAACGGCGGGGGTGGTCGCCATCCGCGGTCGCGGCCTGATGCTCGGGATCGAACTGGACCGGCCCTGTGCCGACCTGGTGGCACAGGCCCTGGCGGCGGGATTGCTGATCAATGTCACCGCGGAGCGGGTGATCCGGCTCTTGCCGCCATTGATCATCGATCAGGACCAGGCCGACCAGCTAGTGGAGGGCCTCAGCGCCCTGATTCACCGTTTCCTCACTGCCCCTTGAGGGCGCGCTCGACCCATTCCCGGAGAACGGACCCGCGATGCAAGCCACCCCGACCACCTGTCGGCACCTCCTCTCGCTCACCGACCTGACCGCCGCCGAGATCCGCGCCCTGATCGCGCGGGCCATCGAACTGAAGGCCATGCGCCGGCGCGGGGAGGACTATCGCCCTCTGCGCCACCGCATCCTCGCGATGATCTTCGAGAAGTCGTCCACCCGCACCCGCGTCTCCTTCGAGGCGGGCATGGCGCAACTCGGCGGTCACGCCATGTTTCTGTCGGCACGCGATACCCAGCTGGGGCGCGGTGAACCGGTCGAGGACGCCGCCCGGGTCCTCTCGCGCATGGTCGACGCGGTGATGATTCGCACCTTTGAGCAGGAGACCGTCGAGCGCTTCGCGGCCTACTCGCAGGTCCCGGTCATCAATGGCCTGACCAACCGCCTGCACCCCTGCCAGGTCCTGGCGGACATCCAGACCTATGTCGAGCACCGTGGTGAACTCCGCGGCCGGCGGGTGGCCTGGATCGGCGACGGCAACAACATGTGCCAGACCTACATGGAGGCGGCACGCCTGTTGGATTTCGAGCTGCGCATCGGCTGCCCCGTGGGCTTCGAGCCGGACCCCGCCCTGCTGGCCTTGTACGCGGACCGCTGCGAGATCATGCACGACCCCGCGGCCGCCGCCGCGGGGGCCGATCTCATCGCCACCGATGTGTGGGCCAGCATGCACCAGGAAGACGAACTGGCAACGCGCATGGCGGCCTTCGCCCCCTTCCGGGTCAACGAGGCGGTGATGGCCAACGCCGCGCCGGGCGCACTCTTCATGCACTGCCTGCCCGCCCACCGCGGGGAGGAGGTGAGCGCCGCGGTGATCGACGGCCCCCAGTCAGTGGTCTGGGATGAGGCCGAGAATCGGCTGCATGTGCAAAAGGCATTGCTTGAGTTTCTACTGGTACCCGCAGGTTGAGGCGGCCGCGCCTTTTGCACTGAAAAAGGCCTTACAACACATCGTAGCGAGGACGCCCCATGAAACCATTAGCGCCGTTGCTGTGCGGACTGTGTGCTGCGCTACTGATTCCGTCGTGGGCGCAGGCCGAGACCCGTTATGTGACCGATCAGCTGGAGATCAGCCTGCGGGCCGGGGCTAGCACCCGCTACAAGGTCCTCAAGATGCTGCCGAGCGGCACGCCGCTCGAGGTGCTGGCGGTCAACCAGACCACCAAATACACCCAGGTCAAGACCCCGGACGGCACGGTGGGCTTCGTGCCGCAGGAGCTGATTCAGACCGAACCCGCGGCACGCAACCGCGTCCCCGAACTGGAGGCACGGCTGGCCCAGTTGCTACAGTCACCGGATGCGCTCTCCGCCCGACTCGCCAAGACCCAGGCCGAGCGGACCGATCTGGAGTCGCGTTACCAGGACCTGGAGCAGAAGAAGAATCTGCTGGAGCAGCAACTCGCGACGATTCGCCACGCCAGCGCGAACGTCCTGGAGGTCACCAGCGACCGCGAGCGCCTGCGGCTCCAGGTGGCGGATATGACCCGCGCCCAGGCCGACCTGGAACAGGAAAACCGCGATTTCAAGAACCAGACCAACCAGCGCTGGTTCCTGATCGGGGCCGGGGTCCTGATCGGCGGGATGCTGCTCGGCCTGATCCTGCCCCGCCTGCGCCCGGGGCGGCGCAAGAATACCTGGGGGTCGCTATAGCGCTGAGGGCCTCGATCATCGTCCCAGCCACCGATGTTAGGTTGCGGGGATTTTAGCCACGGAAGCACACCGAAAACACGGAAAAAGAGGAATGGTTCCGTGTCGTTCCGTGTGTTTCCGTGGCAAGACTGCGACTGACTGCCGGCGCTCCAATCTTGCGATGGGCGCAGTTACGAGCAAGGCGAAGGGTCACCGACCCAAGCCGCCGCAATTACCGCCTGGCCCAGGGCCAGACCACCGTCGTTGGCGGGCACCTGATGGTGGGTCAGGGGCTCGAACCCACGCCAGCGAAGGCGGTGGCAGACACCTTCCAAGACCAGCCGATTCTGGAAGACCCCGCCGGACAGCGCGACCCGCGTGAGCCCCTGGGCTCCCGCCAAGTCGGCGGCCAGGTCGGCCACGGCGCGGCAGAAACCCTGGTGGAACCGGGCGCTGATCTGCGCCGCCGGAACCCCGGCGGCCAGGTCGTCGAAAAGACCGGCCCACAGGAGGGCGGGGTCGAGCAGGGTGCAGCCATCGTGAGCGATGCGACCCCAAAGGTAGCCCGCTCCAGCGGTCTCCATCGCCCCCACCGCCAGTGACTCTAGTTCAATGGCCGCCTGCCCCTCATAGCTGATCCGCTCGGCACACAGCCCCAGGGCCGCGGCCACGGCGTCGAACAGGCGCCCGGCGGAACTTGACAGGGGCGCGTTGAGGCGGCGCGCCATCAGGGTGCGGAGCATGGGCAGGGGCCGTTCGGCCAGTCGCCGGGTGAGCTCCAGACCCGGCCAGCGGCGCCTGAACTCCTCCCAGCCCAGACACACCTCGATCTGCGCCACCAGGTTGCGCCAGGGCTCCAGGATCGCCCGAGTGCCGCCGGGCAGGGGGACCGGCCGCAGCCAGCCCAGGCGCCGATAGCCGCGATAGTCGGCCGCCAGAAACTCCCCGCCCCAGAGGGTCCCATCCGCCCCGTAACCCAGGCCGTCCAGGGCGATGCCCAGTACCGGCCCGCCGTCCAGGGGCCAGCCGTTATCGGCCAGGACGGCGGCGATATGGGCGTGGTGGTGCTGGACCTGGACCAGTTCCAGCCGCTGCCGGGCGGCCCGCTCCCGGCCGGTGAGACTCGCGCGATAGTCCGGGTGCAGGTCGACCGCGATTCGCGCCGCGCGGTGCTCAAACAGGGACTGATAGAGATCGATGGTATGCGCATACTCGCGGGCGGTGTGCGCCTCCTCCAGGTCGCCCAGGTGTTGCGTCAAGATCGCCTGAGCGTCACGCAGCAGGCAGACCGTGTTCTTGAGCTCACCACCCATCGCCAGGACCGACGCACAGTCGGCAAAACCCGGCGGCAGGACGAGGGGCGTCGGGGCGTAGCCGCGCGCCCGCCGCAACAGCCGCGGCGCCCCCTCCATCCAACGCACCACCGAATCGTCCACCCGGTTGACGATCGCCCGGTCGTGCAGCAGGGCGAAGTCGGCGAGAGCACCCAGCCGCATCAGGGCATCAGCATTGTCGATACACTGCGGCTCGTCGCTCAGGTTTCCGCTGGTCATCACCAGCGCCCGTTCCCAGTGCGCCAGCAACAACAGGTGCAGGGGACTGTAGGGCAGCATGAAGCCCAGGGTCGATTGGCCGGGGGCGAGATCCGGCGCCAACGCCGCGGCCGGGGTTTCCGGCCGCCGCTCCAGTAGCACGACCGGCGCGGCCGGGCTCGCCAACAGTGCGGCCGCGCCGTCCCCCACCCGGCAATAGCGCCGGATGACCGCCAAATCCCTGGCCATCAGGGCGAAGGGCTTGCCGAAGCGCCGCTTACGGCGACGCAGTTCCGCCACCGCCGCGGCATCGGCGGCATCGCAGGCCAAGTGGAAGCCCCCGATGCCCTTGATCGCCAGAATGCGCCCCTCACCCAGCAGCCGCGCGGCCGCAGCGATGGCGTCCCCGGCGCCGAAGTCGGCCGGGTCCAGTTCCCGCCCCGCCCCATCCGCCAACCAGACGCGTGGACCGCAGGCCGAGCAGGCGTTGGGCTGGGCATGAAAGCGCCGGTCCGCAGGCTCCCGATACTCGGCGGCACAGGCCGGGCAGAGTCTAAAGACCGCCATGCTGGTATTGGCACGGTCATAGGGAATGGCGCGCAGGATGCTCAAACGCGGCCCGCAATGGGTGCAGTTGGTAAAGGGGTAGCGATAACGGCGATCGGCCGGGTCCAGGATCTGGGCGGCGCACGCGGCACAGGTGGCCGCGTCCGCCACCACACCGGTCTGCACGCCGGTGGCCGCACTTGCCAGGATCACGAACCCGGGCGGCTGCGGGGTGGGCACAACGATGGCGCTGGACTCGATGGCAGCGATCCGTGCCAATGGCGGGCAGTCCAGCCGCAGCCGGGCGCAGAAACGATCGAGCAGGTCAGGGGCGGCATCCGTTGCCGCCCAGACGCGGATCAGCACCCCCTCACCGTCATTGCGCACATCGCCACGCAGGCCGAACTCCCGCGCCAGGCGCCAGACCATGGGCCGGAAGCCCACTCCCTGCACCAGGCCGCGCACACGAATGGCTGCACCCATGATGGTCGGCGACACCGTATTAAAACGCCATCTTCGTTTCCCGCAGCGTGATCTCCAACAGGGCATGACGCCGTCGGGCGTCGGCAATCAGCGAATCCGTATCATCCTGGCTGATGGCAAAGAAGGTCTCGATAGTGTCGCGGATTTGCATCCCTTCCTGCACCAGCTCCTTGGGCATCAACTGCTCGAACTGGTCACGATACTTTCCCGTCAATAGATCATCGATCGAGGCCCCTTGCAGCAACTGTCCATTGCCGTTGATCCAGCCCATTTCGAGCAATTGGGTAATAAAAGACGGCACCTGCTTGATTCCCGTAAGGGCCTTGATACCCTCGGCAATCTTGGCGGTAAACCGGCGACTTAGTTCCTTGGCGATCAGCTTGATAATCAATTTATCGAGGTCATCCTTCAATTCGCGATACTGCGTTAAACTATTCCCCCCCTGCTGCGCCCGCTCCAACACTTCGCTAGGCACAATATGAATTGAAATCTCCATGACATTCTGCCCGCCGTCACAGACCTTAAATTGTATATCCATACTCAAACTCTCCATCTGACTGATCAGCTTGCGCCGCTCATGTGGAGAACTATTCGCCGTCAGCCGCTCACCATGCCGCTCCATGTCCATAATCGTCTTGACCAGGCTGGAGCCCATTTTCGGGAAGAAGAGATTAGCAAAGCGATAAAGGGCGAGTAGCTTTTCCGTGGACACATTGTCCGCATCAAGATAAATTGGTGAAAAAAGGATCGGGTCGGCGCTCAACAACGATGCTTTACGAAGCATATTTTCACGCCTCAGGCGTTATAAATGGTTCCGATACTGCGGAATGGCAAGCGGTAAATGACATAAGAAACTGCGAAGTCGTTTTCTAGCATCTTATCCAGACGGTGCATCACCCCCATAAACACCAGCGGCAGCTCGCCCGGCTGCAGCGTACTGCCGATGCGATTCAAGATAAATTGATCGCGTAACGCCAGCAACCCGCGGCTCCTGCTCTGGTATTCCGCATTGCTCGCCGCTTGGTCAGCGCCCACATTATTCATCAGTAACTTATTGAGGAGATCATACTCCTGTATCAGTAAATCCATATCTTCCGTACCCTCGAGGATCGCCCCGCTCTCGATCAACTTGCAGATAAATGATAAATCCGGGCTACCACTTTCCGCCAGCCGTCTGGCTAATACGACTTCATTACTGCACACCGGCATCCCGTCATGATAAATGCGCGTATGCTCCCAGGAAATATTCAACTCTCCGATTTTTGCAGCAATCCCCTTCCACATCTCTTCAACTGCCGACACTCCCTTAGCAACTTGCCCTCTTCTTATCTTCTTGTTGCTCAAGATCGAATCTGTGCGCCCGGCGTCTTCCTGGGCATGCAGAATCGGAACATAGATCAGCCTTCTGTTTTCTTTCATCGCATCGACTCTTTCAGTTAAGGCATGAGCGCCTTGCCGATCACCTCTACCAAATCTGAATTTTCAAAAGGCTTACTCAAGTACTCACTGACATCCAGATCGGCCGCCTC
The DNA here is from genome assembly GCA_903837595.1 of uncultured Thiodictyon sp. Classification (GTDB taxonomy): domain Bacteria; phylum Pseudomonadota; class Gammaproteobacteria; order Chromatiales; family Chromatiaceae; genus Thiodictyon. The sequence goes on from CAILVI010000388.1 coordinate 25,409, forward strand.
CCTGATGGTATCGGGGCAGCCATACCCGGTCAGGATGACCATCACCACCCGCCCATCGTATTCGCGGATATTGCGCAAAGTCTCAATGCCATCCATTTCCGGCATGCGCAAGTCCAGCAGAATCAGATCCGGGTCCTGTCGCTCATTGACCAGAATGCCGTCAGCACCATTGGAGGCAATGAAGACCTGATAACCCTCGCGTTGCAGGACGTGCCGTATCAATGCCAGCAAATCCGGGTCATCCTCAATGATGAGTATCTTGCGATTCGTCAACTCTGCGCTCATTGCTCTTCCCCCAAGTGATTTGGTTGCTTGCTGTCGCTGGTCATCTCCGGCCCACTGATAACACCGCCGCACATCGTAAACCCGGAGCCACCTTCCCCGCCCGCGCTTTCAATTCACGGGATAGGGACAGGCATTTCCAGTGTGCCAGGGCGAGTTCAGACGGGAGGATAGCCTTGATGCGGGTGGTCGGCAAGGTCGGCACCAAACGGCACACGTTGCTCTGGCCGTGATCATCTTACCGATCACACCGCCCACCACAAGGCCGCTGGTTCACAAATCCTAAAGACTCCGGACCAATCGGGTTCGGGCTACCGACTTTTCGTTGCACCGACCGCTTGTCGTTGCCCGGCACAACCCCGACTATAATCCCCTTATGCCGGGATCGGATACCCGCCCAAGGTTGAGGACTTCGCCGGCGACGGCCCAGTACCGACCGCCAACACCTGCCTGCGTACCGCTGCGGTTTCACTATGCATACCTTGCCCAAGTCACTCTTCGCCCTCTGCCTACTGGCCGCCGCTGCCGGCCTGGCCGGCCAAAGCGCCGCAGTCGAAGGCCCCGCCAGCCCCCCCCTGCACGTCCATGCGGCCATGGTCTATCAGTGCCCGATGCACCCGTGGATCAAATCGGACAAACCAGGCGAGCACTGCACCATCTGTGGCATGGAACTGGTCGCGGTGGCCAGTGAGGGCGGGGCCGTCGTCGATCCGAACCTGGTCACACTCAACCCCGCTCAGGCCGCGGTAACTGGCGTGCAGACCAGCGAGGTGACCCGTGGGGCGCTCACCCGGACGCTGCGCGTCAGCGGGGTCATTGAGGATGACGACACCCGCCATCGCATCCTGGCCGCCCGGGTTCCGGGCCGCATTGAGAAGCTCCACGTCAACTATGTCGGGGCCGAGGTCGAGGCCGGGGCGCCGCTGGCCACCGTATTCAGTCCTGAGATGCTCACCGCCCAGCGTCAATACGTCGAGCGGATCAAGGCCGGGGCGGTCGCCACACCGCTGTCGGAGCGCGCGGGGGCGCGTGAACGCCTACTGGAATTGGGACTGACCGAGGAGGAGATCGGCATCCTGGAACACACCCTCAAGCCGACCGCAATGGTCAACATCCGCGCCCCACTCTCCGGCACCGTGATCTCGCGCTCGGTCTACGAGGGCCAATATGTCAAGACCAATGATCCGCTCTTCGAGATCGGTGACTTTGCGCGGATGTGGTTCGTGTTCGACGCCTACGAACCGGACCTGGCCTGGCTGCGGCTGGGCCAGCACGTGGAGGTGTCCGTACCGTCCCAACCCGGCCAGGTGTTGACCGCCCCCATTACGTTTATCGACCCGAGCCTGAACGAGAAGACCCGCACGGCGCGGGTGCGGGTCACCCTGGAGAATCCCGAGCACCGACTGCGCTACCGCCAGACCGCACAGGCGGTGGTGGCCGCAAGCTCGCTGGATGGCCTGCTGGTGCCACGTGCCGCCGTGCTTCAGCACAGCGGTCGGCCCATCGTCTATGTCGACGCCGGGGGTTCCGGCTACCGGGCGCGCGAGGTGCGGATCGGTCGCGTGGGCGACACCAACGACGAGGTCCTGGACGGTCTGAAGCAGGGAGACCGGGTTGTCACCCAGGCCGGTCTGATACTGGATTCGCAGGCGCAACTGGCCCATGCCGCGGTGGATGTTGCGGCGGCCGACCCGGCGGCCGTCACGCCCGCCAAGGTCGCCGCCGGCACGCCAGCGCATAACGAGGCGACCTACGCGCTGCTGCGCACCCTGGTCTTCGCCGCCGCGGATGCCACCACCGCCCTCGCCGCCGACGATTTGTCCGGCTACCAGAAGGGCCTGCCCGCGATGCGCACGGCACTTGCGGCCTATCTCGCGGGCTATGCCCCGGCCGCCCGCGGCGCCTTGGCCGCATTCACCGGCAAGCTGCCGGACGCCCCCGACCTGGACGCTGCGCGGCGTGACTTCGAGCCATTCAGTACCGCCGTCGCCGACCTGGCGCGGAGCGAACATCTCCAACACCGAGAAGAACTCTGGATCTACCAGTGCCCGATGAGTCCGGTGCTCGGTACCGCGCGCTGGCTTTCGCGTTCACATCACTTGCGCAACCCCTTCTTCGGCTCAGCCATGCCCGGGTGCGGAGACGAGGTGAAATGAGCCGGTCCTGTGATCCGCCACCGGCTCGGGTAGGGGCGGGTTTGAAACCCGCCCCTACGGTGCCACCACACGGCGTTCCCGCGCGGGGTCCAGTATGATTAACCGCGTCATTACCTGGTCGCTGCACAACCGCTTCCTGGTCATCAGCGGCTTCCTCGCACTCTGCGCCTGGGGCCTGTTCGCGCTCCAGCGCGTTCCCATCGACGCCATCCCGGATCTGTCGGAAAATCAGGTCATCGTCTATGCCGACTGGCCCGGGCGCTCGCCCCAAGAGGTCGAGGACCAGATCACCTATCCGCTGTCGGTTTCATTGCAAGGGCTGGCCGGTGTCAAGACGGTGCGGGCCAGCTCGATGTTCGGCTTCTCTTTTCTCACGGTCATCTTCGCCGACAAGGTCGACGTCTATTTTGCCCGCACCCGGGTATTGGAGCGGCTCAATTCATTGGGCGACCTGTTACCGCAGGGGGTGATCGCGCGGCTCGGCCCGGACGCCACCGGACTCGGTTGGGTCTATCAGTATTACCTCGATGACGCCTCCGGCACCCAGGACCTGGGGTCACTGCGGACCCTGCAGGACACCGATATACGCTATCAACTCGCCGCCGTGCCGGGGGTGGCCGAGGTCGCCAGTATCGGCGGCTTCGTCCGCCAGTATCAGATCGAGGTCTCCTCGCTCAAGCTCAAGCAATACGGCGCCACCCTGGGTGAGGTGATGGATGCGGTGAGCAGGTCCAATCTCAATGTCGGCGGTAAGACGATCGAGGAGAACGGCGCCGAGTTCATCGTCCGCGGGGTCGGTCTGGTGCAGACGGCCGCCGACCTGGAACTGATCCCGGTGCTGCCGCGCAAGGGCACCCCGCTGTATCTGCGAGATCTGGCCACCATCCAGATCGGCGGCGATTTCCGCCGCGGCGCACTGGATGTCAATGGCCGGGAGGTGGTCGGCGGCATCGTGGTCATGCGCTATGGGGAGAACGCCTACCGCGTCATTGCGGACGTGAAGGCGCAGATCTCGGCCCTCGCACCGGGTCTGCCCGCGGGGGTGCGCGTACTCCCCTTCTATGACCGCAGTGACCTGATCGGGCGCGCCATCGGCACGCTCAAGGATGCGCTGACCGAAGAGGTGATCCTCGTCACCCTGATGCACATCCTCTTTCTCTTCCATTTCCGCAGCATACTGATCGTCACCCTGCCGCTGCCGGCTTCCATCCTGATTGCATTCATCCTGATGGACCAATTCGGTATCCCGTCGAATATCATGTCCCTGACCGGCATTGCGATTTCAATCGGCGTACTGGTCGATGCGGGCATCGTCATGACCGAGAATGTGATCCGTCATTGCGAAAGGGCCGAGGCAGCACTCAAGCGCCGGCTCGATGCCGCGGAGGTCTTTGCCCAGACCCTGACCGCCGCCACCCAGGTGGGGCGGCCCATGGTCTTCTCGATGCTGATCATCATACTGGCCTTCGTGCCGGTGTTCCTGCTGACCGGGCAGGAGGGCAAGCTGTTCCATCCGCTCGCCTATACCAAGACCTTTGCGCTGATCGGGGCGACGCTGCTCGCGGTGACGGCAGTGCCGGTCTTCTGTACCCTGCTCGTGCGCGGCCCGCTCAAACCGGAGAGTGAGAACTGGCTGATGAAGGGCCTGTTGCGGGTCTATGAGCCGGCGCTCGATTGGGCACTTGGACATCGCAAGACCGTCCTGGGGCTCGCGGCCACCCTGCTGTGCATTTGCATTGTCATCGCCTGGGGCCTGCCGCGGACGGTCAATGCCTGGCTGCCGGAGTCGGGTGCGCGCCATACCCAGGGGTTCGGCACCGAGTTCATGCCCACCCTGGAGGAGGGTTCACTGCTCTTCATGCCGGTCATGCTCCCGGCCACCGCGCTGACCGAGGTCAAGCGCATCGTGGCCTGGCAGGACCAGGTGATCCGCGTCCACCCGGCGGTCGCCACGGTGGCCGGCAAACTCGGCCGCGCAACTACCGCGACCGACCCCGCACCGGTGGAGATGATCGAGACCACCATCACGCTCAAACCGCGCGACCAGTGGCCGCCCGGGACCACCAAGGCTTCCATTATCAGTGACCTGTCGGCCCGCCTGATGGACCTGCCCGGTTATGTGCCCGGGTTTCTCCAGCCGATCGAGAACCGTATCCTGATGACCAGCACCGGCATCCGCGCCCAGGTCGGGGTGAAGATCTTCGGCAACGACCTTGATGCACTCCAGCAGAAGGCGTTCGAGGTCGAGCGAGTCATCAATCAGGTGCAGGGGGCCGTGGGTGTCGCGCCCTCCCGCGTGCAGGGCAAGCCCTACCTCGAAATCCAGGTACGCCGCGACCTGCTCGGCCGCTACGGGCTCAGCGTCCAGGAGTTGTTCCGTCAGGTGGAAGCCGGCATCGGCGGGGTCACCGTCGGCACCACCATCAAGGGCCGCGAACGCTGGCCGCTCCAGGTACGGTTGGAGCAGGACGAACGCGGCGACATCGACAAACTCGGCGAGATCCCGCTCGCCACTCCCTCGGGTGCCACGGTGCAGTTGCGCCAGGTCGCCGATCTCAAGCGCGTGGTCGGCCCCAACGAGATCCAGAGCGAGAACGGCCGCCTGCGGGTCTTCGTCCAGGCCAATGTGCGCGACCGCGATCTGGGCTCCTTCGTCGACGCGATCAAGGAGCGCATTGCCGCCGAGGTCACCCTGGCGCCGGGCATGACCATCGAATACTCGGGCCAATATGAGCAGCAGTTGCGCGCCCGCCAGACCCTGCTCTATGTCTTTCCCGCCGTCATCCTCATCATCTTTGCGACCCTGGTGATGACCTTCCGCTCGTTCGGGGAGGCAGCGCACGTCATCCTGGCGGTGCCCTTTGCACTCACCGGCGGCGTCTTGCTCCAGGCGTGGATGGGATTCAACTTCAGCGTCGCGGTGTGGGTCGGCTATATCGCCTTATTCGGCACGGCCATTCAGACCGGCGTCATCATGGTGACCTATCTGGAGGAGTCGGTGCAGGACGCCCGGCAGCGCCTGGGCCGGGCACTCACCCGCGAGGAGCTGATCACGGCCGTCAAGGCCGGGGCGCGACTGCGACTGCGCCCCAAGGTGATGACGGTGGCCACCACCATCGCCTCCTTGACACCCATCTTCTGGCTCCAGCGCACCGGGGTGGAGATCATGCAGCCGCTGGCCACCCCGGTGGTCGGCGGGATGATCTCCAGCCTGGTGCATATCCTGATCGTCACGCCGGTGATCTTTCTGTGGTTACGGGAACGTCAGCGTCCCGCTTAATTCGCGCCCGCGGCCCGGACCGTCGCAATCCGCGCCCGCACCGGGATGTTCAGCGGTTTCTCCGGGAACACACCAGGCGTCTGGCCACGCAGATCGAACTCCAGATCGACTTGCGGCCGGAAGATCAGGGTATGGGTCGAGCCGCCGAAATGGAACATGCCGAGTTGCTCTCCTTTCTTCACCTGTTGACCGGGGTAGACGTTGATTTCGGTGGAAGAGACCTCCCCCATCCCGACGAACATCACGGCCATCAGGCCAATCGCCGGATGATCCGCTTGGATGAAAATCAGGGCGCGCGCGGCGACTTGCGTAAGGTAGCGTTGTGAGCCATTGGGATTGTACTGCTCAAAGCCGAGCGCATGCGCTGCCGCGTAATAGGAACCATCGATCACCCGGGTCTTGACGATCCGGCCGCTGACCGGGCTGTGCCAGCGGTGATAACTAAAGGCGCTGAGAAACGCCTGATACACGGTCCCGCCCTCGAACTGTGCAGCGAGCGGATCGTCCGCCAGCATATGGGCTAATGAATAAGGCTGGTCCTTGATCCAGAACTGATCGCGCAGCTTCACCTGGGTGGCCAAGCGATAGGGCACCGACTCACAGGCATTGGCGATGACGCGATCGTCATCCGGGCTGGCCACGGGGCGACGGCCCTCACGAAAGACGCGGGTGAAAAAGTCATCCCATGATCCGAAGCCATAATAGGGCAGTTGCGGATCGGATACGAAATCCTGCACCAAGGTCGGCATGGCCGCGAGCGCATCCCGTCCCAACCAGCCCGTCTTGGGATCGTCGCTGAGCGCAGTACGTGAATTCGGCGACCTCAGGTAGACCGCCCACTGGGCGAGGATCTTCTTCAATTGCCGATTGACCTTGTCGTTCAGGAAGGCAGTCGCACCGGCCGGCGTGCCCATGGCCCAGTTCACCATCGCATTGATCGGAAAGCCAGCCATACCGGTCTGATTGAATTCCGGGGCCTGGGTCAGTATCCGGTTCATCACTTGCAGCATCTCGCGATAGTCGCGCACCGCCGGATTGCCCGCCGGGTCCTTCTCATACCGCGGCTCATGCGGGATCTGCTCGAACATCTGCGTAAACAGCATGAACAGTTCCGGGTCGTTTTCGATCAAGGCCCTGAACTCATCAATGACCGGCAGCAGCGGCGTCGTGTCACCTTGATCACCGGTATGTTCAGCGAGCCGCTGGCGCACCTCCTGCAATGCCAGTTGATCCGCGTGCAGCCAGGCGCCCGCCTGCTGGGGTGCCGATGCACCCGCCACCGGGGGTTCGGCCCAGGCCATCGGCATGGCCAGGATGAGTGCCAGAATACCTGCCAGAGAGTATTTCGTTTTCATCGTGAAATCCTGCGCTGGTTAAATCATTGAACACCGGGCGGCGATCACAACGCGACCGCGATCATCGTTCGGGCCACAGCAACACCCTGGGAGCGCCGCACCCAAGTCGCGGCGAAACCTCGCAAGTCACCGCGGCATTGCGGTTTACTGCGAGGCAGGGCCGCGACTTGGGTGCGGCGTCCCCAGGGTCGCGGCCAAGAGGATACACCCGCGGCCAAGCCCGCGGCATCAGCCTCCGAACCCCTCCCGATAGCGTTTCAGCCAGTCCTCGAAGAGCGGCACGCGCAGGCGCCAGCGGCCGTCCTCTTCGATGACATAGCCGTGCTCGGCCAGCCGCGTCAGGGCCGCGCGGTTGGCGGGCGGGCGGCCAGCCAGGACGTCCTCCACACAGGCGCGGCAGCCGGGGGCGGTGCAGAACTCGTTCCAGAAGCGCTCCATGGCGGGAGACTCACGGTCAACCCCGCGGGCCAGGGCCTCGTCCAGGTCGGCCATGGTCATGGCCCGGCGCCCGTCGCGGTTGGCAATGTCCACCAGGTGTTTGCAGATGGTCTGGAGCAGGGCTGGGTGGCCGCGGGTGAGGTCGAACAGGCGCTCAGGGACCTCGGGCGGGTAGCGCAGCGACGGGACCGGCTGCGTGATCAGCCGCAGCGAATCCGCCCGCCACAGATAGTCCACCCGCAACCGCAGGGCCTGGACGAAGAATTCGGACCAGTCGGGGTGACGCAGTTCAGAGAAGGGCGTGGCCCCGGCGAACAGCAGACAGACCTGAGTCTGGTGCTGGGAGAAGCTGCGGATCGCCGCCAGCAGGCGCCGGCCCTGGTCCGGGTCCTGTGCCAGATAGCGGTGCAGGGTCTCGTATTCGTCGAAGGCCAGGATCAGCCGGCAGTGGGCGCCCTCGGCCGCCGCCGCGAGCCAGGGTTCAAGTTGCGCCCAGGCGGCGACCCAATCGTCCGGCGGGCCCCAGTCGTCCGGTTTCAGTTGCAGGGTCTCCGCCACGCGTCGCCGCAGGTCCTTGAGCCAGGCCGGGACCGAGGTCACCGCCGCCCCCTGCATGTCCTGGAAGACCACCCGGAACCCGGCCCCGAGCAGGGTCGGCAGGAAGTTCAGTAGACTGGTCTTGCCCACCCGTCGCTGGCCCTGGATCAGCAGGAGGGGCAACTCACGGGCGGTCAGCACCTCGCGGGTCAGCTCATGGCGCAGGTCGTCACGGCCGAGGAACAGGTCCGCGTCCTGGCCCGGGCGCAGGGGTGAACCGGGGCGGTAGACCTAGAAAGAGCAGTTGGACCTTGCCCTTGTTGACCTAACCTGATGAAATATTAGGGCAAGGAGGTGCGTATGAACGATCTTATCCTTCACCCTACGGGTGAAACCGAAACGACCGCGTTAGTGGCGTTCGCCGGCCCGGTTGCCGTGGACACGTTTGGTGGCAGGGTCCACGTTGAGTGGGACCCGCAGG
>CAILVI010000389.1 GCA_903837595.1 uncultured Thiodictyon sp.
CAGCTCGAATAACCGCCGCCGGGCACGGCGCCGGACCCGGGCACACCGGCGACCGTGACGCACCAGCGCGTACCTGTGCGACAACCCTCCCGGCACCCCCCAGGGCTTCCCGCTGCAACCCCTGGTCAGGGCAAACGCACCCCGCAACGGCCAACGCCAGCGCCCACCGGCGCCGACTCCGCCCCATGTCAGCCGGAGGCAGGGTGATGCTTCAGGGCTGGCAAGCGAGCAGCAGTTCTCATTTTGGCATTTACACGTTAAGGTGGTCGGCCCGTCGCAACCGGACCCTCCCTGATGAGTGCACCTTTTGGCCCCTACGTTGTCACCTTGGACGACATCACCAAGCAGCTGCGCCGGACCTTTGCGGGGTTCATCGACCGGCGCACGGGCAAGAACACGACGTACACAATGGTCGATGCGGGGCTGAGCGCCTTCTCGGTGTTCTTCATGCAAAGCCCCTCGTTTCTGGAGTACCAACGCAGCCTGGAACAACGGCGCGGGGAAAATAACGCCCGGACGCTGTTTGGTGTCCATGACATTCCCTCGGACAATCACACCCGCAACCTGCTCGACCCCACCCCGCCCAGTGCGGTGGAGCCGATGTATGCGTATCTCTTCAATGCGTTGGAGCAGGCCGGCGTGGTCGATGCCCACCGCTCGGTCGGCCAGACGCTGCTCCTTGCCCTGGACGGGACGGAGTATTTCTCCTCGGCGAACATCCACTGTGAGCACTGTTCCACGCGCCGTCACGCCAACGGCAAGGTGACGTATGTCCACACGGCGGTCACACCGGTGCTGGTGAAGCCGGGCAGCGACAAGGTCATTGCGCTGGCCCCGGAGTTCGTGCAACCCCAGGACGGCGCCCTGAAACAAGACTGCGAGCTCACCGCCGCCAAGCGCTGGCTGGCTCGGCACGGCACGCACTTCAGCCACCTGAAGACGACCGTCCTCGGCGACGATCTCTACTGCCACGAGCCGTTTTGCCGCACCTTGCAGTCGCTGGGGCTGGGCTTCATCCTGGTCTGTAAGCCGACGTCGCACGCCACGGTGTACGACTGGGTCGCGCATCTGGAGCGCAGCGGCGCTGTCCACACCGTGGTGCACACCCGCTGGACCGGCAAGCGCCACGAGACGGACACTTATCGCTTTGCCCACGCCATCCCCTTGTGCGACGCCGACGGGGCGCTGGAGGTCAATTGGTGCGAACTCACCACCACCGATGGGCACGGCAAGATCCTGTATCGCAACGCCTTTGCCACCACCTTTGCGCTGACTGCCGAGCGCGTGGTCGAGGTCGTCGCGGCCGGCCGCAGCCGGTGGAAGATCGAGAACGAAAACAACAACGTTCTCAAGACCAAGGGCTACCATTTCGAACACAACTACGGTCACGGCCAACAGCATTTGTCATCGCTCCTGGCCAGTCTCATCATCCTTGCGTTCCTGACGCACACGGTGCTGGAGTGGATGGACGACAGCTACCGGCTGCTGCGCCAGAAGCTGCCCTCACGCCAGCGCCTGTTCAACGACATCCGTACCCTGACCACCTACCTGTGCTTCGACAGCTGGACGGCGCTGACGGCCTTCATGCTGAACAGCTTCGAGCCGCCGCCCCCGCAGCCGGAAACAGGCTGAGTTTGCCAAAATGAGAATTGCTGACGCCCCACGGGGAGCGAAGCTGCAATATGAGGACATAGAGAGCTCATTCCATACAGCCGCGCGAGGACGGCCAAGCCGTGAGCCGCCCGGTCAGGCGCCAGCGCGATCTCCAGGGTCGCCGGGTGGCTGGTCGTGGTGTTCTCCTTGCTGTCGAAGGACACCGCGGCAGCAATTCTCATTTTGGCAAACTCAGCCTGTTTCCGGCTGCGGGGGCGGCGGCTCGA
>CAILVI010000390.1 GCA_903837595.1 uncultured Thiodictyon sp.
CCCCCAACCCCCCCCCGCGCCCCCAGCGACCCGACCGGTCTTCACCACCCTCGTTGGCGATTACCCGCGTCATTCACCAACTATAGGCGGGTTTAGGTAGCCATCGACAAAGCTGCCTTACGAGCTCCAGTGGCGGCGCTGTCGGTGTTGTATGCACGGCTCGCAGGTGACCATTCATTGCATCAGGGTCGCCAGACCAAGGCACTACTCCCACTCCAAGGGAGTCGACAGTCCATTGAATCGCGACATGAAAATTACCGTTTTTCTGCTGTTGTTCGCTGTGCTGATACACACCATTGCGTTTGATGAAAACTATTCCATTATGAATACTTGCCTCGAGTTCATATTCTGGGAACGTGAGCTTGAATAGCAGTAGATTGTTCTGCAAGAAGCCGTCGTTCGCCGAAAACTCAAGCGTAGCCGCCGGGGCGCAGAAGTCAGAAAAGGCGATCTGGCTCTTCATCTGGGTAAAGAGTTCCAGCTTGAGTTGACCGAGAGAACGTGTTTCGTACATAGGCATAAGTAGATTTCTCCGGACGAACTACCTGAAACCCGGGGAGGCATGGCGATTGAAGCAATCATCGCGCGTAACGTCAAGGACCTAGTCGCGCTGTGGCGCTTCACCGTTCGTGACTTAAGGCGGCAAGATCGCGGCATAAGAGCGGGTAGGGTCCGCTGCGCGGACCGCATCCCGCGCGGACCCAACCGAAGAGCGTTCCGCGTCGCCTACTCGACCGGGTTTTCTGCGAAACCATGAATTGACGAGAGGCCGAGATCACTACCGCGTCTCGGGGCCAGACGGTTCCGGCTTGCCGGCGAGCAAGCGCTTCAGCCGCTCGTTCTCGGCCAAGGCTTCGTCCTTGGCGGCCCGCTCCTGCTCCGCGTCCGCCCGTGCCTGCTCCTTTGCCGCCCGCTCGTGCTCCACGTCCGCCCGCGCCTGCTCCTTAGCCGCCCGTTCGTGCTCCGCGTCCGCTCGCGCCTGCTCGACCTCCGCGCGCAGGTCGTCGAATTCGAGCTGGATACTCTGCTGTTCGCGCAGGTAGTCCTGCCGCGCCTGGTATGCATGGTAGGCGTGCTCTTTCTCGGAAAATGCCTTTAGTGTGTTCATGGCTCGCCTCATCTCTCGGGTCTGCAAGCAGCCAGATCGCGTAAGTGGGGCGCAGCTTGCGGTAGCTCTCGCCCGCCTTGATCTGCGCGCTGTAGAGGTCGGCCCAACCGTAGAGGATACGCGCCGGCAGGTCGCGGTGATTGAGCAGTTGAACCTCGACCTGATACATCTGCCCGGTCGCGTCGCGGGCCTTGACGTCGACCACGGTGAGCTTGTCGTCGAGGCACTCCTTCTCGTTATAGGGATTCTGGATCTCCACCGCGGTAATCGCCCGGGGCAGGTCCGCGCCGAGGACGGCGTTGAGGAAATGGATCAGCAGGTCACGATTGGACTCTGACCCCAGCAGGGCCTTGAAGACACAGTCAACCTTGGGATCGATGGGATGGCGCATGTTGGCAATGTAGGCAGGCGTAGCCGGTGCGACAAGGGGCGCGGGTCCGGGGATCTGCGCCTAGCGGGAGGGACACCGCTGACAGACCACGGGTTTCTGCTACTTTGAAGGCAAGCCAACGATGCCGTCAAGGTCCCCACCTGCCCCGACACGCTCGGATCGTTGCCGCCGGTTACCCCATGCATGCGATTCTCCGAGCGGGGTCTCACTCCTATTCCCGTCACACTGTGTGACCACTTGGAATTCGCACAATAAAGTTGATTTCTCAACATGCCCTTAGTCGTGAAAGAAAAGTTTTTCTTCCAAGGTCTTACCGTGGGTTAACTGCCGATATTGCCAGTGATGACTATTGAGACATTGCATCAGTTGCAGATCCATCTGAGGTTGCAGGTTAGGGTCATAGGCCACGACAAGTTCATTTTTCTGCGGGTTAGTGACCTGCAGAACACCCTCCAAGACCTGGAGTTCAGCAATCACTTCCCGTGCCGGGCCGGTTTCCATTTGCAGGGTAATAAAGCGAGTGCCAGCTTGTTCTTCGTTCAGGCCAATGGTCTGCGGCTGTAAGACCGCGTTTTCCAGCAGCAAAATGTGCTTGCACAACCGGTCGAGTTCAGCCAAATCGTGGGAGCTGATAATAAAGGTTGTCGCCGGCGACCGTTCCGTAATAATCGCACGCACCGTGCGGACATTGACAGGATCGAGCCCCGCGGTCGGTTCATCCAGTAAGACCAGCGCCGGTTTACCGATCAGCGTCTGGGCAATCGCCACCCGTTTTGCCATGCCATGGCTGAGCGCCGGCGGTTTTTCATGAGTCCCCTCCGTGAGTGAGACTTCTTCCAACACCCTGCCTGCCTCTAGGGCGGCTTGGGTTCTTGTGAATCCCTGTAGCCGGGCATAAAAAATCAGTTGTTCGATGATGGTAAAGCTAGGGTCGAGCCTTGCAACCTGGGGTAGTGCTGCGACTTTGCCGATGAGTTGGGTGGCACCCGGTGGCTGACCGAACAACCTGACGGTGCCCGACGTGGGACGTAAAATACCGGATAGGATACTGAGCAAGGTGGTCTTGCCGGCCCCATTGGGACCGACCAAGCCAACCGGTTCACCCGCGTCCAGTTCAAAACTGACATTGGCGAGCGCTGCTTTGCCGGAATAAACGTGGGTCAGCTGTTGACAGTGAATAATCGATGACGTCATAGAGGTTGCCTTGCCATGATCCAGCGCCCTAAAGCCAATAGAATAAGGCTTTGCAATAGGGGGACATAAGCCAGTTGCAGCGTTTGCCATCCTGACAGTTGCGCCAGGGCGGATAATTGATAGCCGGGGACAAGTAATTTTAGAAAACCAAGTGTCGGCAGGTAGTAAGCAAAACCGCCGATGATGCCCGCCAGAAATATCCAGATCAAAATAGCCCAGACGGTTGCTTGCCGGGCCGATTTAACGGTGGCGGACAACGCCGCCATCATGGCGGTAAAGGGTAGAACGGCCAAGATTAAGTTAACGGTGACGACGAGCAGGTCAGGCAACGCTGAAGAAAACAGCGCGGCATCACGATACAGCACCAACGCAAGGGTGCTTGATGCGGTGGCACTGATCAATAGCGTCTGAATCACTATAACGCCGACAAACCGGCCAAAGAATACACGGTCACGGCTGCTGCGCGCGACGATAAACCTTAGGGTGCCGCGTTCACGATCAGAACAGGTTTGATCGGCGGCAAGCATAATGCTCAACAGGGGGAAGATAAGCAGTGCAAAATGCCAAAACAGGCCGAATTCAGGAATGGGCCACTGCTGTATCGAACCAAAACCAATAGCGCCAACAAAACTGAAGCCTGGCATCAAGCCTTTTTCCTGCATCAACAGCTCAGCAGAAAAGCGCAGGGGATAAAACAGAATAACACACCAAACGACTGCAAAGGTCACTATAGACAGCAGGCCGCTGCGGGTAGCAAAACTCCTTTTGAGTTCAAACTGACTGATGAGCAAGATGTGACTAAAAAAACCAGGATGCATTGGCGTTACCTTTTCCTGTGTTATGCATCGTCGCCGAGCAATGGAAAGAAGCGTCTGCTTGCGCCTGCAAGGCCCGCTAACGCTTCGGCGCGACGCCTTGAGCGATTGGGCGCCAGGAGGCCGATATCCCAGGCCCATTGTGTCCCGGATTTTCTGCGCAGGTAAGGTCTTGAACGATAACGGGATGGGTTGGGGCAAGTAGCTTGATTTCTTGAACGGAAGGCGCTCTTTCATGCCAAAGTTCAGTCCTTGGAGTCTGAAGGCAGGGCGTTGTCGGCTACGTCGAAACCGGGGGCGACGCGGGTGGAGCGGATGAAGCGGGACGGCGGGGTGGGGATGGGCTGGTTGGCGACCAGGATCAAGGGGGGGGATACCGACCCGCTGCGCGGCGCGGAACAGGATGTCCTTGATGACCTTGGGGCAGGCGTCGGCGTCGACCCAGATCTGCATGGAGGGGCGCAGCCCCCCGTGCCCAACGCGGGACACGGGGAGGATCACTCGGGGCTACTTGGCGGTGGGTCCAACGGGCGCGGCGACCGGGTCGGCTGGCTCGGCTGCCGGGTCCGTTGCGGCCAAACCCTTGACGGGTGGCTCTTCGTGGTGGGGTTCGTGGACCAGGATCAAGCCGCCGAGCGGCGGCAGTGCGATCGGGATGGAGTGTGGTCGACCCATCCAGCTGACCTCCTCTGAACGCACCCCACCCTGGTTGCCCACGTTGCTGCCGCCGTAGATGAGCGCGTCGGAGTTGATGGCCTCGCGCCAGAAGCCGGCCTTGGGTACACCGATGCGGTAGTTGTTGCGCGGGACCGGGGTGAAATTGAATACGGCCGCCACCAGGCGCCCGCCGGCCTTGTCCTTGCGGATATAGCTCAGCACCGACTGGGAACTATCGTGGCAGTCGATCCATTCGAATCCGGCGCCGTCGAAATCAACCTCGTGCAGCGCGGGTTGGGCCCGGTACAGCCGATTGAGATCCGAGACGATCTGCTTGATCCCCTGATGTTGGGGGCGCTCCAGGAGTTCCCAGTTCAGCGCCTCATTGAAGTCCCACTCCTGGCCCTGGCCGAATTCACAGCCCTGGAACAGGAGCTTCTTGCCCGGGTAGCTGAACATAAAAGTATAGAGTAGGCGCAGGCTGGCGAAGCGCTGCCAGGGGTCGCCGGGCATCTTGTCCAGCATTGACTTCTTACCATGCACCACCTCGTCGTGCGAGAAGGGCAGGACGAAGTTCTCGGTGAAGGCGTAGAGCAGCCCGAAGGTCAGCAGGTCGTGGTGGTAATGGCGATAGATGGGGTCCTTCTCCATGTAGGAGAGGGTGTCGTGCATCCAGCCCATGTTCCACTTCATGCTGAAGCCGAGTCCTCCCAGATAGGTCGGGCGGGAGACCGCCGGCCAGGCGGTGGACTCTTCGGCGATCATGAGTGAGCCCGGGTGCTGCTCGTGGGTAACCATGTTCAACTGGCGGATGAAGTCTACCGCGTCCAGGTTTTCATTGCCGCCGTATTTGTTGGGTATCCATTCGCCGGCCTTGCGAGAGTAGTCCAAGTACAGCATGGAGGCGACCGCGTCGACCCGCAGCCCGTCGATATGGAACTCGGACAACCAATACAGTGCGCTGGAGAGCAGGAAGTTCTTCACCTCGTTACGGCCGAAGTTGAAGATCAGGGTGCCCCAGTCCTTGTGTTCACCCAGGCGCGGGTCCGCGTGTTCGTATAGGGCCGAGCCGTCGAAGCGTGCCAGGGCATAGGCATCCTTCGGGAAGTGGGCGGGGACCCAGTCGAGCAGTACCCCGATGCCGGCCTGGTGCAGGTGATCGATAAAGAAGCGGAAATCTTCCGGGGTGCCGTGGCGGCTGGTCGGCGCGAAATAGCCGGTACACTGGTAGCCCCAGGAGGCGTCCAGTGGGTGCTCTGTGATCGGCAGGAGTTCGACGTGAGTGAAACCCAACTCAATGGCATAGGCGGCGAGCTGGACGGCCAACTCACGGTAATTGATGAAGTCGCCGGCGGCGTCGCGCTGCCAGGAGCCGAGATGGACCTCGTAGGTGGAGAAGGGCTGGCGCTGCCAGTCGAGCTGTGCGCGTGCCTTCATCCAGTCGCCGTCGCCCCATTCGTAGGTGCTCGGGGCGGTGATCAGCCCGGCCGTCTCAGGGCGCTCCTGGAAGGCATTGGCGTAGGGGTCGATCTTGACGTGGGCGTTGCCGGAACGGTCGCGCAGCTCGTATTTGTAATAGCCGCCCGCCTCGACGCCGGGAATGAACAGCTCCCAGACGCCGGTGGCGCCGCGTACCCGCATTGGGTGGGCGCGCCCGTCCCAGCGGTTGAAGTCGCCCACCACGCTGACCCGGTCGGCGTTTGGTGCCCACACCGCGAACTGGACCCCTTTGATCCCGTCCACCTCGCACAGATGCGAGCCCAGGAAGCGGAAGGCGTCCCAGTGTTTACCCTCCCCGAAGAGGTGCAGGTCGAAGTCACGCAACTGCGGCGGGAAGCAGTAGGGGTCGTGGGCGCTGCCGCGATTGCCCGCCTTATCTTCCCAGACCAGGCGATAGCGCTCCGGGACCGCGGCTGCCTCACCCTCCCAGGTGAAGAGATCCGTTCCCTCGGTACGGATCATCTCCGCGTCCGCCTCCATGATCCGTACCCGTTCGGCGGCGGGCAGGAAGGCGCGCACCGTCACGCGGCTGCCGGTGACGTGCCGTCCCAGGACTTCGAAGGGGTCGTGGTGGCGGGCCTCGACGATACGGGCGAGCGGCTCGGGCAACTTGGGTGCGGGGCTGTGGGGGGCGGCCATAGGGGTTCTGTCCTCCGCGAGGGGATTATTTTGGTGTAGCGGGGCTCAAGTGCGGCAAACCGCCCGGCCCCGACGCCGGTGATGATGTGTGCTCAGCGACCCCGGCAAGAGGTCTGCGCAGCGTGCTGCCGGGAGGCTTGAGATCGCCCTCCCGCGGGTGGTCCTGAGCGGAAAAGGCACACGGATTGGTGCGCTGCCCCTAGGGCGGGCAGCCGCGCGGCACCGCCGACGCGCCGAGTATCGGCTAAAGACGTGCCTGGAACTTGTCAGATGGTACCATAAGCCCGTCGGCAGGCACCCCTGAACGCCAAACGCCGACTCGCACATTCTGGAGGAGGACCCATGCCGGCATCGAATCCGCGGTTCGTCAGCCGTTTGACCCGTAATACCCTGGCCCTGATCCTGGCGGGAGGGCGAGGCGCACGACTCAAGCACTTGACCGCTTGGCGCTCCAAGCCTGCGGTCCCCTTTGGCGGCAAGTTCCGCATCGTCGACTTTCCGCTGTCCAACTGTATCAATTCGGGCATCCGCCAGGTCGGCGTGCTCACCCAGTACAAGGCCCACTCTCTGATCCTTCATATCCAAAAGGGCTGGGGCTTCCTGCGGGGCGAGTTCGGTGAGTTCGTGGAGTTGTGGCCGGCCCAGCAGCGCGTGGTGGAGACCGCCTGGTACGCGGGCACGGCCGACGCGGTCTTTCAGAATCTGGATATTATCCGTAACCACAATCCGGAATATATCTTGGTCCTGGCCGGTGACCACATCTACAAGATGGACTACGGCGCCATGATCGCCCACCACGTCGAGACCGGCGCGGACATGACGGTGGGTTGCATTGAGGTGGAGAAGGAGCGGGCCGGGGAGTTCGGCGTTATGTGTGCGGATGCCGACGGTCGGGTCAGGGGATTCGAGGAAAAGCCACGTGAACCGCAGACCATCCCGGGCCGTCCGACCCACTGCCTGGCCTCCATGGGGATTTATGTTTTCAATCGTGGTTTCCTGTTTGAGCAACTGATCAAGGATGCGGATACCCGGGAGTCTTCGCATGACTTCGGCAAGGACATCATCCCCTCTGTCATCGACCGCTATCGGGTTATAGCCCACCCCTTCCGCGACCCGCGCAGCGGCGAGCAGGCCTATTGGCGCGACGTGGGCACCCTGAATGCCTTTTGGGAGGCCAATCTGGAACTGATCGGCGTCACCCCGCCGCTCAATCTCTATGACGAGCAGTGGCCCATCTGGACCTATCAGGAGCAGCTACCGCCTGCCAAGTTCGTGTTCGACGACGATGACCGGCGCGGCATGGCGGTGGACTCCATGGTCTCCGGCGGCTGTGTCATCTCCGGGTCCAAGGTGCGGCATTCGCTCTTGTTCTCCAACGTCCGGGTCAACTCCTATGCCAGTGTCGAGGACTCGGTGATCCTGCCGGACGTGACCATTGGGCGTAGTTGCCGCATTCGCAACGCGATCATCGACCGCTCCTGTCAGATCCCGGAGGGTACGGTGATCGGCTACGATCCGGTGGCCGATCGGCATGCCGGCTATTATGTGACCGATCAAGGCGTGACCCTCGTTTCCCCCGAAATGCTCGGCCAGGAAGTCAGTTACATTCGCTGAGGTGGCCTTAATCTGCGTCTTGGGCAGGCGCCTGTCCGGTGCACGATTCGGAGGCGTGCCGCCTAGCCACCGGGCGAGGTAGCCAGCGTGTCGATGGCAGTGGGCCAGGCCCGTGCGGTGGTCCCTTGCAGGGTGGGGAGGATGCGCTCGGTCGGTGCGGTGCGGTGTCGAGGTCGCGGCGTGGGGCGTGCGTGCGCGGGTCCAGCCCCCGCAGGCGCCGGGCGATGGCGCTGAGTCGGCCGCGCACGCCGCCCGAGCGAGGGCGGGAGGTGTGCAGTTCGTCTTGGGGTTGATAGGCAGCGCTCAGGGCGGGCGCCGGCGGTGCAGTCACCGCCGCGGCGACCCGTGCCAGGGTGTCGCCCGGTGCCGGATTCTTGTCGTTGGAAGGCCCGCGGGCCACACTGGAGCATGCCGTGCCCATCACGTAAGTCATCGCCAAGGGTGAGGGGCCGGTCAAGGTCTGGACCGATGAGTTGGACGCGGGCGCCCCCGTGCGCAATTGGTCAATCTCTCCAAGCTCCCTTCATTCACCGCCATGTGGCAGCCATGCCCGACGTACACGGCGGCAGCGGCGCCACCATCGGCTCTGTGATCGCCACCCACCAGGCGATCATTCCAGCCGCGGTGGGGGGGGATAGCGGCTGCGGTATGGCGGCGGTGCGCACCTTGTTGACCGCCGAGGGGATCGACGAGCGGTCGCTGAAAAAGGTTTTCGATGACTACGTGGCGGCGGTCTCTTGGGCGCAGGCCGATGCCCGGGGGAACCGTGACCAGATGATGGCCCTGCTGCTGGCGGCACTGGCCCGGCACCTGCCGGCCTTCCAGTCGACGGCGGTGGTGATCAACTGCCACCACAAGGATGTGGAGCGGGAGCACCACCATGACGCCAACGTTTGGGTGACCCGCAAGGGTGCCATCCGGGCGCGCGCGGGCGATCTGGGGATCATCCCCGGCAGCATGGGTGCGCGCAGCGATATCGTGCGCGGCCTGGGCAACCGGGAGAGCTATTGCTCATGCGCCCACGGCGCCGGTCGGCGCATGGGTCGCACCGCGGCGGAAAAGTGCTTCACTGTTCGGCATCAGTCGAGCCTTGAGGGGGCTGCCGCGGTCTGCGCGCCCCCTGGGTCGCTGCGTTACACACGGACCTCGCGAAACATACCGATTTCCACCAATTTGGGGAAGAGGACCCGCTCCTCGCGGTCAAGGCGCTGCGCGACCATGGCGAAAACCTCCTGGGTCTCCGCCAGGAAGTCATCGCTGAAATTGAAGTCGCAGTTCTTCAGCCAGCGTCCATGGTAGTCCTCAAAGGTCTTGCGCAGTGGTTTCTCCCCGCTGATGAACCCCCAGGCGAGTGACTTCACCTTGGGGTCATCATGGATAAGCAGGCTGGGATACAGGCCACGATCTTCCTCGCTCAGATGGCGACGCACCCGCTCACCCAGGTCGCACAACATCTCGTACGCGGTCCTGGCATTGGGGCGTATGCGCAATTGCTCCATGGTGAGGAGTGAGCGCAGGTCGTCGATCATCTGGCGCAGATCCGAGTGGGTGCTGCGGTAACCGTCTAACGTATGCATGGGTAAGCCTCCTCGTTCTAGTTGGTTGGCATCACCGAAAGGGCCGGGCCTTGCAGTAACGGCACGTGCTCGACAGGTCGGCGGCGTCGGGCCGCCAAGTCTTCACATGATCTTTATAATTCGTCGACTGAGTAAACGCGATAGCGAGTCAAATTGTTGCATTGCACCATTATTCCTTGTATGTTGCGTTGCACCATTTTCCGCAATTGCTGCATTGCACCATTATGCTGCATTGCACCATTATCGGCTCTGCTGGAGCTAAGCGCAGTCTGGCGAATATCCTGAATACTGGTTTAACTCATAACCGGCGTGTCGTCAAGAATTCACTCATTAACGTAATCGGCGCTTTGGCCGCGTCAAGAGGCTGCGGACCTGCCGCGGAAACGGCCGGCAGCGTCCCCTGGGAGTCTGTAACTAATTGATGTAAAAGATTCTCTGTTTCCGTTTGTCGTCTTCTTGGCGAGCGTTCTCAAGGCTATCGCGGCGCGGCGCACGCACAATCACTCAGGCTTAACTGGTTTATCTGTAATGGAAATGACCCTGTTCTGCGGCATTCAAGTCGCCGGCAAATCGGCATTCTTCAATGAGCGATTTGTGGACACCCATGTCCGTGTCAACCTGGACATGCTGGGTATCCGTCCTCGGGAGTGGTTGCTTGCCGCTGTCGCCGGCGGGCCAGGCAGTCCTGAATGGTGGACGACACCAACCTACGCGGCGATGACCGTGCGTCTTTCATGGCCTGTGCGCCGGCGGCCGGTTTCCGCGTGGTGGGCGGCGGCGTGTCGGTCGCCCCGGCGCAGGCGATCGTCCCCACGGTCGCCCGCCCGAGGTTCCGTGCCAGGCCCTTGCCCGTAGCACGCTGGCGATGGCCGCTGCCCGGTTGGGGCGAGCGCTGTGACTTCCGGTTGGATGTCTGGGGCGAAGGCGGGAGCTTGGTCGTCCGGGAGGCAAACCATGCGTCGCGCCGAGCGGCAGGCGTTGATGCGCCAGTACGAATGGCGCCAGCGCGGCTTCGCGCTCGATTGGGTCGACCGCTAACGCATTACGCGCAATTCCCTGACCGGGAAGCAGACCGGAGTGTGGCGACGGGTGTTAGCAACGCTCACTGGGTTGCGGGGGATGCGCCCGGTGGGCCGCCCGCGGCGCCCTGGCCCAACGGCAGCGCCAGTCGCTGGAAGTCCGGGCGGTTGACGTATTGGATGACGATCTTGCCCTTGGTGTTGCGGGCGATGTCGAAGGCGCGTTCCGGGTAGAGCCAGTGAATGATGCCGTTGCTAGGGTCGAGGCGGCGCTCTTTGGGGGCGCCGAAGCGTTTCTCGATCGTGGCCTCGTCCAGGCGTGCCTGCGGCAGGTAGGTGATGGCGCGGATCGGACGCTCGATCAGCTCCGCCACGTCCGCCGGGTCCAGCTTGACCTTCTTGTCGCCGCTTTCCAGTTGGCTGATGCGCAGGCCGCGCTCGTACATGGGCCGCAGGGTCGCCTGATCGACGTCCAGGGTGATGACGAAGTCGGCCCGCAGGCTCTGCAGGTAGACCTGTTGGAAGTAGACCTCGACCCCCAAGGGCTGCGCTGCGCCCGGGGTCTGGAACAGGTTGATGGCGCCGTCCTCACCGAAGAGCTTGCGGACCTCGGCGAGTGGCGTCTGGCCCAGGGTGAAGCCGAAGACCCGCGTGCGTCCGGCATGGTCGGTGGTCACGCGCCAGGGCAGACGTACCGTCTCGTCCTGGATGGTGGGCGGCATCAGGAGCATGGCGCCGACGACGCCGAACACGGCGGCAATAAGAATAGTGATGATGTACTTACGGTCCATGACGGGGAGGGCTCCGAGGAGATGGAGAGCGGGCCTGGGGTGGCCGAGCCGGCGGCGCGAGGGTTCGAGGTTACAGCGGCAGCAGCCCGGCGACCACCCGGCGGCCTTCGGCCATCAGGATGTTGTAGGTGCGGCAGGCGGCCCCGGTGTCCATCCACTCGACGCCGATCCGCCGCTGCATCAGGGCGCGGTAGAGCGACGGGTTGCCGAAGACCTGGGTCGGACCGGTGCCGAGCACGATCAGTTCCGGGTTCAGGTCGACCAGGGCCTGGAGGTGCGCGCCGTTCAGGGCGGCGGCGTCGACTGGCCCCCAGTCGGTGATGATCCGCCCGGGGGTGATGATCAGGCCGCCGCGGTAGGTCCTCCCGCCGATGCGAATACCCTCCGGGCCGTAGGCTTGGATCAGGTTTCCGCCGCTGTCGTCTGTTTCTGCGAATCGCATGACTGAACCATACCGGATTGGCCCCCGCTGGGACAAGGTGCGGTTGACGCTCGCCGATCCGGGCGGGCATCATCCGGCCCGGTGCCGCCGTGTGCGCGGCACGCCACACAGCACGATTCAGCGGCTGGGATCATTGGGGTACCCATGAACGGAACTATCGCCAGGCGGCCACGTACCGCCACCTTCGTTGCCGCGCCGCCGGCCCGGTTCGCGGCGCTGCTCGTCCTCGTGGCCGCCGTTCTCTTGGCGGGCTGTGCTGGGGGTCTCATCGGCGAGTTGCCGCGGGTGACCAAGCCCGCCCTTGCGTCCAGTGTGACGGTCTACCGCGACGAGTGGGTGGGCTTCGTCGGCCCCATCATCCTGCGGATCGACGATCGTCGGGTGTTTCGGCTGTGGGTCCATCAGCAATTCAGCTTCCCACTGGATCCCGGCGAGTATGTCTTTTATTACACCATCGGATTCAACGAGTGTCGGCGGGTCGCCTTCATCCAACCGCGGCAAAGCTATAAGCTTCGGTTGGCACCGAACTGTGCCCGTTTCGAGGATCTGTATTGACGGCTCATGGCCAATTTTAAAACACACTTTTATGTGGGTATTTTCGTCAGCGGCGGGGCCGTCCTGGCCGTCAAGGGGCTGGACCTGGTGCCCCCGGGTCAGACCCTGGTCCTGTTCGGCCTGGGGGTGACCGGCAGCGTGCTACCGGACATCGACGCCGATATCTCGGCCCCCGGGCGGGCCTTTTTTGGTGCCCTGGGGGCCGCCCTGGCCTTTGGCTGGACCCTGCCGTTGGTGGGGCGCTATCGCTCGCTGGATCTGGCCGTGATCTGGTTCGCGCTCTTCCTCGCCGTGCGCTTCCTGTTGTTCGAAACCTTCGCCCGCTTCACTGTCCACCGCGGCATCTGGCACTCCTGGTTGGCCGTCGCCTTCGTCACCCTGGTGACCGTCCATCTGGAACATCGGCTCCTGGAGCAACCGCCGCGTGCCGCCTGGGTCGCCGGTCTGATGCTGGGTCTGGGTTACCTGACCCACCTGTGTCTGGACGAGGTCTACAGCGTCGACCTTTTCAATAAGCGGATTCGCCGCTCCTTTGGGACCGCGCTCAAGCCTTTCAGCTTTAACGACCCTTTCAGTAGCCTGGCCATGGCCGCGGTGGTGGGGGGGCTGGCGTGGTTTGCCCCGCAGGCGAACTTCACTCAACTCCCGAGTCGGGGCGAGGTTGTGGCCTGGGCGGACCAGGGTCTGATCCAACTGGCCGTCTGGGCCGACCTGGGTGTCGCGGCGGTCCGGACCTGGCTGCGTTGACGCTGGTTTGTCTGAGGCGCAGTCTCGGCAGAGGTGACCTGCGCGGCTGCCGCGGGGATCACCAGCAGGGCGTCAGTACGCTCGACATGAGCCCCATGGCATCCCCCGGCATGGGCATCGGCATGCCGTCCCAGCCGCCGCCGGCCTTGAGTCGGATCAGGTACTCGGCCCACTGCAGTGGCCGGGGCAGCCAGCCGGTCTGGGCGGCGAGTAGGTGCAGTTCGTCGACGAAGGCGCGGTCGCAGGCGGTCTCCGACCAGGGCCCCGCAGTGCACAGGTCATGACGCATGCAGGCGGCGTCGAAGACATCCACCGGTGGGCCGGCGAACGCCGACGGGTGGCCGGGACCGCACCAGTTGCCGTAGAGCGGCAGACAGCCAAAGGGTGCGGCCCGGGCCGCCGCCCCCGGCACGAGCAGGGCGGCGAGGAGGCCGACCCGGGCGAGCGTGGGCGCGCGGACCTTCAGTTGTTTGCACATGGGTCTGTATCCTGGGGAAGGGTTCCGCTATTGTGCCTCACCGGCGCGGCGCGGCAAGTCCGCGGTGCGCCCCGGATGCGGCGCGCGGCGCCGCCCGACCCCAACCGGCCCAATTTTTCAGACTTCGATGATGTGATCGCGGCTATGGATCTGAACTTTCTCGATTTCGAACAACCCATCGCCGAGCTCGAGGCGAAGATCGAAGAGTTGCGCCTCGTGGGGCACGACAATGAGATCAACATCGCCGAGGAGATCGAGCGGCTGGAGAAGAAGAGTCGGGCGCTGACCGAGTCGGTCTTCGCCGGACTCTCGTCCTGGCAGATCTCACAACTCTCGCGCCACCCCCAGCGGCCCTACCTGCTGGACTACACCCGGCGCCTGTTCGACGAGTTTCACGAACTGCACGGGGACCGCGCCTATGCGGACGATCCGGCCATGGTCGGCGGCCTGGCGCGCATCAATGGCCGAGCGGTGATGGTGATCGGTCACCAGAAGGGGCGCGACACCAAGGAGAAGATCTACCGCAACTTCGGTATGCCGCGCCCGGAGGGATATCGCAAGGCGCTGCGGTTGATGTGGATGGCGGAGCGCTTCCGCCTGCCGATCCTGACCTTCATCGACACCCCCGGGGCCTATCCGGGGGTCGGCGCGGAGGAACGCGGCCAGAGTGAGGCGATCGCCCGCAACCTCCAGGTCATGGCGCGGCTGCGCACCCCTATCCTGTGTACGGTGGTGGGGGAGGGCGGTTCCGGTGGGGCCCTGGCGATCGGCGTGGGTGATCGGCTGCTGATGCTGCAATACAGCACCTACTCGGTGATCTCCCCGGAGGGCTTCGCGTCGATCCTGTGGAAGAGTGCGGACAAGGCCCAACTGGCCGCCGAGGCCATGGCCATCACCTCCGAGCGGCTCAAGGAGCAGGGGCTGGTGGACCAGATCATCCCGGAGCCCCTGGGGGGCGCCCATCGGGACCCGGATGCGGTCGCCCTGGCGCTGAAGACGGCGCTGTCCGAGCAGTTGGAAAAGCTCCAAGACATCGATCTTGATCACCTGATCGCTGAGCGCTACACGCGCCTGATGGGCTACGGCAAGTTCAAGGAATAGTTTGATTCAGGGTGGGGGTATCTACCATGGCGGTCTTTGCTCCGGACTCACTGGTCTCGATCCTCGCCCCCTTTGACCCGGTGGGGCGGGTCTGGGTCGCCTACAGTGGCGGGCTCGACTCCACCGCACTCCTGCGCGCCGCCGCCGCGGTGCGCGAGCGTCTGCCCGGGCCACTGTGGGCACTGCATATCGATCACGGTCTGCACCCGGACTCCGGGCGCTGGGGCGAGCACTGCCGGGTGACCTGTGAGGCGCTCTCCATCCCGTTGCTGGCCCGGCGCGTGGCGGCTAAGCCCGGGCGCGGGGAGAGCCCGGAGGCGGTCGCCCGGGCGGCACGTTATGGGGAGTTCTCCTCCCTGCTCGGCCCCGGTGACCTGCTGCTCACCGCCCATCACCAGGACGACCAGGCCGAGACCCTGCTGCTTGCGCTGATCCGCGGGAGCGGCGTGCATGGCTTGGCCGCCATGCCGGTCGTGGCAGACCTGGGGCTTGGCCGGCTCGTGCGCCCTTTGCTCGACTACCCGCGCGCGGCCTTGGAGCAATATGCCCGCACGCTGGGGCTGACCTGGCTGGAAGACCCGAGCAATCGCGAGCCCGCCATGGATCGCAACTACCTGCGCAATCTGGTCCTGCCGTTGGTGCGTGAACGCTGGCCGGCGGTCTCCGCCACCCTGGCGCGCAGCGCGGCGCACTGCGCGGAGGCGGCGGACCTGGTGGACTTGGTGGCTGAGCGCGAATTGGTCGGGTTGAGCGGTGAGCGCCCGGGGACCCTGTCGATCCCGGGACTCGCGCGACTGGAGCGAAACCTGTGCAAGGGCGTGCTGCGCCTGTGGCTGCGGCGTCGGGGTTTTCTGGTGCCCGATAGCGTACACACCGGGCGCATCGTCGCGGAAGTCCTGTCGGCGCGTCCGGACGCCGACCCCCTGGTCGCCTGGCGGGGCTGTGAGGTCCGCCGCTATCGCCAGGACCTCTTTGCGCTCCGCCCGCGGCCCCCCGTGCCGGTCGCAGAAGCGGTTGCGTGGGTGGGTGCGGTGCTGGAATTGCCGCACGGCTTGGGGACCCTGGAGCGGGTTGCTGATCCGGGTGGGATCGGTGCGTCCTTGCCGCCGTGGCGGGTGCGTTTTGGGGTGTCCGAGCTCACCTGTCGACTCCCGGGGGGCGTCCATAACCGCTCGCTCAAGAAACTCTTTCAGGAGGCCGGTGTACCGCCCTGGCTGCGGCCCTATGTGCCGCTGGTGTTCGAGGGCGACGACTTGGTGGCGGTCGCCGGGGTTTGCGGGTGCGAGCGCGCCGCCGGCGCCATGCAGACCGAGCCGGACGCTGCAGCGGGCGCGCAGACGCCCCTCACCGCGCTTGCGCCGGTGGCGCCGGCCGTGCGCTGGAGCGGACACCCGTGGGAATTGCTCGGCTTTTTTCGATAATCTGTTGTAATCAGGGTTTTTTGGTTTCGTGACGGCCACCATATTATCAGCCGAAAGTTCTGTTATGGTTAAGCCTCTTTACGCACGCAGTGTCCACACTGCCCGCCTCATCTCCCCTAGTCCAACGCCGGGCACGCACCCTGTCGCTTGTATCCGGACGACCGCGCATGAAGGAGGACCCTCGTGAACGAATCAATCAATGCTGGCCCGGTTTGGGGCAACGTCGCGGCGGCCAAGGCGGCCGTCGATGAGGCCGCCGGGCGGGTCCAGACCGCGCGCCGGGATTTCTTGAAGCTCTTTGGCTATGGGAGCGCCGGCTTGGTGCTGGGCGGGCTGATCCCGGAGGCTGCGGTCGCCGCGGCTGCTGCCTCCGGCGTCTCCGCCGCCAACCAGAGTCCTTATGCGGCGGCGTTCGGCTTCGACCCGGGCCTGCTCTATATGAATATCGGCACCACTGGGGCCTCCCCAACCCAGGTGGTCAAGAACGCACATCAGGATTACAAGGCGATCGCGGGCAACCCGACCGCCTATTTCTTTGGCCAGCAGGTGATGCGCAATACCATCGCCGAGGGTTTCGGCTGCGACCCCTATGAGCTGGTGTTGAGTTTCAATACCACCGATGGTCTGTGGCGCATCGTCATGGGGATTCCTTTCGCGCCGGGCGACGAGCTGATCACGACCAACATGGAAGAAGACGCCGGCATGTCCGCCTACAGGATGCTCGCGGATCGGTTTGGTGTCGTCATCAAGACCGTCAACATCCCCACCAACGACGCCTATAGCGACGCCGAGGTGCTCGCCCGGTTCAAGGCCCGGCACACCAAGAAGACCAAGGCGATCCTGTTCTCCTGCCCGATCTATCTGACTGGTGCCCGGCTGCCTGCCAAGCAGCTTTGCAAGTGGGCGGCAAAGAAAGGGATCATCTCCATCGTGGACGGTGCCCACCTGCCGGGCATGGTGGTGCTCGACCTGCACGACATGGGCTGCGACTTCTTCTCCGGTGCCGGGCACAAGTGGCAGTGTGGGCCGGGGCAGACGGGTTTCCTGTATGTCCGCAACGGCTTCGATCCCAATCCGCAGGTGGTGCAGCGTCCGACCAGCGATTTCGCGCCCTTCGGCGTGCCCTCGCCGATGGTGGGCATCCCGGTTCCCGGCTACACCAATACCAATCCGCTGCCCACCTACTACCCGACCAATACCCTGCTCTACGGTGCCGGGGGGATCCTGGCGAACGGTATACGCGACCCCAGCCACAACGTTGCCGCGGTCCTGCAGCTCATCGGCAACGGCAGCCGGCCAACCCAGAATGCCCTGGTCGAGTGCTGCCAGATGTGGGACGCCTGGGGCCGGCCGGCGATCGAGGACTATGTCGTCGCCCTCGCCCAATACCTGCGCTCGCGCATCGTCGACAGTTGGGGCTTCGACGCACTCTCGATCCCCTTTGCGGGCTTCGCGGACGCCTCGGCCCGGACCGGGCTCACCTCATTCAATCCCTTCTCGCCCGGCTTCGACTACAACGCGGACCTGACCGCCGCGCAGTCCAGTGCCCAGGGCGCTGCCTCCGCGGCCGCGGTCGCCACGTTGAAAAACAACTACCAGATCGTGATCCGCAACAACTCGGTACCCCATACGCTGCGCAGTAACCCGACCCAAAACGCGGCCCCCGGGACCTTCTCCGCGCCGCTGCGCATCTCCACCCACCTGTTCCACTCCCCCGCGGACGTGGACCGGGTGATCAACGCGCTGCTGGAGGTCGTACCGCATCCCTGATGCCGGTGCCAGTCTCGCCTGGACCTTGATCCTAAATCCGGCAACTCGTCCGCGAAAAACGCGAAATAAAATAAAGAGATAATTGTGTCTCCCGGTTCACCCCCGGGATGAACGCCAGCCCTACGGACAACTCATTGTTCTTATTCGCGTTCATTCGCGTTTTTCGCGGACTAATGGCTCTTTCCAGGTTGATCGGAAAGTCGCCCTTCGGGGCGACCGCCGCGCTTGCCAGACGGGCCTTCGCCCCGTCCGGCCCCGTGGCTAATACAGCGCCGTCATCATCTTTGCCCGGTAACGGCTGACCAGTTCACCCTGTCCTCCCAGCAGGTCGAAGACCGCCACCATCCCCTTGCGTCCGGCGTCCTCGCCGTATTTGCGGTCGCGCTTCATGAGGGCCAGCAGTCCCTCCAGGGCGCCCTCGATATCCCCCGCCAGCACCCGGTGGGCGGCGAGTTGATAGCGCGCCTCGCTGTCATTGGGATCGGCCGCCAGTCGCTCGGCCAACTGGGCGGGGGCCGGGGCCCCGACCAGGGCCTGTGCGAACCGCAACTGGCTCCGCAGTGCGGCCACCTCCGGGTCGTGGGCGAGTTCGATCGGCAGTCGCTCAAGCCCGGCCGTCGCGCCGGCGAGGTCGCCCCGCGCCGCCGTGAGTTGTACCTCCGCCAGGGCCACGCGGGCGTTGCCCGGGTCCTCACTGCGCGCCTGCTCGAGCAGGGTCGCGGCCTCAACCAGTTCGCCGGCCGCGATCATCCCCAGCGCCTGGGCCAGCAAGGCGTCCCCGGCGCGCGGGAGGTGCCGTTCGAGAAATTCCCGTATTTGGGCCTCCGGTAGGGCGCCCATGAATTGATCCACCACCGCACCAGACTTGAATAGCTGCACCGTGGGCAGGTTGCGGATACCGAAGTGGGCGGCCAGGGCCTGCTCCTGCTCGGTGTTGATCTTGGCCAGAATAAACTGGCCGTCGTAAGCCTCCGCCAGTTTGGCCAGCACCGGCATCAGGCCCTTGCAGGGGGCGCACCAATCCGCCCAGAAATCCACCAGTACCGGGTGGTCGAACGAACCATCGATCACCACCGACTCGAAATTCTCGGCGGTGACGGTGACGACATAGGGCGAAAGGGCCATGGGCTGAGACTCCGGGACTTGGTGATCGATAACTTCGCCGCAAAATAGGTGCTGGCCGGTAGGGAATCAACCCGCGCGCCGCACCGCCCGACCCTTCACCCGAGGTATGACCCCATGTCCGACAGTCTTCACATCATCTGCCCTGCCTGTGACGGGGTCAATCGGGTGCCGCGTGCGCGTCTGGGTGCCGACCCCAAGTGCGGTCATTGTCATCGTCCCCTGTTCACCGGCACCCCGGCGGCCCTGGACGAGGCCCGCTTTACCCGCTTCCTGAGCCGCGACGAACTCCTTCTGCTGGTGGATTTCTGGGCGCCTTGGTGCGCCCCCTGTCGCGCCATGGCCCCGGCCTTCGAGTCCGCCGCCCGCGCCCTGGAGCCGGCCTTCCGTCTGGCCAAGGTCAACACCGAGGAGGCGCAGGGGTTGGGTGCCCGCCTGGGGATTCGCAGCATCCCCACGCTCGCCCTGTTTCGCGGCGGTGCCGAGGTGGCCCGCAGCGCCGGCGTCATGGATGCCCGCAGCATCGTCGCCTGGGCCAGGCAGCACGGTTGAGGTCAGGTGTCGAGCCGCCATCGCATGGGGGCGGGTCCCCGGCGAACCGTTGCTGCAACCGCGTGTTGTCACTTCGCCCGGCCCTCCACATGGACAGCTGGGCGCCGGACCTTTAGAATCCCCGCGGATTCGGTGCCTCTTTGTCCGAATCTTCCGCGCGTGTACCCGCTGTTGTCCCGGTGGTCCCCCGCGGCCCCCTTTTAGCGCCGGCCACGCCGTCTCCCGGTTCGGAGAAATCCTTGAAAAAGCACGCAGTTCTGGTCCTGGAGGACGGTTCAGTCTTCCGGGGAGCCTCGATCGGCGCCGATGGTTCGAGCGTCGGCGAGGTCGTTTTTAACACCGCCATGAGCGGATATCAGGAGATCCTGACGGATCCCTCCTACCTGCGCCAACTGGTGACTCTCACCTATCCACACATCGGCAATACCGGTGTGAATCCGGAGGACGAGGAGTC
>CAILVI010000391.1 GCA_903837595.1 uncultured Thiodictyon sp.
ACCTCCACGGCCGCGAATTGCACCCGCCGTCGGGCTTACCGGCCCCGGCATAGCCGGAATTTAGCCTCCGCGTGTACCCATCCGCGGGTCAGGAACGGCCTGCGGCGGGCACCAACTGCTTTAGGTTCAGACAGGCATAGCCGCGGGCGGCATCCTCGGCCACGAAGGCGTCCGCCTCGTCCAGCAGCAGCACCCGCCGGGTGCCGGACGGCGCCTGCGCCAACTGCCGCAGCAGGTCCGGCAGGGGTGTGGCCGTCGGCAGCCCCAGGGCGGCGGCGAGCCGGGACTCGATGCCCGCCTGGCCCACGGACAGATAGCGGCAGTCGATGCCCTTGAGCCCCGTGAAGCGGCGTTGCAGTGCCAGCAGCAAGCTCGACTTGCCGAGCTGGCGCCCGCCCACCACCAGCGTCAGCACGTCCTGCGCCGGCCAGTCGGCGGGCGGGAAGGCGACCCGGCAGGCGCTCAGGTTCAGCGGAAAACCGTCACCGAGCGCCAGCTCGAACTGTTCCATGGCCCCGTCGTCCCCCAGCCCTTCGAGCCGCTGCCAATTGGCCCCCAGACGCTCGGCCAGCCCCGCCCGCGCTTAGGATCAAGGGCTAAGCTCCCTGACCACGCGAAAACCTCGCCTTCTGCTGCTCCCATAATAGCTGGAGTCACGACGGGCGGAGCAGAGGCGCCAATCGAGGTCATCCCAAGAGCCGCCGCGCTCTACGCGATAGCCCGAACCAGACCACGAACCAGAACCGAGCCATGCACTACCGTCCGTTGGCGCGCCAACATAGCTCTCATGGTACAAATCCTCTGTGTACTCCCTGACATTGCCGGGCATATCATAGAGACCCCAGGGGTTCGCTGGATAGCTGCCAACGGGTTGCGTCTTAGCGAGACCGTTCAACGAAGTCGCGTCGCTGTCCTTGTAGTTCGCTTGGTCGGTATTGATTGAGTTGCCGAAGCTAAAGCGCGTGATGGTCCCGGCCCGACAGGCATATTCCCACTCGGCTTCCGTAGGCAAGCGATAGGTCTGGCCAGTCTGCTTGGAAAGCCACTCGCAATAGCCCGTGGCGTCGTACGAATAGACGTTGATCACCGGGCGGTCGCCACGACCCCAACCCTCATCCTTTGGCTTGTCGCGACCGGTGACTTCGGCGAAGGCGTCATACTGCTCGAAGATCACCGCAGTCTCGCTGAGGGCGAAGGGCTGGATGGTGACCCGATGTTGTGGGGTCTCATTGACGTTCGCGTATTGCGCCTCTGCTTCTGGCGAGCCCATCAAGAAGCTGCCCCCGGGAATGATGACCATTTGAGGTGGATCAAGCGTTACGCTCACCTCCTGGCGGTCCACTACTGGCCCGTACTCATCGTCGCGGAACCAACCCCCCTCGCGGACAACGACTACGCGAAAGTTGACCTCCAGAACAGCGCTCACCCTTTGCGACGGGTCACGGAAGCAGACCCCCATCCCTCGGGCATAGGCGGCAGCGCGTTGGAGGGCCTGAACCTACTCGGTTGACCAGCCGTGAATGAACGGTGGTTCGGAGGAGGCGCCGGGAGGCGGACCTGCCCTCGATTCCGCCGCGCCCTTACCCAGGCTCTCCGCGGCGTATCGCTGCGCGGCGCGGATATCGTCCGGCCCCGGGGCCGGGTAGACCTCGATGACCTGCGCGTCCGACTCGCCGGCCGCCAGCCGCTCCAGGATCGACCGCACGGTGATCCGCGTCCCGGCGAGGATCGGCTCTCCCTTCATCACGTTGGGGTCCGAAACGATCTCTCGGCTAGTCATTGCCGCGCCCCCATGATGCGGTCAGTTGGTCAGTCGTGCTCATTGGGTCCACCCATTGCGATGGATCAAGGCCGGTCCGGTACGAGCACGGCAATCGGCAAGCGCCCGTGCTTGCGGTAGATACTGAAGTCCGAATCCAGCGTGAAGACGACATGCCGGTCGTGGATCTCCGTCATCCGCACCAGGCAGGCATCCGCTAGGGCCATCGGAACGTCTTGATACTTAAGGAGTAGCGCGGTGACAGTTTGCTTGTGATCGGCAAGGTTAAAGCCGATCTCCAGGACGCCCCGGTCCAACCAGTGCATCAGCTTCTCGCGTGCCGCAGGGAATCCGGACAGCAGGAACATGGCCTCGGTCAGGACCGACTCGCAGACCAGGAGCGGCGCCTTGAGCGTGCGCATCTGCGCAACCGCCCAGGCGTGGTGCCGCTCGCGGCGATCCAGAAAGGCCACCAACGGCCCGGTATCAACGATGGCCCAGCGCGTCACGACCGAACCCTTCCATGTGGCGCGGGTGACTGGCCAGGTCATCGACGCCCGAATCGATGATGCCCTCGCCGTCCGCCATCAACGCGGACAGGTCCGCCACATCAGCCCCCGGGTGAAGCCGCGCTTGCTGGGAATCCAACCGCTGTGCGGAAGGCAGCACCCGGCGCAGGACCTCTGCCAGCAGCTCAGCCAGACGCAGGCCGCGCCGTGCCGCTTCGGCGTTGGCTTGGCGGAGCAGTTCGTCAGGTAGATCGACGGTGGTCTTCATGACTCGGCCCTCGGAAGACGAGCGGATACTGATAGCAAATTCAACGACCAGAGAGCGGATATAGCCCCGATTCTAGCCGCGTGAAAGCGGCCGGGCAAGCCGGTTGGCGCCGATGGTCCGCGAGCTGCCGACGGCCGGAATCGGAACGAGAGTCCAGCATGAACGGACGTTCGCCGGCGGGACTCGAAGGTGCCAGCAGGCTGGGGCGGCGGCTGCATTCCGGCACGGCGGGCTTGCCCTTGCTGTTGTAGGAGAGGAAGCAATCGAAGCTGGGCATTTCCGGTTCCTGGTTCGGGTTGCCGGGCGACTATGCCTGTGCGCTGTCGTCCTGTCCTGCACGCCGGACATGGTCGCCATCTTGCGCATCGGGGTCGTCGTAACCCGTCGCGGCCAGGGGGCCGCTCCTACGGGCGTCGGAGTGTCACCCTAGACTGATGCGGGAGACAAGAACCGCCCGGGAGATCGACAATAGCACTGACCACCAGATGAGCCGGGATGCCCCGCCCCAGCGGGACACGATTTTCCAGAAATTGCCAAAGCTAATCCCACTGAGGCCCGACCAATGCAG
Source organism: uncultured Thiodictyon sp. (assembly GCA_903837595.1). Taxonomy (GTDB): domain Bacteria; phylum Pseudomonadota; class Gammaproteobacteria; order Chromatiales; family Chromatiaceae; genus Thiodictyon. The sequence continues at coordinate 3,105 of CAILVI010000391.1, forward strand.
TTCATCCAAGTCCAAACGGACCCCATCGCCATCGCCGCCGAGCAGGAGGCCCTGGCGCACGGCCGACCCCAGGTGGGCGCAGTGGTGACCTTCGTCGGGCTGATGCGTGACTGCAACGCGGGCGAGGCGGTCAGCGCCATGACCCTGGAGCACTATCCGGGGATGACCGAGAAGGCACTGAGGGTGATCGCCGCGGAGGCCGCCGCGCGCTGGGACCTGGAGGCGATCCGCATCGTCCATCGGGTGGGGCCGCTGACGCCGCAGGAGGCCATCGTCTTCGTCGGGGTGGCGAGCCGGCACCGGGGGGAGGCCTTTCGCGCCTGCGAGTTCCTGATCGACTCACTCAAGACCAGGGCGCCCTTCTGGAAGCAGGAGACCACCGCGGCGGGTGCACGCTGGGTCGAGGCGCGGGAGACTGATGAGGCCGCGAAGGAGCGCTGGGGGCCGGCAGTTGCGGCCAACGACACTCGGGGCGCAGAGCGCCCAACACAGGCGTGACACCGCGTAGCGGTGTCACGAGAGGTTCACGCTCAGATTTCCACCTGGGTGCCGAGTTCGACCACGCGATCGGTCGGAATATGGAAAAACTCGGTGGCAGTGGTCGCATTCTTGGACATCTGCTTGAACAGGTGCTCCCGCCACATCGCCATCCCGGGTTGCAGGCTGGGGATGATGATTTCGCGACTGACGAAGAAGGAGGTCGTCATCAGGTCGAACTCCAGACCCAGGGTCGCACACTGTTGCAGCGCCGCCGGGATGTCCGGTTGCTCCATGAAGCCGTATTTGATGATCAGCCTATAGAAGCCCTTGCCGAGATCGGTCAACTCCAGCCGGTCGGCGGCGGCCACCAGCGGGTGTTCCTCCGTCACCACGGTCACCAGCAAGACGCGGGAATGCAGCACGTGATTGTGCGACAGGTTGTGCAGCAAGGCCGGCGGCACGCCGTCGCGGTCACCCGTCATGAAGACGGCGGTCCCCTGCGGACGGGGGATATCGCCGTTGATGGAGGTCATGAAGGACTTGAGCGGCACCGAGAGCTCGGTCATTTTGCGCAACAGCAATTGGCGCCCGCGCTTCCAGGTCGTGAGCACGGTAAAGGACACCAGACCGATGGCGAGCGGGAACCAGCCGCCCTGGGGGATCTTGACCGCATTGGCGCTGAAGAAGGCGAGGTCGACGACGAGGAATCCGCCGATGACCACCGCCACCACCAGCCAATGCCAGCGCCACAGCAGCACCATCACAAAGCCCACCAGGATGGTGTCGATCATCATGGTCCCGGTCACCGCGATCCCATAGGCGGCGGCCAGATTGCTGGAGGATTGAAAGCCCACCACCAGGGCCATCACCGCCAGATAGAGGGTCCAATTGGTGAATGGGACATAGATCTGGCCCTGCGCCTCACCCGAGGTCTGCACGATGACCATGCGCGGCAGGTAGCCGAGCTGCACCGCCTGGCGCGCCACCGAGAAGGCCCCGGAGATCACCGCCTGCGAGGCGATGACGGTCGCGGCCGTGGCGAGCAACACCAGCGGGAGCAAGGCCCAACCGGGGGCCAGCAGATAGAATGGGTTCTGCACCGCCGCCGGGTCGGCCAGCAGCAGCGCGCCTTGGCCGAAATAGTTGATGACCAGCGCGGGCATGATCAGGCCGAACCACGCGAGCCGGATCGGAAATTTGCCGAAATGACCCATGTCGGTATACAGCGCCTCACCACCGGTGACGGCAAGCACAATCGCGCCCAGCGCCAGAAAGCTCAGCCAGGGATGCGCGGCAAGGAAGTGCTGAGCATAGACCGGATTAAGCGCCATCAACACCTCCGGCCGCTGGGCGATGCTCAATAGCCCCAGCACCGCCAACACGCCGAACCAGGCACACATGACCGGTCCAAAGAGCATACCAACCAACCCGGTGCCACGCCGCTGAATGGCGAACAGCCCAGTCAACACCAGGAGCGTAATCGGCAGGACCAGGCTGGTAAACCGGGGCGTGAGCACCTCCAGCCCCTCGACCGCACTCAGCACTGAAATGGCCGGCGTAATCATACTGTCGCCAAAGAACAGGGCGGCGGCAAAGACTCCCAGTAGGGCCACCACATGGGCCACGCGTGAGTTGCGCGTGATGCCGGTCACCAGGGCCAGCAGCGCCAGACTCCCGCCCTCCCCGCGGTTGTCGGCCCGCATGATGATGATCACATATTTCAGCGACACCAGGACCATGATGGTCCAGAACACCAGCGACAGCACACCCAGCACGGCATCCGCGGTGACCGGGATCGGATGATGACCGGCGAAGGTCTCTTTGAGGGCGTACAGCGGGCTGGTGCCGATATCGCCAAAGACGACACCGATGGCGCCGAGCACCAGACCGCGCAGTGGCGGTGACGAATCAGTCGCGGACACATCGCTCTCCTAGTTGGGTTTTCCGTGATCAGCGGCGAACCGGCAGCGCCGGTCCCACGCCCCGGACACGCCGTGCGCCCGGCGCTAAAAGGTTCCGCCGTTCCAGCCGAACAAGTGCCGCGGCGGGGCGGCGAACTCGATATAGATGCGATCGGCGGGGATATCCAAAGACTCCACCAACAGGTCACAGAGCACGCGCGAGTAGTGGGCGGTGCGCAGCTCTGCCAGGCCGAGGCTCTTGAGTTCCAGATAGGCGGCGGGGGATGAGGTGCCGGCGAAGAGCAGGTCGCGTCCGTCCTCCAGAATGACCATCACATAGGTCTCAGGCTTGCCGAGCAACTCCGCCACGGTGCGGGAGGCGTGGGCGAGGAGGTTCGGCCGCTCCGCGGCCGGGACTTGGGTGTTGGTCAGGATACGCAGGGTGGGCATGGGGGCTGGGGCCTCGGCAGTCGATGGGATGCCTAATGATAGGGGGCAAACGGCGGATTGTCGCCCGGGGACAGGGGGACATCGGCGCCGTCGGCAGCGCGTGCCAAGGGACAATCACCGCGGGTTCTGCTAAGGTTGCGCGAAACGCGTTCCGATCGGCGTGCCGATCGATGATTGACCAAGAGCCAGGAGACCTTGCCCCAGGCCCAAACCCACAGACCGACCGGGGAGCGGACCGGCCCCCGGTCCCGCCAGCGAAACGGCCTCCACCCGTGGTGGCGCGCGGCACGGCAAGCAAGTCGCGGCCCCGAGCGCGTCGCCTGCTGGTGGCCAGTGCTCGGCCAGACCGGTCGCGCCTGCCCATGATCGGCGTCCTGGGCGGCACCTTCGACCCGATCCACCTCGGGCACCTGCGCCCGGCCCTGGATTGCCTCCAGGCCCTGGGACTTGCAGAGTTGCGACTCATACCGCTCAACGTTGCCGTCCACCGTCCCCAGCCGCAGGCCCCGGCGCGGCTGCGGCTCGCCATGCTGGAAGCGGCCATCGCCGGTCAGCCCGGGCTCAGGGCGGACGCTCGCGAGTTGCAGCGCCCCGGAGGCTCCTTCTCATACGACACGCTGAAATCACTGCGTGCGCAGCTGGGCGATGAACGCCCACTCTGCCTGCTGGTGGGCAGCGACGCCTTCCGGGGCTTTCCCGACTGGCACCGCCCGCGCGAGATTTTGGACCTGGCCCATCTGGTGGTGATGGACCGCCCCGGAGTGTCCGGCCCCCTGGCCCCGGCACTGGCCGCGCTGGTTTCCGGACGGACCTGTGCCGACCCGGGGTCGCTGCGGGAGACACCCGCGGGGCGCATCCTGTTCCAGGCCGTGACCCAGATGGACATCGCCGCGACCCGGGTACGGGAGCTGATCCGGGCCGGGCGCAGCGCCCGCTACCTGGTCCCAGACCCGGTGCTGGCGATCATCAGCGAGACCGGACTCTATCGCTGAGTCAGCGATTATATGACCGGCAATTTCGCGTCATTATTTTATCGTTTTTCGTGTTTGCACCCCCAGTTGCGAACACAGAGAAACTGAACAGCATCTCAATTCGGTGCATCCGCACCCACGAACCCCTACAGCGCAGGAGACCGCATGCAGCTCGAGACACTCAAACAATTGGTGGTGGATACCCTGGACGACATGAAGGCCAAGGATATTGCGGTACTGGACGTGCGCGGCAAGACCGCCGTCACGGACTATATGATCGTGGCCTCCGGGACCTCGGACCGCCATGTGAAGGCGATCGCCGAGACGGTGGCCTATCGCGCCAAGGAGGCCGGTCAAGCGGCCCTGGGCACCGAAGGACTCAACGAGGGAGAATGGGCACTGGTGGATCTCAACGGCGTGGTGATCCATGTGATGCTACCCAAGGTGCGCGACTTCTACAGCCTGGAGCGCCTCTGGGGCGCCCCCGCGCCAGTCGCCCAATCCGCCGCCATGGCATGAGGTCGGCAGCACATGCGTATTGGAGGTCGAGGCTTACCGTGAAAGTCGCGCCGGGAGCGCGCTCCAATCCTCCCTCCCCTATTGGGGGAGGGCCTGGGAGGGGAACGGCCAAGGCGCCCGCCACTTTCAGCTTGCGGGG
>CAILVI010000392.1 GCA_903837595.1 uncultured Thiodictyon sp.
CCAGCGCATGCCCAACGACTGGACCGGGGTGCACGGAAAAATCGCCGATACGCTCAACGACATCATCGACATGGCCGAGCGCACCACCGGCGATTTCGAGCGCGTCTCGCAGGTGGTCGGCAAGGCCGGCAAGGTCAACGCGCGTCTGTCGATCGCCGACCTGCACGGCTCCTGGGCCAAATTGGTGGACTCCAGTAACACCCTGATCGAGGACCTGGTGAGCCCGCTCAATGAGGTGGTGCGCGTCATCAACGCCGTCTCCACCGGCGACCTGTCGCAGAGCGTCCCGGCGGAGCTGGACGGCAAGAAGCTGGAGGGCCAGTTCTTGAAATCCGCCGACATGGTCAACGCCATGGTCAACCGGCTCGGCACCTTCTCATCGGAGGTGACGCGCGTGGCGCGCGAGGTGGGTACCGACGGCAAGCTCGGCGGTCAGGCGGCGGTGCCGGGCGTGGCCGGCACCTGGAAGGACCTGACCGAGTCGGTCAACTTCATGGCCGCCAACCTCACCAGCCAGGTCCGCAACATCGCCCAGGTGACCACCGCGGTGGCCCAGGGGGATCTCGGCAAGAAGATCACGGTCGAGGCCAAGGGCGAGATCCAGGAGCTCAAGAGCACCATCAACATCATGGTGGATCAACTCTCCACCTTCGCCTCGGAGGTGACGCGTGTCGCCCGCGAGGTCGGTACCGAGGGCAAACTCGGCGGTCAGGCCGATGTGAAGGGTGTGGGCGGCACCTGGAAGGACCTGACCGAGGGCGTGAACGGCATGGCCGCCAACCTCACCGCCCAGGTGCGCAACATTGCCCAGGTGACGACCGCGGTCGCCCAGGGCGATCTCGGCAAGAAGATCACGGTGGAGGCCAAGGGCGAGATCCTGGAGCTCAAGGACACCATCAACATCATGGTGGACCAGCTGTCCACCTTTGCATCTGAGGTCACCCGCGTGGCGCGCGAGGGGGGCTATGAGGGCAAGCTCGGCGGCCAGGCGGAGGTCAAGGGGGTCGCCGGCACCTGGAAGGACCTGACCGAGAACGTCAACATGCTGGCCGCCAACCTCACCGGCCAGGTCCGCAACATCGCCGAGGTGACCACCGCGGTGGCCCAGGGCGACCTGGGCAAGAAGATCACGGTCGAGGCGCGCGGCGAGATCCTCGACGTGAAGAACACCATCAACACCATGGTGGATCAGCTGTCCACCTTCGCCTCCGAGGTGACGCGCATGGCGCGCGAGGTGGGCGTGGACGGCAAGCTCGGCGGCCAGGCGGCGGTGCCCGGGGTGGCCGGTACCTGGAAGGACCTGACCCAAAACGTGAACATGCTGGCCGCCAACCTCACCGGCCAGGTGCGCAACATCGCCGATGTGACCACCGCCGTGGCCAACGGCGACCTCGGTAAGAAGGTCACGGTGGACGTGAAGGGCGAGATCCTGGAGCTGAAGAACACCGTCAACACCATGGTGGACCAGCTCAACTCATTCGCCGCCGAGGTGACGCGCGTCGCGCGCGAGGTGGGCACCGAGGGCAAGCTCGGCGGCCAGGCCCAGGTGCGCGGGGTGTCCGGCACCTGGAAGGACCTGACCGACAACGTGAACTTCATGGCCGCCAACCTCACCGGCCAGGTGCGCAGCATCGCCGGCGTGGCGACCGCCGTGACCAAGGGCGACCTCACCCGGTCGGTCATGGTGGAGGCTAAGGGCGAGGTGGCGGAGCTCAAGGACAACGTCAACGAGATGATCCGCAATCTGCGCGAGACCACCAACCAGAACTCCGAGCAGGACTGGCTCAAGACCAATCTGGCCAAGCTCACCCGCGTCCCGCAGGGCCAGGGTGACCTCATCACCGTCTCCAAGACCGGCTCTCCGAACTCGCCCCGTTGGTGAGCGCCCAGCACGGGGTCTTCTATATCTTCGACGAGCCCGAGGGCGGCGAGCCCCGGCTCAAGATGCTGTCCTCCTATGCCTACAAGGAGCGCAAGAACATCGCCAAGGAATGGCGCATCGGCGAGGGGTTGGTCGGTCAGTGTGCCTACGAGAAGCAGCGCATCCTGCTCACCAATGTCCCGGACGACTATGTGCAGATCACCTCCGGGCTGGGCGAGGCCCGGCCGCTCAACATCGTGGTCCTGCCGGTCGTGTTCGAGGGCCGGGTCAAGGCCATCATCGAACTCGCCTCCTTCGAGCGCTATTCCGCCACCCACCAGGCCTTCCTCGATCAGCTCGCCGAGTCCATCGGCATCGTGCTGAACACCATCGAGGCCAACATGCGCACGGAGGAACTGCTCAAGCAGTCCCAATCGCTCGCCAACGAGCTGCAGAGCCAGCAGGAGGAGTTGCGCCATACCAACGACGCGCTGGGGGACAAGGCGCGCCTGCTGGAGGAGCAGAAGGTGGAGGTGGAGACCAAGAACCGCGAGGTGGAGCAGGCCAAGGCCGCGGTGGAGGAAAAGGCGGAGCAACTGGCCCTGTCCTCGAAATACAAGTCCGAGTTCCTCTCCAATATGTCGCACGAGCTGCGCACGCCGCTCAACAGCCTGCTGATCCTCGCCCAGCACCTCACCGACAATCCCCACCAGCATCTGGACCCGCGCGAGGTGGAGTACGCCCGCACCATCCACTCGGCGGGCGACGACCTGCTGGCCCTGATCAACGAGATCCTGGACCTGTCCAAGATCGAATCGGGCACCGTCTCGCTGGAGCTGGCGCCCGTCGCCTTCGCGGCCCTGCGCGACCGGACCTTCCGCCATGTGGCGCAGGGCAAGGGGCTCGGCTTTGTCGTCACCCTGGCGCCCGACCTGCCCCCGACGCTGGACACGGACGACAAGCGGCTGCTGCAGGTCATCAAGAACCTGCTCTCCAATGCCTTTAAGTTCACCGAGCGGAGGCAGGTGACGGTGCAGGTGGACCGCGCGGCCGCCGGCTTGAGCGCGGAGCGCGACCAGCTGAACCGGGCGGGCGCGGTCTTTGCCTTCACCGTGACGGACACCGGCATCGGTATCGCCCCCGACCAGCAGCGCATCGTCTTCGAGGCCTTCCAGCGGGCCGACGGTTCCACCGCCCGCAAGTACGGCGGCACCGGACTGGGGCTCTCCATCAGCCGTGAGATTGCACTTTTGCTGGGCGGCGAACTGCGGCTCGCGCGCAGCGCGGTAGGCGAGGGCAGCGTGTTCGTGCTCTATGTCCCGCAACGCAGCGGCGGCGGCCGTCGGGGTGAGCCCCAGTGGGAGCGGCCGGTGGCCGCGATGAGCCGCTCACCGGAGGCGGACGCGGACCGTGGCCAGAACGCCCTGAGCCCAGTCGAAGGGCGCCACAATGTGTCCTGTTTCCGGCTCGCGGCGATGATAGCCCGTGTTTCCGCGATCTTTCAAGGTCCCTGTGAGGGTTTTGTGAACCAGGTCTCGGATTGTAAAACGGTTTTGACAATTTTACACGCCGCGGACCCCGTGGCTGCGGCGGTCTGGCTGTCAATATCACCAAGACAATGTAGTTAAAGTAGCTCTAGCGAACTGAGTGTCTGCTACCACTCGCGGCGAGTCAGCCGGCATATCCAGAATCAGCCACGACGGTCCTCAGGCCTAGACCACTTCAGCTGGCCGCGTCGGAAACGCACCTGATTTGTCGGATGTGAGAATGTCTATTTTTCTCAATAGAGAATATTGCGTTTGCGGTGGGCTTTCCGCCCGGGCGCGCAACAAACCAAATTGGGGGATAGTGGGGGGGATGCCGGGTCATTTGGATAGCAAAGGCATGCCCGCCGCGGCGATGGCGGAGCGCTTGTTAAGGTGGGCTGGGTGATTTCGAGAAAGGGCGATACGCAAATAGGACGCTGACTTGCGTCCTTGATGGAGCAAGTCAGCGTCCTCCCGGCCCTACTGATCGTACGCCGCCGTCCATGGCGCTGCGGATTCCCTGATGCTGCGTGTCTGCGGTCGTTCTGTCGCGAATGGTGCGTCGCTTCGCGGCCTTATTATGTCAACGCGCCCGGCCAGTCCTGCGGCCCCTGCTGTGCTCTCAAGTGTGCCTGGTTCGGCCACTTGTCTTATTGTCTTACACTCATTCCCGTCTCGGGCGATTCTGTGCGTCGCTTCGACGGTCAGTTCTTTATCGTGCGTGCTTGACCCTAGCTGTGTCTTCGTTGTGTGCTTGCGGGCTCTTTGGCCCGTCGTCGCTGTGCGTCCTTCGGCGTTGCCTTTCTTCTCTCTCGCTTAGGTTAAAGCACTCTTCGTGCCAATTCGTGAGAGAAAGAAAAACAGCAGCTTGCGCACGCATCTATGTCAGTGTGACCAAGAGTGTCGTCAACAGGTGACGCGATTTGGTTCTGACAGCATGTCGGCGCTCCCAGGCGCCGCCTGACGGCGCCGGCGTTGACCGCGCCCACTTGCCCGGTCTCGGCGCCGTGCGGCGAGAGGCGGGACCTCACCCCGCCTGCACCGCCGCCAAGGCGGTCATGTTGAGCAGCCCGCGCACCGAGATGCTGGTGCTGACGATGTGGGCCGGGCGGTCGGCGCCGAGCAGCATCGGGCCGACATTGATGCCGCCGCCGGTGCCGTCCAGTGAGCGGATGAGGTTGAGCGCGATATTGGCGGCGGCCTGGTTGGGCATGATGAGCAGGTTGGCGCGCCCGGTGAGCCGGGAGCCGGGGAAACGTTGCTCGCGAAGTTCGGGGTCCAGGGCCAGGTTGGGTTGCATCTCGCCCTCCACCTCCAACTCCGGGTTAGTCTCCTGGAGCAGTCGCAGGGCCTCGTGCATCTTCTCGGCGGAGGGGGTGTGGCGGGTGCCAAAGTTGGAGTGTGAGCAGAGGGCGATCTTGGGCGCGATCCCGAAACGGGCGACCTGGGCGGCGCACAGCCGTGTAATCTCCGCCAGGTCCTCGGCGCTCGGGTCCTCCTGCACATAGGTATCGGCGATAAAGAGCGGTCCCTGGGCCAGGATGACCGCGTTCATGGCGGTGAGCCGGTGGACCCCGGGGGCGCAGCCGATGATCGCCTCGACGTGCTCCAGGTGCCGCAGGTAACGCCCGACCACGCCGCAGATCATGGCGTCCGCATCGCCCGCGCGCAACACGGCGGCGGCGAGCACGATGGGTGACTTGCGGACATATTCCTGGACCTCGGTGAGGGTATAACCGCGCCGCTTGACGCGCTCATAGACGGCGGCGCAATGGACGTCGAAGCGCGCGTTTTCGGAGGGGATGATCAGGTCGAAGTCCTGTCCGGGGCGGATGGAGAGCCCCAGGTCTTGCAACCCCTGGCTGATCTGTTCCGGCCGGCCGATCAGCATCGGCCGCGCAATGCCCTCGCTCACCGCCTGCTGGGCGACCTGCAGCACGCGCTCCTGCTCGCCCTCGGCGAACACCACCCGCCGCCGTGGTGCGTGGCGGGCGTGGTCGAACACCGGTTTCATGGTCATACCGCTGCGGAAGGCGCGCAGCGTCAGGGTATCCCGATAGGCCTCCAGGTCCGCAATGGGCCGGCTCGCCACCCCCGACGCCATGGCCGCCTGCGCCACGGCCGGGGCCAGGTGGCCCATGAGGCGCGGATCGAAGGGGCGGGGGATCAGATACTCGGGGCCGAAGCTCAGGCCCTGACCGCCATAGGCCGCGCGCACGATGTCGGACGGCTCAGCCATCGCCAGATCCGCGATGGCGTGGACGCAGGCGATCTCCATCGCCTTATTGATCCGGGTCGCACCGCAGTCCAGGGCGCCGCGGAAGATGAAGGGAAAGCACAGTACATTGTTGACTTGATTTGGGAAATCTGAGCGCCCGGTGGCAATGATGGCATCGGGTCGGGCGGCGCGGGCCAGATCCGGCATGATCTCCGGGGTCGGGTTGGCCAGCGCCATGATGATGGGCTGCTGTGCCATCCGGGCCAGCCATTCGGGCTTGAGCACGCCCGCCGCGGACAGCCCCAGGAAGATGTCGGCGCCCTCAATGGCCTGCTCCAGGGTGCGCAGGTCGGTGTCCACCGCGTAGCGGTCCTTGTAGGGGTCCATCACCTCGGGGCGTCCGCGGTAGACGACGCCCGCGATGTCCGTGACCATGATGTTCTCAAGCTTGAGCCCCAGTTCCACCAGCAGGCCCAGGCAGGCCAGGGCCGCGGCGCCGGCCCCGGCGGTGACGAGGCGCACGCGCCCGATGTCTTTGCCCACCACCCGCAGGCCGTTCAAGATGGCCGCGCTGACGACGATGGCGGTGCCGTGTTGGTCGTCGTGGAAGACCGGGATGCCCATGCGCTCCTGGAGCGCCTGCTCGATGATGAAGCAGTCCGGGGCCTTGATGTCCTCCAGATTGATCGCGCCGAACGTGGGCTCCAGGCGGGCGACGGTCTCGATGAACTGTTGCGGGTCGCGCTCTTCGATCTCGATGTCGAATACGTCGATGTCGGCAAACTTCTTGAACAGCACGGCTTTGCCTTCCATGACCGGCTTGCTGGCCAGGCTGCCGATGGCGCCTAAGCCCAGCACCGCGGTGCCGTTGGTGATCACCCCCACCAGGTTGGACCGCGCGGTATAGAGTGCCGCGGTCTGTGGGTCGCGGACGATCTCCTCGCAGGCAACGGCCACCCCGGGGGAGTAGGCCAGGGCCAGGTCGCGCTGGTTGGCGAGCGGCTTGGTGGCCTTGATCTCGAGTTTTCCGGGTTTGGGGTAAAGGTGGTACGCCAGCGCGTCCTGTCTCAGATCATCCGACATAGTGGGGCTCTCAAGGGGGCTTTCGTGGCATGCGCAAGCCGGCCATTGTGCGGCCCGCACGCGGCTTCGGCAACCGCCGGGACGGGCGCGCGCCGGCCCAGGGTTGCCCCGGTGGCGGATGCTGCGCGGAGCCAGGCGCCGTGGCGCCCTTGCCCCCACTGGGCGTTTGCGCTTATGTTGATCCAATGCGCTTTATCCATGCCGCCGATCTGCACCTCGACAGCCCCTTGCGGGGTTTGGCCCGCTATGAGGGTGCTCCAGTGCAGCGCCTGCGCACCGCCACCCGCGGCGCCCTGGAGCGGCTGATCGACCTGGCCCTGGCGCAGCCGGTGGACTTTTTGCTGCTGGCCGGTGACATCTATGACGGCGACTGGCAGGACTTCCACACCGGGCTCTTCTTCCGCGAACAGCTGGCCCGCTTGAACCGGGCGGGCATCCGGGTCTTCATGATCCAGGGCAATCACGACGCCCAAGGCGTCATCTCACGCAAGCTCGTGCTCCCGCCCAATGTGACGGTGTTCGACAGTCGCAGCGCCCACACCGCTCGGCTGGACGACCTGGGGGTGGCGATCCACGGGCGCAGCTTCCGTGACCGTGCCGAGGATGCGGACCTGGTGCCCGCCTATCCGCCACCCGTGCCGGGGCTTTTCAACATCGGCCTGCTGCACACCAGCCTGAGTGGGCGCCCCGGCCACGACACCTATGCCCCCACCACCGTCGACACCCTGGTGGCCAAGGGCTATGACTACTGGGCCTTGGGCCACGTCCATTGCCGTGAGTTGGTGCGCGAGACGCCGCGCATCGTCTTCCCCGGCAATCTACAGGGCCGCCACGCCAACGAGACCGGCCCCAAGGGCTGCGAACTGGTGCGGGTAGAGGCGGGACACATCGCCGCCGAATGCGTGCCGCTCGCTCTGGTGCGCTGGGATCAGCTACGGCTGGACCTGACCGGCATGGATCGGTTGGAGTCTTTGGGCGCGGCCTTCCGTGAGGCTCTGGTCCCGCGGTTAGCGGGCGCCGGGGACCTGCTGCACGCGGTGCGTGTGACCCTGACCGGCTGCACCGGACTCTATGCGCTGGAGGCGGAGCGCCCCGGCACCCTGGAGGCCAACATTCGCGCCGCCGCCCAGGATGTTGCCGCGGCCGAGGTCTGGATCGAACAGGTCCGCGTGGACCTGACCCCGCCCCTGGACCGTGAGCAGATGGCCCGGCGGGAGGACGCGATGGGGGAATTGGTCCGGCTGGTGGATGCACTGCACGGCTCCCCGGGCGCGCTGGCCGACCTGGCGCAGACCCAATTGGGCGGGTTGCTCAACGCACTGCCCCCGGAGGTGGCGGGGGATGAGGTCCCGCGGCTCGATCGCACCGCCGACCTGCTCGACCTGTTGCGCGATGCCGAGGCGACCGTGTTGGCGCGGCTGGCGGCAGCGCAGCCATGAGACTCCTGCAACTGCGGCTGCACGCCTTCGGGCCATTCACCGATTGCACGCTCGATTTCAGCGGGCGGAGCGCGCTCCACCTTATTTATGGACCCAACGAGGCCGGCAAGTCCTCGGCGCTGCGCGCGATGACCGACCTGCGCTTCGGTATCCCGGCGCAGAGTCCGGACAAATTCATCCACCCATATGATCGATTGCGGATCGCCGGGGTCTTTCTCGACGACGCGGGTCGCATCCTTGGGCTGGTGCGCCGCAAGGGTAACCGTCTGACCCTGTCCCGCTTCGATCCCGTCACCGGTGCCCCGTCTGAGCCACCCGACGCCGGAGCGGAACTGGAACTGGCACTCACCGGGGGGCTCGCGCGGACCGACTTCGAGTCCATGTTCGGGCTCAATCACCAGCGCCTGCGCGACGGTGGCGACCGACTGTTGAAAGGCGAGGGCGAACTGGGTGCGGCACTCTTCGAGGCCAGTGCCGGCACTCGCGACATCAAGGCCGTCCTGGCGCGCCTGGAGGCCGACGCCAAGGACTATTACAGCCCCCGGGCGGTGAACGCCACCATCAATGACGCCAGGCGGCAGTTCGATGAGCAACGACACGGTTGGAAACAGGCGCTGATCAAGCCCGCCGACTGGCAATCGCTCAAGCGCACACATGATGCCGCGTGCGAGACCCTGGCCGGGATCGACCAGGCACTGTTGACCCAGCGTCGGCGTGAGAACGAACTGACCGAACTACGCACCGTCGCCCCCCTGTTGAGCGACCACGACCGGGCGGCGGCCGAACTGAGCGCCTTGAGCCAGGTCCCGGACCTGCCCGAGCGCGCCCGGGAGGAACGCCTGGCCGCCGAGCAGTCACTCGGCCGCGCCCGCCAGGACCTGCAGGGCGCCGAGCTGGAATTGCGCCACTGCGCCGGCGCCCTGGCGGGCCTGAGGATCGAGGCGCCCGTGCTGGAGCACGCCCAGGCGATCGAGCGCCTGGCCGCCCGGGTGGAAACCGCGGCACAGAGCCGGGTGGAGACGCGCCGGGAGGCCGCCCGCGGCGCACAGATTGCCCTGGAGCTCAACGCGCGTGGCGAGCAGATTGCCCCGGGTCAGTCGCCGGCCGACCTGGTCAAGGCCGCGCCCGCGGCCGCCGACCGCATCACCCTGGACGGACACCTGGAGGCCATCGCCCGCCTGGGCGAGCGCCTGGCCGGTCTGCGCGAACGGGCCGTGGAACTCGGGCAGTCACAGCAGCAGGAGCAGGGTCCACCTCCGCCGGAGGCCCAGACGCGGGAGGCGGTGGCGCTTGCACTGCGCCAGGCCCAGGGGCTGGGGGACCTGAGCCGCCACGGTGCCGACCTGGACCAGCGCATCGCCGCGCTCGCGGCCCACCTGACCCAGGCCCTGGCCGACCTGGGCGCGGGCGGCGTCGACGCACTGCGCCACGCCCGCCCACAGTTGACGACGGCCATTGCGCAGGCGCGTGAGGAACGCACCAGACTCGACCAGGCGGAGTCCACGCTACGCCAGGAGGACAGTCGGCTGATCCAGGATATGGACCTGCAGCGGCGGCGCCAACGTGAGCTCACCGCCGCCGGGGAGGTCGTCACCGCGACCACACTGCGCCAGGCCCGCGAGCACCGCAACCAGGCATGGGGGCTGATCCGCCAGGCCTATATCGAACGCAGCGCGGATGCCGCCGAACTCGGCCCGGCCTTCGATTCCGACCGGGCGTTGCCGGAGGCCTTCGAGGCCGCCCAGGACCAGGCCGACCGCCAGGCCGACCTGCTGCGTGCCGACGCGGCGCGCGCCGCCACCTATGAAGAGTGTGTCGGACGGATTGCGGACATGGACCGGCGGCGCGGGGAGATTGCCGCGGAGCTGGCCGCTACGGTGGCCCGCCGCCAGGACCTGCTCGCCGGCTGGTCGGCGCGCCTGGCGCAGGCCCAATTGCCGGACTTGGACCCCGATGCCCTGCTGGAATGGCAGGCCGCGCGCCAGAGCGCGCTGGATGGTGCGGACCGGTTGGCACAGGCACAGGCCGAGCGCGACCAATGGCGCGCCGACCTGGAGGGCGCCCGCGCGGCCCTGGTCGCGGCCCTTCAGACGGCCGGACAGGGCGCCCAGGGCACGGAGCTCCCAGCGTTGATCCAGCGTGCCGAGCTGTGGGACAAGGGTGCGACCAAGGCCGAGGTGCAGCACGAGAGTCGACTCAAAGCCGCGCGCCAGCGCCAGTTGGAGTCGGAGAAGGTCGCCGGGCTGATCGGCGCCGCCGCGGCCGACCTCGATCGGCACGGCGTGGCCTTGCAGCGCTGGTATGACCGGCTGCGGCTGGCCTCAGACAGCCCCCCCGAGGCACTCAAGGCACGCCTCACCGAGTTGGACGCATTGGGGCGCCAGTGCGCCGAGCTCATGGACGCGCAGCGACACCAAGCCGAACACCTGGCCCTGGTGGACGACTTCGCGGCCCAGGCGGCGGGTCTAGCCGCCGTCTTGGCCGAGTCCGCGCCGGGACTGCCGGAGGACTACGCCGATCGCCTCAAGCAGCGGCTCGCCGACGCCCGTGACCAGGAAAACCAACGTCGCGCGCTCACCCGTGACCGCGCCCGGGCACTGGAAACCCGGCAGCAGGCTGCCGCGGTGCAGGATGCGCAGGCCGCCATCCTGGAGCGCCTGTGCAGCCAGGCTGGCGCGACTGAGGTCGCGCAACTGCCGACCATTGAGGAGGGCGCCGGGCGCAAACGCCTGATGCGCGCAACGCAGCAGCGGCTGCGCGAGCAGTTGGCCCTGGCCTCGCCCCGGCCCGAGGCCGAGTTGCGCGCGGTCCTGAATGACCAGGACGGCATCGCCATCGACGCCGAACGCGAGCGCTGCCAGGGCGAGATTGCGCGCCTGGAACAAGAACAGGCCAGGGCCCGTCAGGCCGAAGTCGCGGCGCGCCAGGCGCTGGAGGCCATCGACGCCTCGGACCAGGCGGCGCGTGCGCGCGAGGCGATGGAGTGCGCCGCCGCCCGCTACCGTGGTGCCATCCGGCCCTGGGCGCGGCTGAAGCTCGCCCATGCACTACTCGCCCAGGCACTGGAGCGGTTCCGCAGCCGTGCCCAGGCGCCCATGGTCGCGCTGGCCTCCACCTATTTTTCGCTGATGACCGGTGGGCGTTTTGTTCGCCTTACGGCGGATGAGAGCAACGATCGGGTCGTCCTGCGCGCCGAGCGGGAGGACGGGGCCGCACTCGGCGTCGAGGCCTTGAGCGAGGGGACCGCCGACCAGCTCTATCTGGCGCTGCGCCTGGCGGCACTGGAGTTGCGCCGTGCCTCCCACCCCCAACTGCCGTTGATCCTGGACGACGTACTGGTGACCTCGGACGACACCCGCGCCGCCCACTGCCTGCGGGCGCTCGCGCAATTTGCCGCGGGTGGGCAGGTGATGCTCTTCACCCACCACCGCCACCTGATCGACCTGGCGCAAGACACCCTGGGCGAGCAGGGGCTCATGGTCCACACGCTCTAACCGTAGGGGCGGGTTTGAAACCCGCCCCTACATCCATATCCTGTCGTTCTTGGCCCGGTTCCCACGCGGCGCGTGGAAATCCATTTCGGGCGCGTCGCGCCCCTTCGCACCGCGGCGCGGCGCGGATGCATTCCCACGCGGCGCGTGGGAATAAGGATTTGGTAAACGCAGCAAACTGGAGCATACGTGGCAGCAGTCGCATACGACCTCGGACGAACCTTTGAGCAGGCATTCAAGAATATCGAGGTACAAACAGATATATCAATCTAGCAGCGGAAATGGCGATAACGCATGGCCTCCATGGTTGCGCTGAAATGGCGCTCTTCCTCAGCGGTTTCAAGTTTGAGTATGCTTGATAGCGTTTGAACGGTGTCACGAGGGGAGAAACGTCAGCATGAACGAAGCAGCGAACCGCGCCGAGCACATCGATCCGGCACTCAAGGCTGCTTCGGCTATTCGAGCAACGGCCAGGGCATCAAGGAAACGGCATCTGGGTTATTTATATGAAATGCCACTGCTGGTTCTGATCCTCACCGTGCTGAGCGCGATCCTCTGGCCTTTGGTCAATGGGCCGTGGCGCCTATGGCTTGGTGTGATGACGGGCGTAGCGGTGCTGCTGTTTTTGTGGCATAGCCGATCCAGGTAGCCGCCTATTCCCTGCGACCCCTACGTAGTCCGGATGGAGCGCAGCGCAATCCGGGGGCCGCTCGCCGACAGTCGAGTAATCAGCAGGCCGCGACGCACTCAAGTCCCGCCGGGCGCCGGAACCAGGACCAACCCGTACCGCACCTGCCCCGCTGTCTGTTCGCGGATCAATTCCCACCCGTCGGGAAGGGTCGGGAAGCCGCCGTGATCACCCGTCTCCAGATAGACCCGGGCGCCCGGGGCCAGCCAGCCACGACCGGCCAACAGGGCGCAGGCCGGCCCCAGCAGCCCGTCGGCAAAGGGCGGGTCAAGGAAGACCAGGTTGAATGGACTCACCGGCCCGGCGAGCCAGGTGAGTGCATCGGCCGCAATCACCGTGACGCCTTCGGCCCCGAGTGTCCGTACGTTGGCCAGCAGTTGCCGGGCCACCAAGGCGTTGCACTCCACCAGGACGACCGCCCCGGCACCGCGGGAATCGGCCTCCAGCCCCAGTGCGCCGCTGCCGGCGAACAGATCCAGACAGCGCGCACCCGGCATCACCGGGGCCAGCCAGTTGAACAGGGTCTCGCGGACCCGGTCCGCCGTCGGGCGCAGGCCCGCCTGGTCCGGGATGGGCAGTCGGCGACCGCGGTTGCGGCCGCCGATGATGCGCAGTTGGCCGGGTCTGGTCCCGCTGCTGGTCTTACTGTTCTTAGCCCGGGCCATTGGCGGCGGCGGGCTTGAACTTTCCGTCACCCCCAACGGTGACCGTGGCGAGGCTCTCCGGGTGGACGCGCCGGCCGAAGGCGTCACGGACCTGCTCGGCCGTGACGGCCTTGATGCGGTCGGTGAAGCGGTCCAGGTAGTCGAGCGGCAGCCCATAGAAGCCGATCACCGAGAGATATGGGATGATCTCTGAGTTCTCGGCGATGCGCAGCGGGAAGCCGCCGGTCACATTCTTCTTGGCGGCCGTGAGTTGTGCCGCGGTCGGACCCTCGGCGGCGAAGTGCTTGAGGGTGTCGATCATGACGGTGCGTGCCTGCTCGGCCTGGGCGTTCTTGGTCTGGAGCCCCATCAGGAAGGGGCCTGGCTGGGCCAGCGGCAGGAAGTAGCTGTAGGTGTTGTAGGACAGCCCGCGTTTCTCCCGGACCTCATCCATCAGCAGCGAGACCAGTCCGCTTCCGCCCAGGATGTGGTTACCCAGATAGAGCGCGAAATAGTCCGGATCGCCGCGGGCCATGCCCGGCTGACCGGCCACCACGGTGGTCTGGCTGGCGGGGAAGGGGATCTGCTCCAGCGTGGCGGCCGTGAGCGGCGCCACTGGCGGCAGCGGCGCCGCCCGCTCTCCGGTCGGCAGGCCGCCGACCACCCGTTCCGCCAGCGCGGTGGCGGCCGGGCGATCCAGTGCGCCGACGATGGCGACCACCGCGTTGGCGCCGGTGTAATAGCGGTCATGGAAGGCCTTGAGATCCGCCGCGCTCAGTGAGTGGACTGATTCCTCGGTGCCGTTCGGGTCCGAGGCGTAGGGATGCGTGCCGAAAACCTTTTGCATCAGCGCCTTGGAGGCGACCTTGGCGGGTTGCTCCTGCTCCTGACGCAGGCCGATCAAGGTATTCTCGCGGTTGCGTTCCAAGGCATCGGCGGGGAAGGTCGGGGTCGTCAGCACCCCGGCCAGGGTTTCCAGCGCGGTCGTGAGCGCGGGTTCCTGGGTGAGGCTGCGCATCCCCACGGAGGTCATGTCGCGATCGGCCGCGGCGGTCAGTTTGGCCCCCACGTTCTCCAGGCGCTCGGCGATGGTGTCGGCGTTCCAGTCGCGGGCGCCCTCGTTCAACATATCGGCGGTGAATGAGGCGAGCCCCGGGTGCTCGGCGTCGCGCGCACTGCCGGCGTCGAACACCACGCGCACGTCGACCATCGGCAGTTGCGGCGCGGCCACGAACAGCACCCGGGCGCCGTTGGCCGTCTGCCAGGTCTCGATCTTGGGGGTGGCCTGGGCGACGGCTGCGAGCAGTAGCAGGGCGGCGCCCAGCGTGGAGCGCAAGCGCGTGTGACGGGTCTCAGCGCACATTGCCGTGTCCTCCCAGCCCCGCCGGGGCCTTCTTCGGTTGTTTGCCGTCCAGCGGCTGGGGGTCGAGGATCGCCACCGTCAGGTGGTCCGGGATCAGGTATTTGCGGGCCACCGCCTGGACCTGCTCCGGGGTCACCGCGGCCAGGCGGTCCACATATTGGTCGGTCAGCGGCCAGCCGAGGCCGACCGTCTCCAGTATGCCCAGCTTCATGGCCTGGTTGAAGACCGAGTCCTGCTCATAGACCTTGTTGGCGGTCAACTGGGTGCGGATGCGCGCGAGCTCCGCGGCGTCCACCGGCTCCTTCTGAAGCCGCTCAACTTGAGCGCGCAGTGCCTGCTCCAGTGCCGGGATGTCGTGACCCTTGGCCGGCACGCCGGAGAGTTGGAAAAGGCCGGCCAGTCGGCCGAAGGCGCTGTAGGAGGCGCCGGCGGAGGAGGCGATTTCTCTGCCCCGCACCAGTTCCCGCTCCAGGCGCGCGCTGCTGCCCCCGTCCAGGACCGAGGACAGGACCTCCAGTGCATAGGGTTCCCAGGGCTCGGCGGCCGCGGCGATGTTCGGTGTCTTGTAGCCCATCAACAGGTAGGGCTCCTGCGCTGGCGCTTTGACTGTGAGGCGTTTCTCCCCCAGTTGCTCGGGTTCGGCCTGGCTCTTGGGCGGGGCCACGGTCTCGGCCTTGAGCGGCCCGAAATACTGCTCGGCCAGGGCAAAGACCTGCTCCGGGTCTACGTCGCCGGCCACCACCAGGGTGGCATTGTTGGGTGCATACCAGAGTCGGTACCACTCGCGCAGATCCGTCACTTTGAGCTGTTCCAGGTCGCCGGCCCAGCCGATGGTCGGGTTGCGGTAGGGTGAGGCGGCAAAGGCGACCGCGTCGAACTGCTCATCGGTGAGTGCCTGGGGGTCGTCGTCGGTGCGCATGCGCCGCTCCTCCGTGACCACCTCGCGCTCCTTGGTGAAGTCGTCCGGGTTGAGCAGCAGGTTGCGCATCCGGTCGGCCTCCAACTCGAAGGAGACCGCCAGTCGATCGGCTGCCAGGTTCTGGAAATAGGCGGTGTAGTCGGCACCGGTGAAGGCGTTGTCCTCCCCGCCGTTCTCCGCCACGATGCGCGAGAACTCACCGGCCTGGTGGGCCTTGGTGCCCTTGAACATCATGTGTTCAAGCAGGTGCGAGACGCCGGTGATGCCGCCGTACTCGTAGCTTGAGCCCACCTTGTACCAGACCTGGGAGGTGAGCACGGGGGCGCGGTGGTCGGGCTTGACCAGGACCTTGAGTCCGTTGCCGAGCTGGCGCTCGAAGACCTTTGGCGGGTCAGCAGCGAAGGCTGGGGCCGCCAGCGGCAGGGCCAGCAGCAGGGGCAAGGCGAGGAGGGGTGATCGTCGTTGCATGGGGTTTCCGGTGTCTCGCGGCAATGGCCCCCATGATGGGGGCAGCGCCCCTGTCCTGCCAGTCTTGGGCATGACAATTTGGTCATGCAAGGCATGGGTGGGAGCGGCTTCAGCCGCGACGAGGCCAGGGAGCTTGCGAGGTCGCGTCGCGGCTAAAGCCGCTCCCACCGCGGCACGGCCAGACTTTCATGGATTAGCGCGCTAGCCGCCTTGCGCCCGCTGCTGGGCGCGCTCGACCGAGCGCAGCGCGAC
The DNA here is from genome assembly GCA_903837595.1 of uncultured Thiodictyon sp. Taxonomy (GTDB): domain Bacteria; phylum Pseudomonadota; class Gammaproteobacteria; order Chromatiales; family Chromatiaceae; genus Thiodictyon. The sequence continues at coordinate 15,953 of CAILVI010000392.1, forward strand.
CTGCATCGTCAGCGGGACCTCACTCAGCGCCACGCCCTCGTGCAGCGCCCTGGCCAGGATCAGAAAATCCTGCCAGGGTACGGGGGACCTGTCGCGGGCGGCGCGCGCGCAGCGCCTCCCACAACAGTCGCTCGATCCAGAGGTCGCGTTTGTGCTCCATGACGCCGATCGTGATGACGGCGGCGGCGAGCGACAACTGCTCCACCCAGTGTGCCGGCGGACCCACTTCGGTCAGCAGCAGCTGGTTGACGGCGGCGCCCTCCTCGATCCAGTCCCCGGCGAAGCCCTGCTCTTGCGGCCATGTGTCCGCGGCGGCGAAGGCAGCGGCGACGCGCTCCGGGGTGAAGGCCGCGGGGTCGGTCGCGGTCAGTGCCGCGATCGCGGCTGCCGGGTCGACCGCCGCGGGCTTCCAATAGTCGCCACCCACCAGTTCGTTGAGTTCCAGCAGGTGGGGCGGCGGGGGGTAACCTTGGTCCAGGCCGACCGCGATGAAATGGGCGATCGCCCGGGGCACAAAGTCCGGGTCTACCGCGATCGCCGAGTCGGCGATCAGGTTCCGGACCTCCTCGTCCATGGCGTCCTTGGTCAGTCCGTTCTGCCATGATATTTCCACGACGCCCAACCCCTGTCGGATCAGCACGGCGCCCATCCGATGGTGCTGTCCATCCTTGACGAAGGCCCAGAGCCTGTACCCACCCCAACCGTCGAAGGGCGAGGCATAGAAGGCGGCCGGCTGGACCTGGGGCAAGGGTGCACTGACGACCCCGGCCCGCCGCACGACCTTGATCAGCTCATCCACCGCGGGCCGCTCGTCGGCGGGCAGCCAATTGCGCAACCCGATCAGTCGGCGCAGGCCGCGCTGGGTCAGCCGCGCGACCCCACCGCCGCTGCGGAACCGTTCGGCCAAGGTCCGGCGCACCCGGACATCGGGTTGCAGCAACAGGAGCATCGCCAGTTCCTTGCCGATCGGCTGCGGATTGACCATCATCCCGGCGACGGTGCGCACCAGCGTCTCGCCCGGCAAGGGGGACAAGTGTGCCAGCACCGGGTCCAGGTGTCTGAACGCGTCGTCGGTATCCAGGTCCCGGCGCATCCGCTCCAGCAGGTGGTTCAGGTCGTGCCCCCCATGGGCGGCGCCGAAACGGGCATAATGGTCCTGGATCGCCAACGCCCGCTCGTGCATGAGCAGGGTCATCTCCAGCTTGGCATCGTAGAGGGCACGCAACAGATCGTCCTGCACCCTGGAGTCCATCTCCGGCACGAAGCCGAGCTGGGCCATCTCGGTCTGAACCTGTTCGCACAGTGCGATGGCCCAGGGCCAGCGCCGCTCGGTCTCCAAGCGCAGCCGCCTCAAGGATGCGCCCAGCAGTGCCAGGCACGCGTCGTAACCAGCCAGCGGGGTGTGCTTCCGCCCGGCGGGGGCATAGTGGGTCAACAGCAGCCGCAGCAGCGGCAAGGACAGGTTCCGGTTGGTTTCCAGGGTCGTCTGGACTTCCGCGCCCCAGCGCCCACGATTGCTTGGGTTACCTCTCCAGGCCAGCACCTGGTCGACCAGTTCGCGTGTGCTCTGCAGCATGGTCTCTTCCAGTGGCTGCGACTGCGCCGCGTCTGCC
>CAILVI010000393.1 GCA_903837595.1 uncultured Thiodictyon sp.
CAGGTCGTTCACGGGCTTCTTCAGACCTTGGAGGATTGGGCCGATGGCCACCGCGCCGGAACTGCGCTGTACCGCCTTGTAGGTATTGTTGCCGGTGTTGAGATCCGGAAAGATGAAGACGGTGGCGCGTCCGGCGACTTCACTGCCCGGCATCTTGGAGGCGCCCACGCTTGCATCCACCGCGGCGTCATACTGGATCGGGCCATCGACCTTGAGATCCGGGCGGCGCGCCCGGACGATGCGCACGGCTTCACGGACCCGCTCAACGTCCTCGCCCTTACCAGAGGTACCGCTGGAGTAGGAGAGCATGGCGATCAGGGGCTCGATACCGAAGGCCGCGGCCGTGGCGGCGGAGGAGATCGCGATGTCCGCGAGTTGCTCCGCGTCCGGATTCGGATTGATCGCACAGTCACCGTAGACCAGCACCCGGTCGGCCATACACATGAGAAAGACGCTGGAGACCAGTTTGGTACCCACCGCGGTGCGGATGGTCTCGAAAGCCGGGCGGATGGTGTGCTGGGTGGTATGGTCAGCGCCCGACACCATGCCGTCGGCGTCACCGCAGTAGACCATCAGGGTCCCGAAATAGCTCACGTCCTCCATCACATCGCGCGCCATCTGCTGCGAGATGCCCTTGTGCTGACGCAACTGGTGGTAGACGTCGGCGTAGCGCTCCCGCTCCGGGGATGTCACTGGGTCGATGATCCGCACGCCGTTGAGCTTCAGGCCCAACTCGGCGCAGCGCCGCGCGATCCGCTCGGGGTCGCCCAGGATCGTCAGGTCCACTACCTTACGCAGTGCCAGGATCTCCGCGGCGCGCAGGACCCGCTCGTCGGCCCCCTCCGGCAACACGATGTGCCGACGGATCGACTTGGCGCGGCGGAACAATTGGTACTCGAACATCAGCGGGGTGATGCGCTCGGAGTGCCGGACACTGATGCGTCCGCGCAGGTCGTCGATGTCCACGTTAGACTCGAAGACGCCCAAGGCCGCGGCGATCTTGCGTTCGTCCCCGGGCAGGATGGTCGGCTCGATGCGATTGACGTTGAGACTGGCCTGGAAGGTATCGGTGGGCACGCTCAAGATCGACATCTTGGTCTGCTCCATCCCCTCCAGCAGGCGCAGGACACTGTCGGCCGGGCGATGGCCGCCGGTCAGCACCAGCCCCGCGACCCGCGGAAAGGCGGCGGAGGCCTCCGCCGCCATGCTCGCGAGGATGATGTCGGAACGATCCCCCGCGGTGATGACCAGACAGCCATCCTCCAGATGGGCCAGGAAGTCCGGCACCTCCATGTCCGCCACCTTGTAGCTGGTGACCACTTGGTTCAATGCGTCGCCCTCGCCGATCAGGCACTGCGCCCCCAGTGCCTGGCCGATCTCACCCACCGTCGACATCCGCAGCGTGGGCTGCGCCGGCAGCACATAGACCTTCTCGGTGGTCGGCATCAGTGCGTGGGCGCGCTCGGTCACCTGGTCCAGATACTCCGGTGAGACACCATTGATGATGCTCGCCAGCACGTCGCCGCCGCGATTGCGCATGGACTCGTGGGCCAGCTGCAGGGCCTGTACGGCATCCGTGGGGCGGCGCCCGAAGCCCCTGACCACCACCACCAGGGCACACCCCAGGTTGTTGGCCAGGTCCGCGTTAAAGTCGAACTCCAGCGAGGGAATCAACCCGCGGAAGTCAGTTCCGGAGACCACCACCAGGTCGCAGGACTCCTCCAGGCGCTTGAACTTATCCAGTATAACCTTAAGAAATTCATCGTACTGGCCGCCCCCGATCAGCTTTCGCGCGGTCTGCGCGGTACAGCCGTAGAGCATCTCAGGCGGAAACGGCAGCGCGTAACGACTGCGGATCAGGGTCATCAGGTTATCGTCATCCGGCCCCGTAGCGATCATCGGGCGGAAGAACCCCACCTTGCGGTTCACCGCATAGAGCATCTCCATGAAGCCCAGGATGACCGCCGCCTTGCCGCTGCCGGAACTGGCGCCGGCGATGTAGACACTTTGCATTGCTGCTTCTCCAGGAAGATGAGGTGGCAGCGCGGGGCCCGACGGCCCTGCAATGCTGCATTGCAGCAATTGTGGCACGCCGGGGCTGAAACGGCCAAGAATGTTTACACCAGGCCGCGCCGGTCTGGGCATCGGCGGGGCCGACCGCGCCACCCCGGCTCACGGTTGGCGGCTAATCCAGCAGCGATCTTTCCCGGTTCAGGGGGTCTCTGCGCAGACCGCGCGGTGCCCTCGCTCGATGATCACACCCACATCCACCCCCGCGCCCAGCGCGCCGGGCTTGTTCAGGCTCAGCCGCACCCAATGGCAAGCGAACTCATCGTGCAGGATGTCGGCGCAACGCTCGGCCAGCGTTTCCACCAGATCAAAGCGGCTCTCGCCCATGAACTGGGTCAGGCGGCGAGTGACCGCGTCATAGTCCAACGCGTCCACGATGCGGTCGGTCGCGGCGGCCCGGCGTGTGTCGCAGCCCAACTCCAGGTCCAGGACCACGGGACGGCGGGCGCGCTTTTCCCAGTCGTGGATGCCGATCGTGGTCTCGATGGTCAGACCGCGGATAAAGACGATGTCTAACTGAGTGGGCGCGGGAACAGGCATGCGGGGACTCCGGCGGGGACTGAGGGCGGCCATGATGCCCCAGGATCGGGCGGCAAAACAGCCGCCGACGGGCACTTGACCGGATGCGGCATCCCGGTTCCAATGCGCACCTATGATTACCATAATAACCGCCGCCGCACTCATCATCGCCGCCTACCTGCTGGGCTCGATTTCGAGCGCGATCATCGTCTGCCGCCTGATGGGCCTGCCGGACCCCCGTACCCAGGGTTCCAACAACCCCGGAGCGACTAATGTACTGCGCATCGGCGGAAAAAAGCCGGCCGCCATCACACTCTTAGGGGACAGCCTGAAGGGGCTGCTGCCGATGCTGGTGGGGCACCTGCTGGGCGTCGGACCGGCCGTGCTGGCGGCTACCGGACTGGCGGCCTTCATCGGCCACCTCTTTCCGGTGTTCTTTGGCTTCCAGGGCGGCAAGGGTGTGGCGACCGCCTTCGGTGTCCAGTTCGGGATCTGGTGGCCGGTCTTCGGGATCTGGTGGCCGATCGGTCTGCCGGTTTTACTGATCTGGTTGTTCGTGGCCAAGGTACTGAAGATCTCCTCGCTGGCGGCCCTGATCTCCATGGCGCTGGCGCCGCTTATCGTGTGGCTCATGGGCCTGCCGCCGGCGCTGATGGGGATGCAGTTGATCATGAGCGGGCTCCTGATCTGGCGCCATCGCAGCAACATCGAGAAACTGATCTCCGGGCGCGAAGACCGGCTGACGGACAAGGACCCCTCCGAGGACTGACCACGCTCAGGCGTGGCAGGTCGCCGACCTGGACCCCTATGAACTCTAGCCACTCCCCCGCCGCTGCCTCGCTCATCGGGTTCCTGGGTCTCCTGCTCTGGGGCGCGCTGGCGGTTGCCGATCCGCGGGTCGCGCCGCCCGCCTGTCAGATCGCCGCCGGCACCGTGACCCTGGATGACGGGGTGGTCCACTACAGCCGCGCCGGTCAAGGGCCCGCGGTCTTACTGCTCCACGGGCTGTTCGCCCAGAAGGAGCAGTGGCACGACCTCCTGTGCGCCTTGGCGTCGGCCGGGTTTGAGGCGGTCGCTCCGGACCTGCCCGGGTTCGGCGCCAGCACTGACTTCCCAGTCACCGACTACGACCTGGTGCGCCAGGCCGAACTGCTGCACGCCTTCGTCGGCACGCTCGGGCTCGCTGACATCGCGCTGGCCGCCAACTCCATGGGCGGGACCATCGCCGCACTCTATGTGGAGCGTCACCCGCAAGCCGTGCGCCGCCTGGCCTTCATCGGACCGCCGCTGGGGGTGGTGGACTGGGCGCCCGGGGTCCAACAGGCGATCCAGAACGGCGTCAACCCATTCATTCCCATTGATCGCGACCAGTTCGACCTGGAACTGCGGCTCCTGTTCGCCGTCCCGCCGGCCGTCCCCGACCCGGTGCGCGACGCCATGATCAAGGACTATGTCGCACGTAACCGGCACTATCAGCAGGTCTGGGACATTGTGAACCTGTACGACCGCGCGTTGGACCCGCCCCCGCACGTGACGCTCCCCGTGCTGATCCTATGGGGCGAGGCCGACGGGGTCTATGCAGTCGCGGGCGCCAAGACACTGCACCAACGCCTGCCCGGCAGCACTCTCATCACCCTGCCCGGGGCCGCCCACCTGCCCATGCTGGAGCGCCCGTCAGAGACTGCGACGGCGCTGATCCCCTTCCTGCGGGCGCGCCCCGAACCTGCTCCAGACCATTAGGGTGTGGGAACGCTGCCTTGGGCAAGCCCGTCAGACCAGGCGCGGCACGCCGCCTTGGTGTTGGCTTCCCAATACGCCACCGCGATCGTCCGCGCCGAGTCGAGGCATTGAGCTACCTGGAGTTCATCTGCGCCGCGCCGGCAGACGCTCCTCCTGGTTTCACTCCCACCACCGTATAGGCGGTCAGCGTGCAAAGAAAGCCGCCGGATTGGCTCAGCGCCTGCGCGTCCAGCACCCACTCGTGCGCAACCGAAGGCATAAGACGACCGGCAGCCACCGCCCGCTCCACTGTTTGGCGCAGATTGTAGATGCGATCGGCCAGTGCGAAATTAGTGACCACGCAAACCGATGGCTCGATCATAACCTGCCGCAATCCGGCCGCCAAGAAATAGTGTTTCAGGTATCTGCCGATCCACCGGTTCTGGAATGAGCTCGCCCACAGTGTCTCAATGGTTGTAGTTGTTTCGTCATCGCTGCCGCTCACCGAAAAGGTTCCCCAATCGTTGTCGTAGGCCAACAGCAGCCCGCCCGGCGCCAACACCCGAACCATTTCCCGAATCACCTGTTCGGGGCCGGCGATATGCTGCAAGACCCGGTCGACCCGGGCACGACCAAAGCGCTCATCCGCAAATGGGAGATCGCGGGCGTCCGCTTGGACGTACCCGACACGCGAGTCGACCGGGGTGCGGGCCACCGCTGCATTCACCATCATGAAGCTGGCATCGACTCCCACGACGAATCCGTCAGCGCCGACGCGTTGCGCCATGCGCAATGCGTCGTCCCCGAGCCCGGAGCCAATCTCTAACACAGAAAGACCGGCCGACAGATCGAGCAACTCGTAGCTGCGCTCTTTGTAGGCCATGAAGTACGGCAGCGAATCGAGCAAGGTCAGACACTGCTGATAGGCGCTGGCGTCATCGCACGCATCCACATTGGCAAAGCCGGTCGCCAGATATTCACTGCACATCGTCATCACCCAACCGTTGTGGCTCACCGTGGCCACGGCTGAACGGCGGCCGGCGCGTGGGCGACGCGGCCCGCGGCGCGACCACCCTGCGCCATGATGATGGCTGCTGGTCCAGACCCGGCGTCCGCAACGGTCGCACCAGCAGCACCAGGACGGCGCCGAGGAGCAGGATGGCGGCGACGACCGCCAGCCCGGCGCCATAACCGGCCGTCAGGTCTTTGAACCAGCCCATCAGGTAGGGACCGACAAAGCCGCCGACGTTGCCCAGCGAATTGATCAGCGCGATACCACCGGCCGCCGCGGTCCCGCTGAGAAAGGAGGTGGCCAGCGCCCAGAACGGCCCCATCACGCCCCATACCCCCACCGCCGCCAGCGAAAACGCGAGCAGGGCCAAGGGCAAGGTTGCCGTCTGCGCCGCCAGCAGCGAACCTGCCGCCGCCAGCACCAGCGCGCCGGCGATATGCCAACGCCGCTCGGCGCGCCGGTCCGAGTGCCAGCCGATCAGCACCATCCCCAAGGACGCCGCCAGGAACGGCACGGCATTGAGCAGGCCAAGGGTAATATCGCCGACCTGCGTCAAGGCCCGCAGCATCTGCGGCAGCCACAGACCGATGCCGTACATGCCGATGACCATGCAGAAATACACGAGACCCAGCAGCCACACCCGCCCACTCGCCAGCGCCTCGCCCAGAGTGTGCCGAGTCTGACTGTGGGCAGCTTCCCGCTCCCGCCTCAGGGTCTGGTGCAACCAGTCGCATCCGCCCGGGGGTAGCCAGCGGACCTTCTCTGGACCGTCGGGCAGTTTCACCAGCACCACCAGTCCCAACAGGACTGCGGGCAGACCTTCGAGGACGAACAGCCAGTGCCAGCCGCGCCAACCCCACCAGCCATCGAACTGGAGGATGGCGCCGGACAGCGGACTGCCGATCAGTCCCGCCAGCGCGGTGGCGGTGGCAAACAGCGCGATCGCCTGCGCCCGTTCGCGGGCCGGAAACCAGGCGGTCAGATACAGGATGATCCCGGGAAAGAAACCGGCCTCCGCGACGCCGAGCAGGAAGCGCAGCACATAGAAGCCCTGTTCACTACGCGTCGTCGCCATCAGCATCGAGATCAGCCCCCAACTGACCATGATGCGGGCGATCCAGACCCGTGGACCGAGGCGTTGCAGGATCAGGTTGCTGGGTATTTCGAACAGCACATAACCGAGAAAAAATAGGCCGGCACCGGTCCCGTAGGCCACCGCGCTCAGTTGCAGGTCCTGATTCATCTGCAAGGCTGCGAAGCCGATATTGATGCGGTCGAGATAGGCGACGATGTAGAGCAGGCAGAGGGCGGGGATCAACCGCCAGGTGATCTGCTTCAGTGTCTCACGGGCAATGGGGTCAATCGCCGTGTCCATCTTACTCGTGACTCTGCGGTGGATTGCCTTTGAGCCGGTACACGAGCCCGGTCTTGGTCGTTCCGAGTGAAAGCCAGTCACGCCCGGCCGACTGCAAGGCAATGAAGAACTGCCGGCAGCGCTCGACCGCCTTCTCGTGCAGATCGTCCCGGCGCCTGAACTTAGCCTGAAAAGCGAACTCGCCGCACAGGGTGTGGTGGGTGCCGCGCTCGCGCCAGATGGCGATATTGGCGGCGGCGGTCACACCCTTGCCGAAATCCAGGGTGCCCAAGTCCTGCAAAACCTCCTCGACGATCGTCTGGTTCACGAGATGGACCCGCTCGTCAGCGACGGTATTCAGTGCCGCCAGGGCCGGGAACACACGCGCCAGGTTACCCATCACCGTACGATCACTCTCCGGCGCCTGGCTCAGGAAAAACTGCACATTGTGCGAGTATAGCAGCCGATACCCGCCCACCTGATCCTTGAGCGGCAGGGCCTCGGCCTTGAACTTGATCCGATATTTGCCGGCCATCTGGGGCCGCACATCCAGCTGCGCAGCCAACTGCTGGTCGGGGTGCCGAAACTTGAAGACGATCTCCGGGTCGGGCAGTGGAAAGCCGTCCTCGTAGGCGATGCGCCGACGCAGGATAAATGCATGATTGTAGAGCAGGAAGTCGGCCGTATCCAGGAACACCACCTCGCGAAACACGGGCTTGACGGCGAGCGGTCGATTGATGAAAACGACCCCGCACGCCTTCGCCGTCTGCGCCACCAGTTCGCCGTACTCCAGGAAGACCCGCGCGGAGGTGAAACGGTCCGGTTTCAGGATCAGCTTGCACTCCAGGTACTGCACCGTATCCTGTGGACTGCCGTCGCTGTATTGACCCGGTGTACCCAAAGCTCCCGGCGCCGCCTGCAATTCGTTCGTCGTCATCGCTCTAACTCCACCATTTCGTTCAGTGACCTTTGTTCGATATAGCCATCAATCAGATGGCGCGCAAGCGCAAAGGCGCTCGTAAACGCCGGAGAGATGGCGTTCAGGACATGCGTAGCACTATGGCCACGCTCCACCAGAAAGTCCATGACCAGACGTCCGGTAGTACGGTCCAACAGCTGCGCGCGTATGCCCACCTTGTCCGTCGCAAGCAGGTGCTCAATCCGCAGCCCCGGCAGCAGGGCGCGCGCCGCAACGCCGAAACCACGCTTGCTGATCCGTGCCGACTCCTGCCAAGCCAGGCGGCGAAAGCCGTCGCGACCAACGATCAATTGACTGGCGAGTAGGGCGGCGATACGACCCGCTTCAGTCAGGGTGATGCCCTGCAGACCACGGTAATTCTCGCGTCCAAACGCCGGGGTGGCGGTCGGCCCCAGGTAAACGTCGCCGGTAACGCTGGTAGTGGTGTGTACACCAAGGAAGGGCACGCGCAGGTCAGGTACCGGGTAGATCAGATGACGCAGGCGTATCCCCGAGTGCGGGTCCAGCCTCCAGTAGGCGCCGCGGAAGGGTAGCAAGGTGTAGCGCCGGCCGGCGCCGAAGTGATGAGCAACGGTGTCGGCGTGGGCGCCGGCACAGTTGATCGCGTGGCCGTAGCTCAGGCCGACGCCGGCCCAGGTCAGTCGCTGACACGTGGGTTCAACGCGCTCAAGTCGACCACCGCACCGGATATCGACACTGGCGTCTTGACACTCTCGGGACACCGCATCAAGGACCGCGCTGGGTGAGACCACTGCCGTATTGGGAACCAACAGCGCCTCTCCGGTGGCAGAGCGGACATCGGGCTCCATTCTGCCTAGCGTGTCCCGGTCGATGCGTTGGACCGCGATGCCATGCGCCGCGGCCCGGGATTCGAGCAGACCGAGTTGGGACGCATCCTGGGCGCGCACCGGGACCAAGAGCTTACCGGGGCGATGCAGTGGGAGTTGGCGCTCTTCACAATACTGGGCAAGCTCACGCGCCCCTTGTGCGCAAACCCGCGCCTTCAGGGAGCCTGGTGGGTAGTAAATGCCGCTATGCAAGACACCACTGTTGCGTCCGCTGGCGTGACGACCAGCACTGGCTCGTTCGCTCGCCGCTCGGGTTCCTGCTGGCTACCAGCGAAGGGGTCCGGGAGCGCCCTGGCGCAACCTGCGGGGTCATCGTGTGGTTGAGGACCGCCGTCAGGTACCGCAGTGC
>CAILVI010000394.1 GCA_903837595.1 uncultured Thiodictyon sp.
GCCTGAGGGCATCTCGCTGACCGCCCACAACGCGCTCGTGCGTTGTGGATAACTTGTGGGCAACCTGTTGGCACCCGGTGGGCTTTTTTGTCGAAATTGCTTGACAGGGGCGCTCAGGGCGTTACGTTAGGCACAGACGACGAACGGATGTCGCAACTGAATCTAATCGGTGCAGCAGGAGAGTACTATGTGTGCGCTGAGCTTTGCCGTCAGGGCGTTTTGGCAGTACTGACTCCCAAGAACAACCCCTTGTTCGATGTCATTGCGACTGCCCCTGATGGTTTGAGTAGTGTCACGATTCAAGTAAAGACAAGGTCAGTCAAGAATAAGCTCGGCTGGAAGCTCGGAGTCGATATAGCAAACCCGGATAAGTCTAAAGGCCAGTTTGTCGTCTTAGTTAATCTTCACGAAAAGCAGCTTCCAGATTTTTATGTTTATACATGTGAAGATCTGGCTACACGCGTCTCAGCAATTTATGAAAATTACATCTCCACACCTAAGAGAGACGGAACCCCTAGAAAAGCAGTGGCCTTTAGGTGGTTTGACGAGATATCGTTCGCGCCAGATGATCACGCAAGGAAGAACGACTGGTCAGTAATCCGCAAGGTATTGAATTTAATATAATGGAAAAGGTAGCTCCCCGCGATTCTGCGAACGCCCACTTTAGCCTGCAAACCACGGTAACGGTCTGATGGGAAAAGCAGAGAAATTGCTCAAGTCTGTACTGGCCGGAACATCTGATGCAAATATTTATTTCCAGGATTTATGCAGTCTTCTGAAGCGGCTTGGATTCGCTGAGCGCGTCCGCGGAGATCATTTCATATTCACAAGGCCAGACATCGAAGAAATTTTGAATCTGCAACCGATTGGTTCTAAGGCAAAGCCTTATCAAGTCAAGCAGGTTCGCGGCGTCATCCTCAAATACAAGCTTGGTGAGTCCGATGTCAGCTAAATATGAAATTATCATCTACTGGAGCGCAGAGGATAGCGCATATATTGCCGAAGTTCCTGAGTTGCCGGGGTGCATGGCGGACGGCAATAGCTATAGGAAGGCTTTAGAAAACGCCGAAATTGTTATACAGGAGTGGATAGAGACGGCTTGCGAACTCGGGCGGACTATACCGGAACCGCGGGGAAGACTAATGTATGCCTAACCTTTGGCTAAAAAGCGAGCGCGAGCCACAGGCGTCGTGCTAATTCGCAAGTTCACAAAGGGCGCGCGCCGCTTTAGCCTGCACGTTCGGCGGAAGGAGGAAGCGACATGAACAAGTTCTGTCAGAGCTGTGGCATGCCGATGAAGAAAGACCCCAAGAACGGCGGGACGAATGCAGACGGCAGCAAGAGCACGGAGTACTGTAGTTACTGCTACGTGAACGGCGCCTTCACCTCTCCCGAAATCGATACCCCGCAGACGATGCAGAAGTTCTGCATCGGCAAGCTCAAGGAGATGGGAATGCCCGGATTCGTCGCATGGTTCTTCACAAGGAACATTCCAAGGCTGAAACGCTGGGCACCGAAATGAAACATCGAAGCAGCCGTTTCAATAGAAAGGACACGACATGATCGCAAACATGCTGTCTCCATGCATCGCAACCGAGAAGGTCGAAGAATCTCGTGATTTCTATGTGAAGCATTTCGGGGCCAAGGTTTCGTTTGACTGCGGATGGTACGTGAACATGCAGGTCGGTAAGGAGACATCCGAGTTGCAGTTCATGGCACGTCGGGAGTCGGGGCCTCCCGCATGCAACCCAGCGGGCCTGATGTACAACTTCTCGGTCGATGACGTGGATGCAGAGCACGCCCGCCTCACGGCGGCCGGCCTCACACCGGTCATGCCACTTGAAGATCACCCATGGGGTGACCGGGGATGCGCCATACTCGACCCAAGCGGTGTCACGCTCTACATCTATTCAGACCGTGAACCCACAGAGGAATTCAAGCAGTTCTATAAGGACTGACAAGCCGAACAACGGAAAACGGGGACCGGAAAACGGGGGCGGACAACGATTTCTTGCATTATTCCCCAGTTCGCGACTGTTTTTCGCTGGTTTCCCGTCATCGCAACCGGTTGTTTCTTCCAGACTGGGACCTTAGGTCAGTGCCATTCGGGCCAGGCCCGGGTTCTTTTCCCGGAAACCAAGAGCCGGCGGCCTCAAGAGCGAGGGCGCGCCACAGCCGTCGTGCCAATTCGCACGGTCATCAGTGGCGCGCGTCGGTTTGGGCTGGCGTTATCGCGCCGAACGAAGCTTGGCGTCTATTGCGGGGTGAAAGTCCCCGTCGGGTAAGTGCTCGCTACCCACCCGTATCGAGTATGGGTCCTGCTGCGCCGTGGCGTAAGTCGCGAGCAACAATTGCAGGGAAAGCGTACACGGAGAATTCTGAGGGCCGTGGGGAACATCGCGTTCCCTGATGTGCTGGTACAGCGTCGACATCCCGTAAGCTCTTCGACACCCATTGTAAAGAGGTAGCGTTATGTGCATTCAATCGAGCGTCGGAAAAGGTTGCACGAATTCGCACAGGGATGTAATTATTATCCAGTGCGCACTCAGTTACTTCTGGCGCGGTATACCTTATCGTGCCGTCCCGATCAGTGGGAAATGCGACATTGATACAGTGAATGGTATCATCGACTATCAAACACGCATCCAGAGGATGTCAAGCCCGGACGGCAAGATTTCCCCAAATGGCAACACGATCAAATCGCTGTACGATAACATCCCCAGCAGATTCGATTTATATTCGCTCAGGGCAATCATGGTCGGTGGCAGTTGGGAAACGGTCAACACGTTTTTCAAACATGTCGTCACCACGATGGAAACCCGCTCGATCAACACACCGTTGCGGCGCGCCCATTTTTTGGCGCAGTTAGGGCATGAAAGTGGCAGTTTCCGATATACCGAGGAGATCGCCAGCGGTGCTGCCTACGAAGGCCGCAAGGATTTGGGCAACACAGAAAAGGGCGACGGCCAGCGATTCAAAGGGCGGGGTCTGATTCAGCTTACCGGGCGAGCGAATTATACGGCGTATGGCAATGCAATCAGCCAGAATTTGACTGTCGATGGCAACTGGACGAAGGTCTCGACCGACCCTGTCCTTGCAGCCGATGCGGCGGGGTGGTTCTGGGAAACGCACAATCTCAATACGGTGGCAGATACCGACGATATCAAGAAGATTACGCGTGTTGTCAATGGCGGATCTAACGGTCTTGCCGATCGCCAAGACTATTTGAAACGCGCGAAATGGTTCCTCGTATATCCGTGATTTGGTGTTGCTCCGCGCCTGACCGCGTGGGGACCATTAAAGGAGTGGCTATGGAGCAATTGTATCGCATCGTATTCTCCGGGGATCTGGCGCCCGGGAAGCGCGCCGAGGAGGTCATCAAGGCGTTCTCGGCACGCTTTCAGGTGAGTGAGACACGCGCGCGGGACGTGATTCTCGCCAGCCAGCGCCTGGTCCTCAAGCACGACCTGGACCGTCGGCGCGCGGATCTCTATCGTGCGGCCTTGTTGGAAGCGGGGCTGGTGGTCGCGTTGGAGCCGCAGGACCCGCCGCCCGAGCGGCCGCTCCCGGTGACCCTGCCGCCGGGCATCGATGCCAGCCACAGCCGGAGCAACAGCCAAACGCTGGAGAGCGGCGCCGTCCAAGGCGAGCCGATCGCGAGCGAGATCGCCCAGGCGCCGGGCCTGAGCCCGTCCCCCGCCCCCCGCCCGAGCGGCGGCGGGGCGGGGATCTCCGACCCCGCTCGCTGTCCCAAGTGCGGCGCCGCCGCGGTCTCCTCGAGCAACGGCGTGTGCCAGTCCTGCGGGATCGTTGTGGAGCGCTATCTGGCGCGCCTTGCGGCAGAGCGCGACGGGGGCGCGGTCGACAACCCCTATGCCCCGTCGCGGGCGGACCTGACTCCGCCCAAGCGCCCCGAGCGCGGGGAGGTCCTCGCGCCGCGCGGGGTGCCGGCCGCCCATGCCTGGCGCTGGATCGGCGAGGGACGCCACGCCTTTGCGGAGGCGCGCGGACCTTGGATCGCCACCTGGCTCCTCTACGCGCTATTGAACGTCGTCAGCGGGATAGTCAACGCCGTGGCGGGGGTAGCCAGCCCGAGCGTGAGCCTCGCGGTCACGGTCGTGTCCGCGCTCCTGAGTCTGGCGGTCGGGCCGATCGTGACCGGCGGGCTCATGCTGGGGATGGAGAGCCGACGGCGCGACCGAGGCTTTAGGGTGGGGTTCGTGCTGGCGGGCTTCGCCGCGCACCCGGGACGGCTCGCCGTGCTGGGTTTGGTCTATCCCGTGCTGATCATGGTCCTGGCGGGCGCCACGGTGGCGCTCGGCTGGGGACTGCGCACGCTCATCGTGGGTCCGGGCATCGTTGAGACCGGGAGCGGGCTAGGGCCCCTCGGCACGGTCGTCATCGGGTCGCTGACGGTGCTCATGCTCGTGGGGCTGTTGGGGGTTGGGATGGCGTTGGCCTTCGCCCCGGCACTGGTGGCGGTGAACGACCGCACCGTCCGGCAGGCTCTGCTCGAGAGCTTTCAGGGGTGTTGGCGCAACCTGGTGGCCGGCCTGCTGTATTGGCCGAGCGTGGCCGTGCTCCTCTTGGCGGTGGCCGTGGGCCTCGCGCTCGTCTTGGTGATCGCTAAGGCGATGGTTCATGTCGTTGGGGCCATTGCCCTCATCCTGCAGATTCCGCTTGCGATCGGCATCGCGCTGGGATTGCCGGGATTCATGCTCGCCGTGGTGATCGGCTCCCAATACGCCGCCTATCGCGAGATCTTCTTCGGCGACCGTGGCGACTGATCGAAGAAAACCGGGGAATCCCGGTCAATAGCACGCAGGAGAATGGTTTCGCGCTCATTGCGATTCAACGCCCGACCGCGCTGCCCTTTACCAATCAGCGGCTTGAGCCTTAGCTGGCCGGCCAGTGAGTCAATGCCGCTGTTTTACCAGTCGGCCTTGTATGGACATACTCCAGGGCCTTGATCAGGCGAGTCCTGCCGTGCCGTTCGCCCGACCCCGTCGCGGCCTGGGGGCCGCTCCTATCGGGGTAGGAGTGGCCCCCAGGCCGCGACGAAGTCACGCGCGGGGTGGTACGCGGCATGAGTCCTGCCGGACCAAGGCGCTCGCCCCGTAACTCCAAGGCGCCCCACCCGGCCCGCCCGTCCCCCTATTGTGTAAACAAGTCGCAAAAGCCCAGCGGGCTTGCGCGACCGCGGTATCATGGGCGGTCTACTGCGGCGCCCGCCGTCGCCCTTCCCGGCATTACGAGGATTCCCCATGCCAGACCCCCAGTCAAACGCTCCGCAGCGGCCCAGTGTTGCCGCCCAGCTACATCTGAAGTGGCTGATCATCGCCGCCAAGTGGACCGGGCGGGCGCTCCGGCGCTTCGGCATCGGCCTGCTGGTCTTCGGGCGTGCCCTGTACGATCCGGCATTTGCCATCGCCTTCAACCGCGGATTCAGCGCGGGCGCGCCCGAGTCCCCGCCCCGGCAGCCGGCGACGCCGACGGTCACGCCCGCAGTAACGCCGGTCCCGCCCCCAGCGGCCCCGCCGGCGACCCTGCAGAAGGCCCCGCCGGACTCGGCCCTGCTTCTGCTCGGCCTGTTGCAGAAGGATGCGCGGCTGCTGGACTTCCTCCAGCAAGAGGTCGGCGACTATTCCGACCAGCAGGTGGGCGCCGCCGCTCGGGTGGTCCATCAGGGCTGCCGCCGGGTGCTCAAAGACTACCTGAGCATCGCCCCGGTGCGCACCGAGCCCGAGGGCGGCCGGGTCACCCTGCAGGCCGGCTTCGACCCCGAGGCGGTCCACCTGAGCGGCCAGTTGGTCGGTGGGCCGCCCTTCCGCGGCACCCTGGTCCACGGCGGCTGGCGGGCCACCGAGGTGCGCCTGCCCCAAGTGGCGAGCGGTCGTGATTTGAGCATCCTGGCGCCGGCGGAGGTCGAACTGTGAGCAAGGCCCGTTATTCCATCGGCATTGATCTGGGCACCACCCACTGTGCCCTGGCCTATATCGACTCGTGGGAGAGTGAGGGGGATAGCATCGTGGAGGCGGTCCTGCCCATCCCCCAACTCACCGCGCCAGGTGAGGTGATGGAGCGGGCGCTGTTGCCGTCCTTTCTCTATCTGCCCCACCCGGATGAATTCCGACCGGCCGACCTGACGCTGCCCTGGGCGAGCGACCCGGGCCGCATCGCCGGTGAAATGGCCCGCGCCCAGGGGGCCACGACTCCGATCCGGTTGGTCTCCAGCGCCAAGTCCTGGCTCTGTCACCCGGATCTCGACCGGCGCGCCGCTTTTCTCCCGGACGGCGCCCCGCCGGAGGTGTCCAAGGTCTCGCCCTTCGCGGCCAGCGTCCAGTATCTCGCGCACCTGCGCGAGGCCTGGAACGCGGCCCACCCGGCGGAGCCGCTGGAGGCGCAGGAGGTGACGGTGACGGTGCCGGCCTCCTTCGACCCGGCCGCCCGCGAATTGACCGCCGAGGCCGCCCGCGCCATCGGCATCGGCAATCTGGTCCTGCTGGAGGAGCCCCAGGCGGCGCTATACAGTTGGGTCAACGACAGCCATGGGGATTGGCGGACCCAGGCGCGGGTCGGGGACATCATCCTGGTGGTGGACGTCGGCGGCGGCACCACGGACCTGTCACTGATTGCGGTCACCGAGGAACAGGGGGCACTGGAGCTGACGCGCATCGCGGTCGGCGACCATATCCTCTTGGGCGGCGACAACATGGACCTGGCCCTGGCCCACTTGGTCCGGACCAAGCTCAAGGCCGATGGGGTGGAGCTCGACCGCTGGCAGTTCCAGGCCCTGACCTATGGCTGTCGGCAGGCGAAGGAGGCCCTGCTCGGGGACGCGCAACTGCAGGCGGTACCGGTGGTGGTGCCGAGCCGCGGTGCGCGCCTGATCGGCGGCAGCATCCGCACCGAACTGACCCAGGCGGAGGTGACGACGACCTTGATCGCCGGCTTCTTCCCGGAGGTCGCGGCCGACGCCCGGCCGCTGACCCGCGCCCGCGGTGCGCTGACCCAGGTCGGGCTGCCCTATGCCCAGGACCCGGCCGTCACCCGCCACCTGGCCGCCTTCCTCGCCCGTCAGGCCGATGCGACCGAGGATCTCAAAGGGTTCGCCGAACAGGTCGCGGGGCGCAGCTTCCTGCACCCCACTGCGATCCTCTTCAACGGTGGTGTCTTCAAGCCCACTGTCTTGCAGGACCGGGTCCTGCGGATCATTAACGCCTGGCTCGACGCCGAGCGGGCGCCGCCCGCGCGCTGCCTGGACGCCCGCGACCTGGATCTGGCCGTCGCCCGGGGTGCGGCCTTCTACGCCCATGTGCGCAACCACGGTGGGGTGCGGATCCGCGGCGGCACTTCCAATGCTTACTATGTCGGTATCGAGGCCGCGGTCCCGGCCATCCCCGGTCTGGACCCCGAGATCCATGCGCTCTGCCTGGTGCCCTTCGGTCTGGAGGAGGGGTCCGAGCCGGTCAGCCCGCCCCAGGAATTCGGGCTGGTGGTGGGCGAGCTGGTGCGCTTCCGCTTTTTCAGCTCCAATGTCCGCCGCGACGATCAGGTTGGCGACCTGCTGACCGACTGGCCCGCGGACGCGCTGTTGGAGCTCGAAGAGATCCAGACCGAACTCCCCGCCGAGGGTCGCCGGCGTGGCGAGGTGGTTCCGGTGCGGCTCCAGGCGCTGGTGAGCGAGGTTGGCACCTTGGAGTTGACGGCCATTCCCATTGCCGGCGGTGCGGAGCGCTGGAAGGTGGCCTTCAATACCCGCGGGAGCGAGTAGCCGAGGGTGGGATGCCGTTCCTCCGGCGGGAGCGGCGGACCGCCGCAATTGGGCCGAAAATTGCGGTAAGCGTGCCGCGAAACGTCAGTTCTCAGGCGACGAGGCACGAAGAACGCGAGCGCTTTTTCCTGGTGTTATCGGGCTTCCGGCACAGCTTGCACGCGAGCGAGCGTTCCGAATGAGCGTCAAGCGATTGGGCTCTGTTTTACGGTCCTCTCCTTCATTGCCCCTTGCGATACGCAAGATGTACCTGCCGCCCGTTACCAGTCATGTGGGGCCGCCACAAACTCAGGCAACCGTAAGAGGCCGCCCAACGCCAGAACCCCGAGTGTGATCCGTAGGGCCGTCAAGCCGCGATCTGTCGGGTTCAGCGGTCCCGCATATTTTTTTGGCTGCGCAAGAGTCTGCTCAAGCATTGCCGCAAAACCAATGGCCGAAAGGTCCGTGAAGCGAATAGCATAGCGGACGTGGAGATATGCAAAAACAATAGAAAATAGGGTTGTAGAAATAAATAATATAAACGTGATATCAGCGGCAGCGTTTAATTCATTCTGCCTTGTTCCGCGCTCCCTCCAGAAACGTCCCGCAAACAAAAACATGACTAGGAATCCAATGACATAGATATGTCCTACGAAAAATAAATTTCTTGCGGATTCAATGATCGATTTACCAATGAAAGTTGCATATTCCCGAGGATTTGATAAAACCGCCTGCGCGAATGACGATGGACTATTAAACGCTTCGGCGAAAGGCGTGCGGATGCCGGTTGACTGGATTCCCGAAAAATAGTCGTAATGATATTGAAACACCGCTAAGGCCCGCCCGCCTAGAGCGCCATCGCTACCGTGGAGGTACAGTGCCGGAGCGAGAAGTAATACCATCGTAAAGACGTAGGCAGAAAGCAGCGGCATATACTCAGAGCGTTGATAGCGCCAAGTGCAATATATCAGTACCAGCGTGCTGGCGGCCGACATGTCCACCTTGGCTAGCCCGAATAGCGCAAGCGCAATGCCAGCAAGAAGGAATCGCTGCCGAAATATCAGTAGCAAAAAAACATTAAAAAAAATAGCTCCAAGCAACTCGCTGGTTGGCTCAAGGAATTGCAATCCTAATGCGCCGATGCCGAGTAGAACCAAGGCGCCGACCACTTGATCTACTATCAGTGATCGGATGAGATAGAGTATGGAAAAAAACCATACAAACATCACTGTAAGCTTGATGTGCCAATTGAGAAATTCGGGTGACGGGTTAATTAAGAGTTTGTAGATGCCCACGACGCCCGTAGAACTGATAGCGCCTGACCACTGTAAGTGCGGGTATTGAAATACCCAATGACCGTCCACGCGATGCAGTCTTAGATCGGCGGAAATCAAGAACCCCTGATCCATTGGGTGTGGGGCGGGTGCGGCAGCTCCCTGAACAATCACTATGGCCGAAAAAACGACGACGATAAGCAGCGAAAACCACAGCAGTAAGGACTGATGTTCTCGCTGCCAATGTCTCATGCTCATCACGTAAGTTCCTGATCTGCTTTTGCGGCCGCAGCGGCCGCAAGTGTATTCCAATAACGGAGTTCCTGTCGCTGCTGCGAAATCGCCGCGACGCACTAGCGTGGCTAGTTTATCACATCTTGAGCGGCAATAGTCGGCCGGGCTAGTGACGCCGGCCCCCGGGGCGTCATGGGGTACTCCGGGTCGACGCTCTGGATTTCAGCGAGGGAACTCGCGCTGACGTTTCCTGCGCCTAATCGCCGGCCTTGATCATCTTGCCGCCTCGACCGTCGGTGGCCCATCGGCGCGCCCATGGGTTGGTCGGCACGATGATCGAGGTCGGGCGTTGGATCAATTCCGCGAGATGAGGTACCCGCCTTGCCCAGTATGCCCAAATGGTGCACCCGCTCGCTCGTGCGCCAGAAACCCCCCAGTCCAATCAATTGCTGCTGTGGGGGTCGGCAATGTCATTCGTGGCGCTGAACTCGGTAAGGGCACCGGCCCGGCTGTCGCCAATTGTGTTTGCCGGCAGTGATCATGATCATTCGCCCAAGCCATGCCTGGTGTCCCGGGTGGCGGTAGTGTCAGCGTGGCGCCTGGCCGCGATGATGATCGAAGTTCGGGGACTACACGGAATTCCCATACCCGCGACAGTCGGGCTTGAAGTGCGGATCATTCGCGCCAAGTATGTTAAGTAGATTCTGTATGGTCGGGCCGTCGAAGGGTAGACCGATGTGCCCCGTGTCGTCCGCCGGGCATTGGTCCTGGATGGTGATATTGCGCACGGCGTTGCCTTTGAGGAATGACTGGGTATAGGGCGTGATGATCAGGTCCTTGGCGGTAGCGATCACGACGTAGTTCGGGCCTGGTATCGTATCACCGTCGGCAAACAGCGCCGTTATGAAGGGTGATCCCGTCTCCTGTTGCATCACACTCGCAGTGGTGGCGGCCGTCGCCCAATTGAAGCCATTGATCAGTGAGGTTTTTTTCACCAGGGCCAGTAGGCCGCTGACGGAGGTGCCATGGTTGCTGGGCGCGAGCCCGATGAACGTGTGGACTTGCGGGGCGCCGCCGAGGCGCTTGATATAATAGTGCGGCAGCAGGCCGCCCTGGGAATGACCAACGATGTCGACCTGGGGGGCCTTGGTGGCGGCAAGTACCCGGTCGATGAAGGTCTTGAGCGCGCCGGCGGAGGCGGCGATGTCAGTGAGTGCGCCGGCGCGCTGGCCCAGCGAGAAGGCGTTGTGCCCATAGTTCAGTGCATAAACGCAATAACCTGCATTCTTAAGCCGGGGAGCCAGTGCCGCCCAGGTGAAGCCCATATTGACCATGGTGCCGTGGACGAGCACGACCGGGTACGGGTGTGCCGCGGTGGGCACGCAATTCCAGTCATTGGCACCAGGGACACGCTCGGGAGTGAAAGCGCTCGCCTGGGCGGCATCGGCCAGGGTGCCGATCGGCAGTTGGTCGGAGGCGGCGGCGGGGGCGGGTACCGACCAGCACAGGAGCGAGAGCAGCGCGTAGGCGAGGACACGGCGGGGGTGCGGCGGGTCCTGGGCGATCATCCCCGCATCAGGCGTAGCGTCTCTGGTTTGGATGTCTGCCTCCCGGTCGGGATGAGGAAAACCATTCACCGACACGGCGCGTGGGCAGGAGGCGACGGTCGCGCGGTTCAGTCGATTCATGAGCATCACTTGGCATTCACCTGCGGCTAAGAATTCTTGGGCGATGCCCCGAAGGCCAAAGGGACCGGCAGCCAGATGGTCGCCGGGTCTAATTGCCTACCTGAGCGAGGCGTCGCTGTTGCAGCAGTTCCAGGAGCGGGGCGGCCTTGTGCAAGGTCTCACGATATTCAGACTCGGCGTGCGAGTCCGCGACGATCCCGCCCCCGGCCCACAGCCGGGTAACCCCCGCGGAATGTACCAGGGTACGGATCGCGATATTGGTGTCCATGGCCCCATTGAAACCCAGATAGCCGATGGCCCCGCAATAGATGCCGCGGCGCTGCGGCTCCAACTCCTCAATGATCTCCATGGCCCGGTGCTTCGGTGCCCCGGTGATGGAACCGCCGGGGAAGCAGGCGCGTAGCAGGTCGAGCGCGCCGCGGCCCGCGGTGAGGCGTCCGCGGACCGTGCTGACCAGGTGATGGACGCGCGCAAAGGACTCGACCGCGAACAGTTCGGGCACCTCAATGCTGCCGATGGCACAGACCCGACCCAGGTCATTGCGCAGCAGGTCGACGATCATCAGATTCTCTGCCCGGTCCTTGGGGCTCGCGCGCAGCTCATCGGCGAGCCGCCGGTCCGCGCTCGGATCAGCCCCGCGGGGCCGGGTGCCCTTGATGGGCTTGGTCTCGACCTGGCCGTCGCGCGCCCGCAGGAAGCGCTCCGGGGACGAGCACAACACCTGGCAGTCGGGGGTGCTCAGGTAGGCAGCGTAGGGAGCGGGGTTCATGACCCGTAGGTCCAGATAGGCGTCCCAGGGGTCTCCTTGGGCCGGTACCGCGAAGCGCTGGGCCAGGTTGACCTGATAGCAGTCCCCCTCCCGCAAATAGTGCTGGATGCGGGCGATGGCATCGCAGTATTGGCGGTGGCTCATGTTGGGTCGCACCCGGTCCAGGACACGGAAGGGTGCTCGCGGCCGGCCCAGGCGGCGGCCCGCGAGTGCCTGCGCGAACAGCCCCTGGTAGTCGGCGGCCGCGGCGGCGTCCCGGGCGACCAGCCGGGTACGCCGGGCCTCATGATCCACGACCAGCGTCCAGTCATAGATGCCGATCGCCAAATCCGGGGTGTCCTCGGCGTTCGCCGTCCGGTTCGGCAGGCGTTCCAGGCGGCGCGCCAGGTCATAGGCGAACCAGCCGATGGCCCCGCCGCTGAAGGGTAGGTCCGGGATGGCGGGGGCGACCGGTCCCAGGGCCTCGCGTAGCAGTTCGAAGGGGTCGGCGAGTGAGGTTCGCACGCCGGTCGCCGTGCGGATCTCGGTCCGCGGCCCGCGGGTGACCAGGGTCTCGCGCGGGTCCGCGCTCAGTATGTCGTAACGCCCCTGGGTGCAGCGCGGTCGCCCGCTGTCCAGGAAGACCGGCCAGGGACGATCGAGCAGGGCCGCGCACAGCGGGGCGCTGTCCGGGTAATAGGGCAGCTCCAAGACCTGGGGCGGGTAGGACGGCGTCATCTTGGTCGACGATTGGGTTGGTATGACGCAGCGTCGCCGGTCAGTGGAACTCGCGCTTGCGGTACTTCCATACTTACGTACCTTCTGGGTAAGGCCCCACCCGTTCACCACTCGGGAGTGGGCGCCTCAAGTGCCCACTTCCGAGCAAGGCTTAGCGGTGCGGGGCGAAGGGGTGCTTGGCGGTGGCCCTGCGCTTCTCAACCTCGGCGACCGTGGGCTCACCGGTGATGGCGCGCTTGATCGCCTCCTTGGTGGCCGCGTAGTTGTTTTCCTGGATCTTGGCGTCGTTCTCGGCCTGCCAGTGGATGAAGACGCCGACACAGATGAAGATGTCGTCCACCTCGTCGGCCGGGATGGTGCCATCCGCCACACAGTCGGC
Organism: uncultured Thiodictyon sp.; assembly: GCA_903837595.1. Lineage (GTDB taxonomy): Bacteria > Pseudomonadota > Gammaproteobacteria > Chromatiales > Chromatiaceae > Thiodictyon. The sequence continues at coordinate 12,815 of CAILVI010000394.1, forward strand.
CACCGCCATGGCCACGCCGCGCTGGGCGGAGCCGAACATCTGCTTCGCCTGCTTCGGCCCCTTGATGGTGACCTTGTTGAACATCAGCGTGTTAGGTTTGCAGGGCAGGTTGGGTGCGACCACCGCGAGCAGGCTGGTGAAGCCGTCTTTGTTGTTCACCAGTGCGTTGCAGAAGGCGGTCTCAACGGCGGAGCCACGCGGCCCCATGATCAGGTCGATGTGGGCGACCTCGTTGTGGTCGCCGACCGCTGATTCCCCGACCAGGGTCTTGTTGATCTTTGCCATCGTGTTTTCTCCTATCGAGTTCAGGTTTTGCAGAAAAAATCAACCGGGCCAATCGTTACAGCCCGGTAGTGGAAATGCGACGGGGATGCACCGCGGATCATGACGCGGGTTGCAGGCGCTGCAGTCTGGGGATCAGCAGACAGGCGACCGTCAGGTCCGCCATGGTACCGGGGTTGATGCCGGCGTTCTTGAGGTCCCGATCGAACGCCAGGAGCGCCGCGCGATGAGGCTGCGGGCGCGCCGCCTGGTTGAGGGCGGCGGCCAGTGGCGCGGCCCGCCGGCTGACCGCGAGCGCTTGATGCTGCCCCAGTTTACGGGCGATGTGCGTATCCGGGAAGCGCCCCAGAAAATCCAGGTAGAGACCGACGGCGGCCCAGGCCGGGTCCTGCCAGCGCATCTGCAGCCGCTCGAGCAGAGGGACAGCCCGTTCAAACAGGTCTTTGAAGCATTCAGCGTATTGGCGGGCGATCAGGTCGCGGTGGGCGGCCACGGCCATCACCTCGAGTGGCGTCGCCGTGGCCGGCTCGGCCACGTCGTGCCGTGCCGACTCCCCCAGCCCGGCGGGGGCGGCGAGCCGGATGGCCCGGTTGAACCACTGCGTGTCCGTTCGCTCGGCCGTTCGCAGCACCGCCGCCAGACGGGCGCGCAGCCCTCCCGGCACCTCCGGGTCCAGGGCGGCCTGGAGTAAGGGGGCGCAGAGCAGAATGATCCCCAGATTGGTGTTGCAACCCACCGCCTCCCGGGTGGCGGCCACCGCGCGGTAGACCCGTTCCCCGAGACCCAGCCCGGGCGCGGTCAGGGGGGGCGCGCTGACCTCGGCACTCAACAGAAAGTCGGCCACCGTCATCCCGTGTCCGGCGGACTCACGGTGGACATTCCCGGGCTTGAATGCGTCCAGCTCCAAGGCACAGGCCTCCCGGTAGGCGGCGGCGATCAACCCCCGTCGTTGCCCGGCGGCGTCGTCGCTGCGTGTCGCGGCGCTCCGTGGCATGGTGTCAGGCCACAATCTGGGCGCCCAGATTTCGCCCGGCCGTGATGCGGTAACGCAGGGGTGACGACTCGCCGAAACGTGCCTTGAGCCCCCGTTCCAACCAGCGTGCCTGCGCCTCGTCCCCCGCCAGGATAAAGCCGGTAGGACCCCAGGACGACTGACCGTTGCCCGGGAACCCCTCAGTGGTCGCCCAGGCCAGGGCGGCGCTCACCGTCGGGGAGGTGAAACAGCCGCCCTGGACCGGCGCAAAATGGGTACCGACCGCGCGCTGGATCTCACCGATCGCCTCCGCCACCGGGGCCAGCCGCCCATCCAGCAGGCCCGGCACCAGCTGCATCAGGAGCAGGCGACACAGGCGCCCGGCGGTCGCTGCGGGAAACTCCGGCAACTGCGCGAAGGCGCGCGACTCGGGCTCCCCGTGCAGCCCCTGCGCCTGCCGATCCAGCAGCAACAGGACCCGCCAAGCTGCCGGGAAGGGCAGCCGCATCACCACCGGCGGCACCTCCGGCAGGTCGCCGCGCCCGCAATCGCAGATGAAGCCGCCCTCCTCGAAGGCGCCGATGCCGATTCCCGAGCGCTGGCCCCGCCCTAGCAGCTGGGCGATCCCACGGCAGTCCGTTGGCCGGCCCGCGGTGGCCGGGTCGAGCAGGCGCTCCAGTGCGGTCCCCACCGCCAGGGCCATCTGGGTCCCGGAGCCCAGGCCGGCATGGTCGGGGATCGCCGCACTCAATTGGATGCATGCCCCGCCCGTCAGTCCCCGTGCCGCGGCGAAGGCGCGGGCAAAGGCGAGCGCCCGTTCGGCCCCCGGCCCCGTGGCGCTGAAGGTGTCCGCGCGCTGCGCCCGCAGGCGGGTGGCAAAGGCATCGATCGTCAGCCCCAGGCTGCCGAACTGCCGGCCCAGGCCCCCGTTCAGGTCCAGAAACCCCAGGTGCAGCCGGGCCGGGGCGTCCACATGGATCAATGGGGCAGGGGGGCTGGTCATATGGTGGAGGGGTCGCTACTGAAAGAACCGAAGGATGCCGGGTGTTAGATTATGCGGCAACGCAGCAATTTCCAGGGCCTGCCGCGAGCGAATTTTCTTCGATCCAGTGTCTCGCCGCCCGGCGCCGCCTGGCCCCGCCGGCGCCGGTCATTGACAGGACGGTTGCCTGATTGCACACTTCCGACGATGTTCAAATGCCTCTGGAGCCGAGATATAACAATGCCAAATCGCAGGATCGGTGGTGGTTTCCGGATGGCCGGCGCGGCGCTGCTGGCGGTCTCGCTGTGCGCCCTGGCGGGCTGCGGCCCGAACGGGTTCGCCCGGGATTCAGTGGTCGAGGACAAGGGCTCGGAGGCCTTTCTCGACCGGATACAAAAGAACTGTGCAAAGCTCTCGGTCGGCGATTCGCCGATCAATTTCCTGCTCAGTACGGCCAGTAATGACGTGACCTTTGTCGATATGACCAGCAAGCTCTATCTCGGTCAGTTCTCACGCAAGGATTACACCGACGGGATCAACGCCTTCTACGCCACCGGCACCAATCAGCCGGCGCTGGATTGCATCTTCAAGCAACAGTGACCAGATAGAAGGTCGCGGCTGCACCGCGACAGTCAGGCGGGGACCCGCTGGGAGCGGCTTCAGCCGCGACGCGCGCTTGCAAGTGGCGCGGCTAAAGCCGCTCCCACGGGGGGCTTTCATCTTCCGGGGCGGTGTGTCTCGCGTGGCCGTTTACCCGACTCTGATCTTCTCTCCATACCCGGTCATCTCCAGATACCCCCGCCCGACCTCCCGGCCGTTTTCAGTCACCCGCACCGCGCCTTCCCAATAGACGGCGCCGGTGGATCGCCGGCTGTCCAGTTCCTGATCGTCCATGAGCGGTTGGAGCAAAAAGCGCCGCTCGCCGATGCGTACCCGCCATTCGACCGGGTAGTCGATACCGGTGCGCGGTGAGCGCCAGTGACGCAGTTGCTCAAAGGCGACGGCGTCCGGCGCCAGCGCCCGGGCCACGCCCCCGGCCGGTTTGAGGGTGGCGGCGGACCAGATCGGCGCGCCGTCAGTGCCGCGCATCCGGAAGGCCATCAATGCGCTTCCGTCATTGAGATTCACGCCGATCCAATCCCAGCCTTTGGCGCCTTGCGGTAGGTATTCACTCGACCACTCATGATCCAGCCACGCGAGACCGGTCACGGCCTGCACCCGGCCATCCAGCGTCACGGTGCCGTTCACCTTGAGTTGCGGACGGCTGTAGTAATAGCTCGCGTCACGCGGGCCTGGCCCCTTGGCGCTGAACCCGGCGGCGCCATTGAGCAGCGGCGGCCCATCCGGGACCAGGGAGAGCGAATAGCCGAAGCCTTCGCCCCGGACCTCTGCCTGATAGCGGTCGTCGACCTGTTCGAATCGCCAGTCGCCCACCCACACCTTGGTGTGACCTGACTCGAATCCGGCGCGCCCGAGTGCGACCCGGGCGGCGCGTTCGTCATGACGCAGACGCCCCAGGCGCGGGTCGGCGATGGCCGCGTGCGCGAGGATCAATTGGCGCGGGGCGAAGGTGCTCGGGTTCTGTTCACCCAGGCCGCTGCGTACGCGGAAAAAGGTGGTCTGGAAGCCTAGCGGGCTGCCGTCCGGCAGGGCCAGCCAGCCGGTGGCATACCACCACTCGGTGCGAAACCCGGGGTGGGCGCCGTGATCGGCCGGAAAGGTCAGGGTCCGGCCGGGCAGCACCGGGTCGAAGACGACCGGCGGGGCCGGGTCCAGCTCCGGGTCGGATTGCGCGGCCGCGATCCGCCAGACCGGCAGGCTCGCCAAGGCGAGGAGGCAGGTGCGCCTATGCATCACCAATCCTCCCGCACCGCCAGCACGGCGTCTTGCCGCATCGCCTGACGCCCGGCCAGCACCGCGGCCAGGGCCGCCAGTGCGATCAGGCCGCCGGCGAACCAGGCGAGTGACCCCCAGGGGACGTGCAGGTCCATGCTCCAGTGGAAGCTCTGCCGGTTGACGACCTCGATCAGCACCAGCCCGATGGCCCCGCCGAGCAGGAGCCCGCCGAGCACCCCGACCCCGGCCGCCAAGGCGCCCTCCTGGGCGAGCATCCAACCGATCTGGCGACGCGTCAGCCCCAGATGGCGCAGCATCCCAAATTCGCGCCGCCGCGCCGCCGCCAGGGCCGCAAAGCTGGCCGCCACACCCGCGAGCCCGATCCCCACCGCGACCGCCTCCAGCAGATAGGTGACGGCAAAAGTGCGGTCGAAGATGCGCAGCGTGATGCCGCGGATAAAGGCTGGGTTGGTGACCTCCAGCGCGCCCGGTTGCGCGGTGGCTTTGAGCGCGTCGGCCACCTGATCGGCCACGGCCCCGGGGGCGAGGAAGATGCCGGCGTGGCTCGCGAGCCGATCGCCGGTGAGCCGGCGGTAGTCCGTGAGGTCGATCATCGCCGACCCGGTCTGGCGCGCATAGTCCCGCCAGACGCCGGCTACGTGCAGCGCGACCTGCCGCCCGGCGAGCGGCACCTCCACCGACTGACCGGCCCGCCAACCGTAGAGGTCGGCCACCGCCTCGGAGATCCAGATCGCCGGTGCGCCGCCGGTGGGCCGCGCCGCGCCGACCAGGGGCAATTCGTGCCCGTCGCCCGAGATTGGCCGGGCCATCAGGGCCACCGGTGCCCGCCCCGGGGCCAGGCGCAGGCTGTCCTCGCGCGTGAAGCGGATTTCACGCACACCGGGCACGGCCTTGATCCGTTCCTGCTGGGCTTCGTCCAGAAAGCCGGCGCTGCTGATCTTGCCGACCCGCAGATAGAGCTCCGCGGGCAGGATCTGGCCCAGCCACGCGTCGACCGAATCGCGGAAGGAGGCGACCATGATCGCCATGGCCGCCGCCAGCGCGACGCTGACCAGCACCCCGGCCGCCGCCACCACCGCGTGACCCGGTGCGGCGGTGAGGCGCGCCGCGGCGAGCCGGGCCGGCACCGGGCCGCCGCGGGGCAACAGCCGGGCGACCCCGGCGGCCAAGAGCGGCAACAGCAGTACGCCCCCCGCCAGCAGGCAATTGACGGCCAGGTAGCCGCCGATCGGCAGCCCGTTGACGGGGGTAATCCAACAGGCGGCGAGCCCTGCCGCCAGTATCGCGAACCCCAGCCGGGGATGCCCGTGTCCGCCGAGCAAGGCGGCCTCATCGCCCGCCTTCAGGGCCTGGGCCGGCGACACGGTGGCGGCCTCGCGCGCCGGCAGAAAGGCGCCGGCCGCGCCGGCCAGCACGCCGAGCGCGACATACATGGCCGTTGCCACTGGGCGAAATTGGAGTCGCGGCGTGAGCCCGGAAAAATACCCGGCGCCCAGATCGCCGCCCAGCACGGTCAGCATCCCCCAGGCGAGCCCATGGCCGACGGCCACGCCGACCAGGCCCCCGGCCAACCCGATCAGCGCGCCCTCCGCCAGCAGCCACGCAAAGAGGCTGCGGCGCGAGAGGCCAATCGCGCGCAGAAAGGCGAACTCGGTACGGCGGCGCACCACCGAGAGTGCCTGGGCCGAGAAGACCAGGAAGCCCCCGGTCACCAGCGCGATGGCCGCCAGCATCGTGAGATTGACCCGGTAGGCGCGCGACAGGTTGGCCGCCTGATTCTCCGCCGCCGCCGGCGCCTCGATCAGCACCCCGGCCGGCAGGATGGCCTGCAACGCGACCCGCGCCGCCGTCGGTTCGACTCCCTCGGTCAACCGCAGATCGATGCGCGTGAGCCGCCCAAGCTTGGCGAAGCGCTCCTGCACGGCGGCGATGTCCATCACCGCCAGGCGGCGGTTCTCCGCGGCCCCCGGCAGGTCGCCGGCGATCCGTAACTTCAGTGACTGGCTGCCCGCGTGCAGCCGCAGCGGCTCCCCGGGCTTCACCCCGAGCGCCGTCTGCGCCGCCGCACTCAGAAAGACCCTGTCCTCTTCCAGAATGGCGAAGCGTCCGTCGCCATCGGTCGCGCCGGAGTCTGAGCCTGACCCGGTGTCCGCCGGCCGGGGCAGCAATGCCGGGGTCACCCGCGCCAGTGCAAAGACATCGACCCCCAGCAGTTGCAGTGTGTCCAGACTCCCGACCAGTTGTGTCTCCACCTCGACCACCGGACTCGCGGCAGCAACCTCGGGTCGGGCCGCGAGCAGAGCATACAGGCCCTCCTCGAAGCCGCCGCGCGGTCCCTCCACCTGCAGGTCGGCGTCGCCGGCCATGGCGCGCAGGCCGCGGCCGAATTCAGTGAGCGCGGCCTCGTGGACCGCCTGTACCGCCATGCCCAGCGCGACGCCCAGCACGATGGCGGCAAAGGAGAACAGGGTCGCCACCCGTCGTCGGGCGAGCGACCCGAAAAAGACCGGCGCCAGGGTCATTCGTGCAGTCCCGCGGCCGTCAGATGCAGGACGCGATCGGCCGTCTTGGCCCCCTCCAGCGAATGGGTCACCAGGATACCGATCGCGCCGGCCCCGCGGATGCGCTCGGCCAGCAGTGCGAGCACCGTGGCGGCGTTGGCCGGGTCCAGGTTGCCGGTCGGCTCGTCGGCCAGTACCAGCCGCGGGCCGTGGGCCAGTGCGCGGGCAATCGCCACCCGCTGCATCTCCCCGCCCGAGAGTTCCCGCGGCCAACTGGCGGCGCGGTTGCCCAGGCCCACGGCCTCCAGCAGTTGCTGCGCCGGCCCATCGGCCGCCGCGCCGCTCAAGCCCTTGAGCCACAAGGGCAGGGCGACGTTCTGGCGCACCGTCAGATGGGGCAGCACATGGAAGGCTTGGAAAACGAAGCCCAGCTTGTCCCGGCGCAGGTGGGTCAGGGCGTCCTCGCTCAGGTCCGCATAGTGGGCGCCGTCGAGTGCCAGCTGTCCGCTGTCGGGTCGGTCCAGGCCGGCGATCAGGTTGAGCAGGGTGGACTTACCCACGCCGGACTCACCGACAATGGCCACATATTCACCCGGGTGCAGGCGCAGGCAGATGTCCTGTAGCACGCGGCGGCCGTTGAACTGGCGGGAGAGGTTGGTGATTTCGAGCATAGGGCGTCAGCGAGAGCGGTTGCCGGTCGGTGTCACTTCCCTTGATGTGGGGACGATCCGGCGGCCAGGAAGGCACGCGGCGTAGGGCTCGCGCTCCGGACTGATGGCCGCCGTTCAGATCCAGATGCTCCAGCGTCGCGTGGGAACGAGAATATCGACGCCGCTTGCCTGTATCCGCAATGACCAACCAATGAGGGCTTCATAATGACTAACGAGCTGGTGATCCGCAACATGACCCGTCCCGAGGTGGGCGAGCTGGTCGAATGGGCCGCGCGGGAGGGTTGGAATCCCGGCCGGCATGATTCCGAGCTGTTCTGGGCCACCGATCCTGACGCCTTCATCGCCGCGGAGCGCGACGGCGTCCTGATTGGCGGCGGCGCCATCACCTCCTACCAGGGTGAATTTGGGTTTATGGGCTTCTTCATCGTCCGGCCGGAGTTTCGCGGCCAGGGGCTCGGCAATACCCTCTGGCACGCGCGCCGCGAGCGCCTGCTGGCACGGTTGCGCCCGGGTGCGAGCATCGGCATGGACGGCGTCTTCGCGATGCAGGACTACTACGCCAAGGGCGGCTTCGCCTTCTCCCATCGCGACATCCGTTTTCGCGCCGACATCCCCGACCATCCAGCCACCGTGCTGGTTGGCAACGAAGAGATTGTCCCGCTCGCCGAGGTGGCGTTCGCGCAGGTGCTCGACTACGACTGCACCTGCTTCCCCGCCCCACGCCCGGCCTTCCTGGCCGGTTGGCTTGCCCAACCCGACGCCCTTGCTCTTGGCTGCCTGCGCGATGGTAAACTGAGCGGATACGGCGTGGTCCGCCGTTGTCGAGCGGGCTGCAAGATCGGCCCCTTGTTCGCGCACGACACGCCAGCCGCGATGGCACTTTACGCCCACCTGGCAGGATTCGCCGCCGGCGGACCGCTGTTCCTCGACGCGCCGGAAAACAACCCCGCCGCGCTTGCGCTCGTGCAGCAACACCAAATGATCGAGGTCTTCGGCTGCGCGCGGATGTATCTGGGTCCGCCGCCGGTCCTCGCGCACCAGCGCATCTTCGGCGTCACGACCTTCGAGCTGGGCTAGGGGCCGACGCGACTTCATTGGCTAAGGGGCGCGCGGCGCAATTCATGCTTAAGCGTCGAGTGAGACGACGAAGATCTGAATAGATGAGGGATGGAGAAATGGTGAGCAGAAGAAAAATTCATCAGGTCCGGCGGTCGGCTCAGTGGGTGTTGGCGGCCTTCGTGCTGGTCTCGTCGGTTGCACTGGGCGCCCGCACGTCGGACGAGCTCTACAATGCCGCATTGCGCGGCGATCTGACCCGGGTCCAGCAGATGCTTACCGCGGGTACACCGATCAATGCGCCCGGGCGCTTGGGGGCGACTGCGCTCATGGCCGCAGCGTTGAACGGTAACCGCGACCTCGTGCAGGCACTGCTCGAGCGGGGTGCCGATGTCAATGCCCGCAGCGATGAGGGCGAGACGGCGTTGATGTTCGCCGCGGATCGACGTGATCGCGCCATCGTCCAGGCCCTCCTCGAAAAGGGGGCCGATGTCAACCTCAGGACCAAAGACGGGGAGACGGCGCTGACCTTGGCCACGGACCATGGCGACCGCCAGATCGTCGCGCTGTTGCTCGCTAAGGGGGCCGGTGACGCGAAGCCAGCAGCCGCCCCCGGCAACCCGGCGGCCGAGATGATGGCCGCGGCGGCGAGTGGCGACCTGGCACAGGTCGAGCGCCTCATGGCATCCGGTGTCCCGGTCACTAGCAAACGGCGCAACGGGAGTACGCCCTTGATGGTCGCCGCGGCCAACGGTCGCGGAGAGGTTGCTGTACGATTGATCGCTGCCGGCGCCCAGGTGAATGCCCAGGGCAAGAGCGGTGCTACACCATTAATGATCGCGTCCGAAAACGGCCACTTGGAGGTCGTGCAGCTGCTGCTTGGCAAGGGCGCCAATGCGAATGCGAAGACCAGGGACCGGCTGACCGCTTTGCTGCTGGCTGCGCAGAACGGTCATCTTGAGGTGGTACAGGCACTGCTTGGGGCGAGGGTGGATGTCAATGCCAAGTCAACGGACGGCCGGGCCGCATTGAGCGCCGCCGCTGCCAAGGGGTACCGCGAGATCGTGCAGGCACTGCTCGAGAAGGGTGCGGACCCTAATGCCAGGGCGCTGGACGGCGCCACCGTGTTGATCGTGGCCGCGCAGAATCGCCGCGGTGAGGTCGTGGAGCTATTGCTCGAGCGCCGTGCCGATGTCAATGCCATGACCTGGGACGGGCGCAGCGCGTTGCTCGCGGCCGCGGCGCAGGACTACCGAGAGGTCGTACTGATCTTGATCGAGAAGGGTGCCGACCTCAATGCCAAGGGCAAGGATGGGGTAACCGCATTGATCCTGGCCGCGCAGGGCGGGCACCGTGGAGTTGTGCTGGTACTGCTTGAGCAGGGCGCCGAGGTCAATGCCAAGACGAAGGACGGCGCAACCGCATTGATGCTGGGCGCGCAGTTGGGTCACGGCGAGATCGTGCGGGCGTTGCTCGATAAGGGCGCCGAGATCAATGCGACAAATCGTGACGGTGTGACCGCATTGTTGTTGGCCGCGCAGAATGGCCATCGCGGGGTCGTGCGGACGCTGCTCGAGCGGGGCGCCGATGTGAATGCCAGCGCGACGGATGGCCAGAGTGCGTTAACGAATGGCGTGGAGAGCGGCAATCTCGCGGTCGTGCAGTTGTTGATTGCCCATGGCGCCGATGTCAATGTGCGGCGACGCGACCGGCAGACCGGGTTGTCGCTGGCCACCAAGCAGGGCGGCAATCAGGATATCGTGCAGGCACTGCTTCAGGCGGGTGCGAAATAGCATTCTGGTCGGGGTGAGGTTCGCGAGAAGGGCGTCGCGTGCGGCATGATCACCGGTGCCCTTCGCGCGAAAGCGCGCCCGCGCGCTACCAAACCATGGAGAAAAGACCAGGGATATTATGGCTCATTGTCCACAAAATCCCTTTCTGAGATGGCCAGCCCTGACAACACGACCGTCTCGCGCAGGTAGCGGCCACTGGCCACGATTTCGGCAATGAAGTCAGCGAGATCGACCCGGCTGATTGTCCGCTTGCGACGGTCGCCCGCCGGGCTGGCCAGCCAGCGCCCGGTGGCGGCGCCGTCGGTCAGGCCCACCGGCTGGACTAGTGTCCAGTCCAGGCCGCTCGCCTTGACCAGCTGCTCCTGCCGCTCCTTGTCGGCCAACTGCTCGCGCAGCTGAAGCGCGTGAAACCACAGCCGGTACAATCGCGACAACCGCTCGCGCGTGTCACCGACGCCGTAGGCCGTGATGCAGACCAAGCGCGCGACCGAGGCCGCCGCCATCGCGGCGATCACGTTGGCCGTGCCGACCTCGCAGATGTTGGGCGGGGTGTTTCGTTTGACTCCCAGTTTCGCCCCCAGCTTCAGAACAACGGGGTTGAGGGAATCACCCAGACTGACCACCACCGCGTCTTGACCGGCCACGGCGCGCGCCACATCGGCAGGGTTCAGGGCATCGCCCACGATCGCGGCAATCCCCTCATGCGCTGGGATTTTCTCCCGATTGCGTCCAAAGGCGGTCACCTGATGTCCCGCGGCCAGCAGGGTCAGAGCGACCGCGCGTCCGGCCTTGCCGGTCGCGC
>CAILVI010000395.1 GCA_903837595.1 uncultured Thiodictyon sp.
CGCCACAGCACTGCGAGCGTTGCGAACAAAAGACAAGCGGATCCCCATGCATAGCCCGACATGATGGCCACTTCGTAAAACAACGGCCGTCGCAATGCCGCCGGTGCCACGCTGCACAGCCCAAGTGCGGCGACCAAGATGAGCCAGATCCCCATGCCCGCCCGCTGAAAAAATTTCTGCCGGATCACCCGCAGCCATGCCAAGCTCAGCGCAAAACCCATGACGGCGAACAGCACGGCCACATATGCTTGGGGCAAGTCCTGCCCCGTCAGCCCGGCATAGGGCAGAAACACCGTTACCACCGGCGTGACGCCGAAATAAAGGTAGTAGTTCCCGCGGTAATAAGACGCATCAAGCAGGAACGGCGCCCCGGGCGGGAGCTGATTCGAGGCGGTTGCCGCCGGTAGCCCACCCACCTTCATGCAGAGGTGCCCGTCAAGAAAACCGTCTGCCAGCAGATTGTAATAGTCTTGTTTTTTTCCGCTGAACGAGAAGTCGCCCCCGTTTGACCGCACCGTCCACACGTAGAAAATCACCACGGCAGCGGCGATCACCAGCGTCAGTCCTCCTTCAAGATATCGCGCTGTGCGCCGGCCGCTACCCGCCGGCCCAATCAGTTTCCCGGTTGCCTCTGCCATAGCTGCGGAATTTGAAACTTGCTCCATGCCGACCAGCCAAGGAGGCCGGCCCAAGCTATGGCACTCAACCACCAGGCTGTCCAAAGCCTAGTGGAGCCAACGAAGCGCAATTCTACAATGTGCCGTCCGCTGGCCAGCGGTACCATGGCCAAATGCTGTGGCGAATCCTGCCCCTTGACCGGCCGGCCGTTCACTGTGGCCACATAACCCGGCAAGAGAACCCGTGGAGTCTCGAGGAAACCCGGCTTCTCCATCTCCACTTCAGCGCGGTAGGGAATCCACGAAACAATCCGGACCGGCGAGCGCATCGGATCATAATGCGAGAGTGTCACCCGCCCAAAATCGCCAAACTCGGAATCCGCTCCAAACGTCCCGATGCGCTGGAACATCAGATTTACTGTTTCCGCTGTCTCGCCGGAATTCCACAGCGAGAGAACCTTGGAATGGTCCGGTCCTACGCCGAAGGCATGGACGTTGCCGGAGGCAGGAAAGATATAATCCCGATAACCGTGCTCGCTTTTCAGGATCAAATAGCCGTGGTAAATCTTGTCCGGGAATTCAAATCGCAGCAGGCGGTGTTCGCCCGGCTGGAGGATCAGCGCCGGCTTGATGTTCAGCCAGGCGTAAGCGGTCGGATCGATCCGCGTGGTCAACAGGAGCGTTTCCGCGCCCGCCTGTTCCATTCGCCTCGCGACTGCATCGGGTCCAACCAGAAGTTCTCGCTTCGCGTCCAAAAGGCGATTCTCCAACCGGCCATCAGTCTTGCCGTTGGAAAAATAGCCGGGAATCGGCAGCAAATCGTAGGCATACCGGTCGAGCACTGCATTTTCAGTGCGGAAAAACATGGCTGTTTGGGTGCGTGAAGTGGTGATCGTCCACCCCCGGGCGACGAATTTGCGCGCCTCCCACATGCCCCAGACTGCCAGCAGGCCGACGACGGCCAAAATCGCCCGCTGCGACCATGCCCGTTCTCCTGGCAGACAGGACAGGCCAATGTGCCCTGCCACACAGGCAAACGCCGCCACCACGGGCATCAGCCGCAGGTCCAACGGAAGACTGGCGATTTCCGCCAGGCGCCGCGGGAAATACGCCACGAAGAAATCGCTCAGCCCCGGCACCCGAAACACTGCCAGCGCCAGCAACGCGGCGGGAAACCACAGTAATCGTGCGGCGAGCGAACGCCCTGCCAGCGCCGCCACCGCCCCCACCACGAGCAGCATCCAGATGCCCAAGCCGGGCTGGCAGTCTCCCGGCCTCATGACGTCCGGCGAAAGCGGGCGAAGGTAATTTCCAAATACCGCGGCATTTTGCGCCAGCCCTGCGAGGGTCGTCATGTTTCGTCCAGCCCCTGATCCCGCCAGACCAGCGGAATCAGCAGGACGGCAAGCAATCCCGTCGCAAACACCACGGCCCCGGACCAGCGCCGGAGATCAAACCATCCCTGCCGATGCACCTGCCACGCGACGATCGCAGCCAGCAAAGCCTGCAGCAGACCGCACCAGAACCAGGCCGGTTGCGTTGCGTAGAGCAACCCCCCGCCCGGCAACAACAGCCATGCCACCGTCCATTGTCTCCAGACCAGCCCCTGGGTCACACCCCACAGCCATAATGCCAAGCCGGTCATCTGCAGCAGGCTGCCGCGCACCGGCGTGCCCTCCGACGGTGGTAGTTCGGACATGGAATAAAAATAGTAGGCCGCGAGCAGGGCAAAGAGCGCCGCTCCGCCCGCCGCAGCCCGCCAAGCTTTGCGCGACTGCGTTGCGAATAGGAATCTGCCCCCTTGGGCCACGACGGTCGCGAGCGTGGTCAACAATGCCACGGGTGGATGGCAGGTCCAGAGGAGCGCCAGCCCGGCTGCCAGCGCAGGATAACCGACGCAGCCATCACCCGCCAAAAGACGCCCATTGCCATAAACCACGAGCGGCATCACGCCGACTGCCATATAGGTCATATACATGTCCGCG
>CAILVI010000396.1 GCA_903837595.1 uncultured Thiodictyon sp.
GACCGAGACGCTTTATACCCCGACCGCCGGGCATTGTCCAGGGTTGTGGACAACCATCGCTTGCAACAGCGGATCCTGGCTAGAACGGTTCCGCCCTGGTGGGTCCGCCTATTACCATTGACAGGACCGACCATGCTCAATCATCCGACCCACGAACGGCTGGTCCAACTGCGCCTCCTCGGCATGGCCCAGGCGCTCACCGAGCAGGCCCACCTGCCGGACCTCCAGGCCCTGACCTTCGAGGAACGCCTCGGCCTCTTGGTCGACCGCGAGGTCACCGAGCGCCACCAGCGCCAGACCAGCAGCCGGCTGCGCCGCGCCCGGCTCAAGCAAGCCGCGGTGGCCGAGGACATCGATTACCGCCACCCCCGGGGTCTGGACCGCGCTGTGTTTCGGCGCCTGCTCACCGGTGACTGGATCCGTGGCCACCAGACGGTGCTGATCACCGGCCCCACCGAGCCGACGACATGATGCACACCTCTCCACGTTATTGAAAATCCAGACATGCTTGGCGCGGATCGCGCGTTAGCGGAGCCCCGCGCTCGCCGGTCTGCGGCAGCGCCTCGAGGTCGGCGATACGGATCATCCAAGGCGCTCCCGGACAGGGCTGGCGCGCCGTCAAACGCCGCTCGCGGATCCACCGCAACACCGTCATCGCACTCGTACCCAGCCGCTGCGCCGCCTCGTGCAGGTTGACCTCCTCGCGCTCGCCCCGCTCGCCTTGGCGATAGACGGCGATGCCGTGATCGCCGCGCCAGCTGCGCACCCGCGCCTCCGTCCAGGTATGGCCCTTCGCCGTGCGTTTGCCCAGGCGATTGAGCAGACTCGCAATGCCGGAATCGGGCAGCAACCGGGCCAGCTCCGCGATCAGCTCGGCGGTGTCGCGATCGGTCGCCCAGCGATGCTCGCCGGTGCGATTCTTGCGCACCCGCAGCTCCGTGTGGTCGCCGCCTTGCCAGTGCACGAGCGCGACGAGCGTGGTTTCCTCGACATCGACGACGATCTCCCGGATCAGGGTGCGCAGGATCCGCTTGCGGGTCTCGGGGCTCGCGCCCGGATGGTTCCACACCCGCTCGAGGTCCGCCCCCAGGGCGAGCAACCGCTCGCGCTCCGACGCCAGCGGCGGTAGCGGCTGCGCCGACTCGGCGCCGGCCAGCGTTCGCTCCAGGCGCTCGACGTCCGCCAAACGCACGTTCCAACGCCGTTCCAGCTCGGCGGCCACCAACCGGTGGTCCGGATCAACCGCATCGTACTGGCGCCGAGCGCGGGCGACTTCGTAGCGCGCTTGCTCCAGCGCGAGCTCCGCTTGCCGGCGCCGCTCGCCGGCCTCCGTCTGCTGCCGTTCAAGCGCCTGTAGGGCCGCCGCGATCCCTTCGGGCTGCAACAGCCGCAGCGCCTCGGCCCCAACCGCCGCATCAATGCGCAGCGCCCCGAACGAGATGCAGGGCGCGGCCACACCGTGGTTAACCCGGGCGCCCCGACAGTGATAGCGAGCCGTGTTTCCACCGGTGCCGCTATAGGCGACGTGCAGCTTGCGCCCGCAGCGCCGACAGCGCAGCAATCCCGCCAGCTGGGCTTCGCCGCGACGTACCGCACCGCGCGCCATCTCGCCTTTCATACTCGCGTTGTCCGCAATCATGCGCTGGTTGCGCTCATAGGTGTCCCAGTCGATATAGCCGTCGTGGCGGTCCCGGATCAGGATCGTCCAGTCCGCGGGAGAGCGGCGCACGCCGCGCACGATGCGCTTGCGCGAGGCTTCGATGCGCACCCGACTCATGGTGCGCCCGAATGCGTACGCTCCCGCATAGACCGGGTTCGTCAGTAGCTTATGCACGGCCGGGTAGCCCGGCAACCGCCACGCGATCGCGCGACCCTCGGGGCCATAGTGCACCGCCGGCAGCGCGATGCCCTCTTGGCGCAGCCAGACGAGCACCTGGCGCACGCTCTGCAGGCCAGCGAACTTGGCGAAGACCAGTCCGATGGCTTCGCGCACCCGCAGGTCCGGGTCTTTCTCCAGACGATTCCCGGCGGTGCGCACGTAGCCGACGGCGACGCTGGTATACAGCTCGCCGCGGCGCGCTTTGAGCAACAGCGCTTCATGGGCGCGCTGGCGCAGGATCGAGAGCTCCATTTCCGAGAGGGTGCCTTTCATCCCGAGCAATAGGCGGTCGTTGGGCAAACGCGGGTCGTAGGCGCCTTCCTCGTCGACGATCGCCGTCCCCACCAGGGCGCAGAATTCGAGCAGAGTATGCCAGTCGCGTCCGTTACGCGCGAGCCGCGAGGCCTCGACGGCCACCACGGCGCCGACCTCCCCGCAGCAAATCGCCGCGAGCAGCCGCTCGAAACCGGGACGGGCGATGCCACTACCCGAGCGCCCGAGGTCTTCGTCGATCACTTCGACATCGGCGAAGCCGAGGGCGTGCGCGCGCTCGACCAGCCCGTATTGCCGCCGCCGGCTTTCGCGATGGTGCTGCACCTGGTCGGGCGTCGACTGGCGGATATACACGAACGCTTTGCGCCCGAGCTGCTCGGCGTCGAGTTTACTCATCGCCGCGCTCCTCGTCGTGCTGCGCACTCGGGGGCAGCCGCTCCTGCGCCTCGAACGCCGCGACTTGGCGCAGCAGCTCGCCCAGCAGTGTCCGCAGCCGCACTCGCGTCTCCTGCCCGACCGGGTACCGCGGGCTCGGCGGATGGTCGAAGAGGCTCAATTGGGCCGGTAGACGGGACTTGTTCATACAGACTCTCTCCGCGGGCGGGATCGCCCACGGCAGAGGATAGGAACAGGTCCAGCAAGTCCCTTAACTCCCGTAACGTCTCCAGCGGCCAGCGCGGTCGCTCGCCCAACGTCGGCGACGGCGCCTGCGGGTCGCACATCCAAGCCGGTAGCAGCGCGCGACTGCCGTCGGGCTGGACGACCAGCACAAAGGGCTCGCCGCGGGAGCGCACCCTGCCGAGGATTTGCACGGTCTCTCCGGCGCGGGGGTGGAACGGGTAATGGATACGCGCTTCGGCAGCGCGATATTGAGCAGTATGTGGCTGGTCCGATCGGGGTCGGCAAGAGCCATTTGGCGGTGGCCCTGGGCCGCGAGGGCATCGCCCGCGGCTACTCGGTGCTGTTCACCACCGCCACGGTGCTCATGACCACGCTGAGCCAGGCGCACGCCCAGGGCCGCTTGGATGAGCGCCTGAGCCATTACAGCAAACCCAAGCTGCTGATCATCGACGAACTCGGCTACCTGCCGTTCGCCCCGCACGCCGCGCACCTGTTCTTTCAGCTGGTCTCCCGACGCTACGAGCGCGGCAGCCTGCTGGTGACCTCCAACCGCAGCGTCGGGGAGTGGGGCGAGGTGTTCGGCGACCCGGTGGTGGCCACCGCCATCCTCGATCGCCTGCTGCACCACAGCCACGTGATCACCATCCGGGGCGAGAGCTACCGGCTGCGCGAGAAACGCCGCGC
>CAILVI010000397.1 GCA_903837595.1 uncultured Thiodictyon sp.
GACCTGCGGCGGCGGTTGGCTCAGGACCTCGGCGGCGAGGGTTTCGGTATCGATTGCGCGGATCCCGGCAAACCCCCGCAAAATCCGCTGCTCGCCGCGGTTATGGCGCTCGTGGCGTAACGGAAAGCGGGAAACTTCAGTATAGAAAACAAGCCATGAAATTGTTGGAAGAGGACATACTCGCCGCCCGCATCCTGATTGTCGACGATCAGAACGCCAATGTGCAGCTGCTGCTGAACTTGCTCGGCGACGCGGGCTATACCAGCCTGACCGCGACGATGGACCCCTTGAGCGTCTGCGCGCTGCATCAAAGCAATGACTACGACCTGATCCTGCTCGACCTGCTGATACCGGTCATGGATGGCTTCCAGGTGATGGCGCAGTTGCAGGCGCAGGACACCGGCAGTTATCTGCCGGTCATCGTGCTCACCGCCCAGCCGGGACACAAACTGCGTGCATTGCAGGCCGGCGCCAAGGATTTCATCAGCAAGCCCTTCGACCTGCTGGAGATCAAGACGCGCATCCACAACATGCTGGAGGTGCGGCTGCTATACCGGGAGCTTGAGGCCTACAACCTGGTGCTGGAGCAGACGGTGCAGAGCCGCACCGCGGAGTTGCGCGAGAGCGAGGCCCGTTATCGCCGGCTAACCGAGTTGGCGTCAGACTGGTACTGGGAACAGGACGAGACCGGTTGCTTCACCCGGGTTTCAGGTCCGGTGATGGAGATGCTGGGTATCCCCGGCGAGGCGGCGGACGCCATCGACGACGGGCCTTCGGGCGGCTGGAACGAAACCGAGCGCACCACCTTGCGCACCACCATCGCCGAGCGCCAGCCATTTCTGGACTTCCCCTTTAGTCGCGTCAATGCCGACGGCTCGCAGCAGCACTACCGGGTCAGCGGCGAGCCGGTGTTCACCCCGGCGGGCCGTTTTGTCGGCTATCGCGGCATCGGCGTGGAAACCACGCAGCGGATACCGCCGCCTGTGGCGCCGGGTGGTTGACGCGCGATGTCCCCAACCCGCCACAGTCCGAACCAGAACCATCTGCTCGCGTCGCTGCCCGATGCCGAGTTCGCGGCCCTCTTGCCCCACCTGGAACCCTGCCCGCTGGCGTTAGGCGAGATGCTCTACGAGCCGGGTCAGCGCCTGCGGTATGCCTATTTTCCCACCAGTGCCGTGGTCTCGCTGCACTATGTCACCGCCAGCGGTGCGGCGGTGGAGACCGCCGGCGTGGGCAACGAGGGCATGATCGGCATTTGGCTCCTCCTGGGTGGAGACTCCACGCCGAGCTCGGCAGTCGTGCAGACGGCCGGTCAGGCCTATCGCCTGGAGCGCCGCCGCCTACAGCTGGCCTTCGACGGTGTCGGTCTGCTGCGGCGCCTGTTGCTGCGCTATACCCAGGCGCTGCTTACGCAGATGGCGCAGACCGCGGCCTGCAACCGTCACCATTCGATCGAGCAGCAATTGAGCCGCTGGTTGCTGCTCACGCTGGATCGGGCGCCGGAGCGCGAGCTCGTGATGACGCAGGAGCTGGTGGCCAGCATGCTGGGCGTGCGCCGCGAGAGCATTACCGAGGCCGCCGGCAAGCTGCAGCAATTCGGCCTGATCCGCTTTCGCCGGGGCCACATCACGGTGATCGACCGGCATGGGCTGGAGCCCCGGGCCTGCGAGTGCTATGGGGTGGTGAAGCGGGAGTTGGGCCGTCTGCTGGGCGATGTGCAGTACCGCCAGGAGGGGCTGGCGGCGCTTTGATATCGGGGCTTCCCGCTGGGGCATTAGGCGGTTTCCTGAAAAGCGTTACCGATTTTCCGTTCGTCCTGAGCTCGTCGAAGGATATTGTTGTCTCGCCTTCTCAAGCTTTAGGGCGATAGCGCGGATATTTTGACCGATTGCAGCCGAACGGACAATTTGCATAGCCCTGGTCTCTCCTGTGCCTTAAAAGGTTTACCGCGAAAGCCCGTAGGTTGGGGTGACGAAGGAACCCCAACGCCATGGTACCGCCTGAGATGTGTTGGGGTTCGTTCCTGACACTGGTGGCGAATTCTCCGGCCCCCTCAGGCAGCCTGCTGCAACCTGGCAAAGCGCGAGCGTCTGGTCGGCGCCACGGGCGTTCCGTCCAGCCATTCGCAGACCCGTACCAGATCGAGCGC
>CAILVI010000398.1 GCA_903837595.1 uncultured Thiodictyon sp.
GATTTCGTTTGCGCCTTCCGCTTGCGTGACGATGCACAGCGGTTCTTCGCGGTGCTACCGAAGCGGCTGGAGAAATTCGGCCTCGAAGTCGCCCCGGAGAAGACGCAGATCTTGCGTTTTAGCCGCTTTCATCCGAGCATACGGCGGCGCATCACCGTCCTGGGCTTCGAGCTGTTCTGGTTTCCGGACCGCAACGGCAGACCCCAGATGATGCGTCGTACCGCACGCAAGAAGCTTCACGGCGCGATTGCGCGCGTTACGGACTGGATCAAGAGCCACCGGCATCTGCCGGGCAGGGAATTTGTCAAAGGGCTGAACCGGCGGCTGCTGGGGCACTACAATTACTATGGTCTGCGCGGCAACTCGCGCGGCCTGTGGTGCTTCTTTCAAACGGCGGTTGCGAGTGCGTTCAAGTGGCTGAATCGGCGCGGCGGCAAGCGCAAGAGTTTCACGTGGCCGGTCTTCAACCGCGCCTTGCAGAAGCTCGGAATTGCCAGGCCCCGCATTACCGAGAAGCCCACCGCACAAGTGGTGTTTGCATGACTTTGCTCGCGCGAAAGCGAGTACAACCGCGGAACCGGATGCGGGAAAACTGCACGTCCGGGACTGTGCCGGGGGCGCCGGGTAACCGGCGTCCCTACGGCTGAGGCGCATAAGAAAATGAGGCCCGTGTGCCACCGAAAGTAAAAGAGTTGATTGAAAGATTGGAACAGGCCGGCTTCGCAAACCGGGGTGGAAAGGGAAGCCAACGAAACTTCGTCCATCCAAAGGTCACAAAGCCAATTACCGTTTCCGGGAAGTCCGGTGATGATGCCAGACAGTACTTGGTTAAAGCGGTTGAAAAGGCAATAACGGAATCGAAAAAATGAAAGATAGTGCGCGTTACGCTAAGATTGTGGAATGGTCAGAGCAAGACAATTGCTATGTTGGGAGTTGCCCAGGATTAATTTTTGGGGGCTGTCACGGCGATAACGAGAAGCTCGTTTTTGAGGAGCTTTGCCAAATTGTTGATGAGGCGATTGTTTTGTACAAGCGCGATCAGAAGCCTTTGCCATCTCCAACATCCGGTAGGGATTACGCAAACTTGCTGCAAGATGTCGCGTAGGAGTAAGAGCGAAAACGGGGACGCGCGAAAACGCGAAAACGGGGACGAAAACGGGGACGACGAAAACGGGGACGGACATCGATTTCTTCTTCAGATCGGCAACTCCATTTGCTCCGCCTCCCGTTCCGGAGTTCGCGGTCGCCCCGGTCGACCGCGCCAAGTCCGGCGCCCGAGCATAGCGGGATAAGGGGCCAGGCTCAATTATGAAACCAAAGAAAGCCTAACCTTCGCCTAAACCCGAGCGCGCGCCATCGGGGTTCGTGCGGTTTGCAGGCTCCGTGCGGGCGCGCACCGGTTTAGACTTCGTTAGCTGCCAGAAGACGCGAGGTCGGAGTACCAGTAAGCAATGGCACAATCTGTTTACGTCGAGTCATCCGTTATCAGCTATTTGGTAGCGCGACCGAGCCGTGATGTGGTAGTCGCCGCACACCAAGCGATTACCGAAACATGGTGGCAGAGTCAGCGGGCCGAATTTGATTTATTTGTCTCCAGCCTCGTGATACAAGAAATCTCACGGGGCAATGCTTCGGCGTCGGAGAAGCGGCTGCAGGCTGTAGAGAATATTCCTCTTCTTGCAACTTCGCCCGAAGCACAGAGATTAGCCGAAGAACTATTGGCTAAGGGTGCAGTGCCCGCCAACAGCGAAGAAGATGCCCTGCATATCGCCATTGCCGCCGCAGGGGGAATTGAGTTCCTTCTCACGTGGAATTTTAGGCATATCAACAACGCGCAGACCAAGGCGTTTATAACAACAGTGGTCGAATCGCAAGGCTTTGCCTGTCCAATATTGTGCTCACCGGAAGAATTGGGGGCAGAAATATGAACGAAGATCCAATTGTTGCGGAAATCCGCAAATATCGTGCCGAGCACGCAGAAAAATACGGTCATGACCTGGGTCGTATTTGCGAGGCGTTACGCGAAGCCGAAGCAAAATCAACCCGTAAGGTTGTGCACCGCCAGCCGCGCCTGCTTCCAAAAACTAGCAGCGAACATACGCCTTAGAAACGAGCGCGCGCCACAGGCGACGTGCGAATTCGCGACTTGATCATAACTCCAGCCGCCGGCCTCGGGGCGCGCAGCGCCCAACCCATGCGTGACACCGCTGGAGCGGTGTCACGAGAGGAAACGCCTCGCTAAGTCATATGGTTCGAGATCGGCGCCAGCTTACCGGCAAAGATCCGATAGGCCGGGTTGTCCGTTTCCTCCCAGTGGGGGTAACCGAGTGCATCCAGGGCCTGATGGAAGGTCGCCCGCTCGGCGGCGGGGATCGCGGCCCCCATCAGCACCCGACCGTAGGCCGCCCCATGGTTGCGGTAATGGAAGAGTGTGATGTTCCAGCGGTTGCCGAGCCCGGTGAGCAGCTCCAGCAAGGCCCCTGGGCGCTCGGGAAACTCGAACCGGAAGAGTGTCTCACCCGGCGTCGCGTCGGTCCCGGTATCGGTGATCCCCGGGGCATGGCCACCGACCATGTAGCGGATGTGCAGCTTGGCGGTCTCGTTGTGGGTCATGTCCAGCACGCCAAACCCCTGCGCCGTAAGCTGCCCGATCAAGGCCGCGCGCTCCTCGTCGCCGCGCCCCAACTCCACCCCCACGAACACCTGGGCGTGCTCAGGGTCGGCAAAGCGGTAGTTGAACTCGGTGATCTGGCGCCCGCCGATGGTCCGACAAAAAGCGAGGAAACTCCCGGGCCGCTCCGGGATCTCGACCGCCAGCAGGGCCTCGCGCCGCTCACCCAACTCCGCCCGCTCCGCCACATGGCGCAGTCGGTCGAAGTTCATGTTGGCGCCGCTCTCGATGGCCACCAGGTGCTCCCCGCGACAGCCGGTGCGTGCCACATAGCGCTTCAGGCCGGCCACGGCCAGGGCGCCGGCGGGCTCGGCAATCCCGCGGGTGTCGTCATAGATGTCTTTGATGGCGGCGCAGATCTCGTCGGCGCTGACCAGAATCACCTCGTCCACCCGCGTGCGGGCGAGCCGGAAGGTTTCCTCGCCGATGCAGCGCACCGCCACCCCGTCGGCGAACAGACCCACCTGCGGGAGCTCCACCCGATGCCCTGCCGCGAGTGCCGCGTGCAGGGTCGGCGCATCCTCCGGTTCCACCCCGATGATCCGCACCGCTGGTGCCAGCCATTTCACATAGGCGGCGATCCCGGCGATGAGCCCCCCGCCCCCCACCGGGACGAAGATGGCATGGGGGGGCTCCGGGTGCTGGCGCAGGATCTCCATGCCGATGGTGCCCTGACCGGCGATCACCGCGGGGTCGTCGAAGGGGTGTACGAAGGTCAGAGCACGCTCCGCGACCAATTCCATAGCATAGCTATAGGCCTCATCATAGGAGTCGCCGTGCAGGATCGCCTCGCCGCCCAGGGCGCGCACGGCGCGGACCTTGATCGCCGGGGTGGTGCGCGGCATGACGATGGTGGCCGCCACCCCCAGGCGCGCCGCCCCCAACGCAACGCCCTGTGCATGGTTGCCGGCGCTGGCCGCGATCACCCCGCGGGCCAGCACCTCGGGGCTCAGGCTCACCAGCTTGTTGTAGGCGCCGCGCAGCTTGAACGAGAAGACCGGCTGGAGGTCCTCGCGCTTGAGGAAGACCTGATTGCCCAGCCGGGCCGAGAGCTGGGCCGCCAGGGTCAAGGGCGTCTCCTGCGCGACCTCGTAGACACGGGCACGGAGGATGCGTCTGATATAGCTGTCGGGCATGCAGAGTCTCGGTAGGATGGGGAACCGGGCTGGCGCGCGCGGATCAACCCGTCACGCTCACCACTCAAGGGCGGCTATGATACCTCCTCTTTTAATAGACAGATTCAGCGAGATCAATCCATGACCCAGGACGAACAAAAGCAACAGGCCGCCATCGCGGCCCTGGCCTATGTGGAAGGCGGCATCATCGGCGTGGGCACCGGCTCCACGGTCAACCACTTCATCGACGCGCTCGCCACCATCAAGGGCCGGTTTGAGGGCGCCGTGTCCAGCTCAGAGGTGTCCAGCGCGCGGCTCAAGGCCCTGGGTATCCCGGTCCATGACCTGAACTCGGCCGGCGACCTGGCACTCTATGTGGACGGCGCGGACGAGGCAAACCGGCAACTGCACCTGGTCAAGGGCGGCGGCGCGGCCCTGACCCGGGAGAAGATCGTCGCCGGGGCCAGCACCCGCTTCGTCTGCATTGCCGACGAGAGCAAGCTGGTGGACGTACTTGGCAAGTTCCCGCTGCCGGTGGAGGTGATCCCCATGGCGCGCAGCTTTGTAGCGCGCCAACTGGTCCGGCTGGGGGGCACCCCGGTGTGGCGCGAGGGGTGCGTGACCGACAACGGCAACCTGATCCTGGATGTGATGGGACTGGAGATCCTGGAGCCAGCCAAGCTGGAACAGCAGATCAATAACATTCCCGGCGTAGTCACGGTGGGCATCTTTGCCCTAAGGCCCGCCGATGTGCTGATCCTGGGTACCCCGGCGGGCGCACGGACGGTGACTGCGGAATCGACCTGAGCGGACGGGGCGCGCCAGGCTCTCTGATCCAGGTCAAGGCGCGGCCCCCACCGGGCGCACACAATCAACCCATCGCCAGACACACCGCCGCCCATCGCACGCCATGTCATCCGCCATCACCGATACATTCACCGCCGACCACCACCGCTGCGACCAACTGCTGGCCGCGGCCGAGCGCCAACTCGCCGCCGGCGACTGTCCCGGGACCGGGGAGGCGACCGCGGGACTGGCCGGCGCCCTGGAACATCACTTCACGCTGGAGGAGGAGACGCTCTTCCCGGAGTTGGCCCAGGTCTTTCGGGTGGCCGAGAACCCGATTGAGGTCATGGTCGGGGAGCACGCCCAGATGCGGGCGCTGCTCGCAGACCTGCACGAGGCAGTCGCGGCCCGCGACCAGGCCGCCGCGCTCGGGACTCTGGAGACGCTGCACTTCCTGATCCAGCAGCACAACTACAAGGAGGAGGGCATACTCTACCCCATGGCCGACGGCGCCCTGCCTGCGCGGGGCGCGGCCATCGCCACGCGGCTCACCGAGGATTGACCATGCCCCCCCAAGTTTTGGATGTACGCACCCTGCCCCCGCCCGAACCACTGGAACGGGTGCTCGACGCCCTGACCAACCTGCCGGCGGGTGGGCGGCTGTGGGTCCTGCACCGGCGCGAGCCCTTCCCGCTCTATGACATGCTCCAGACCATGGGCTATTCCTGGCGCTCCCGCGGCCATGAGGGACATTTCGAGATCCTGATCTGGGACAGCGCGGTGCCGCCGACCCGCGCCGAACTGTCCTGGAACCCGCCATGCTGAATACCGCGGGGCTGCGCCTGGACCAAGCCCCGCCGATCACCGTACCCTTCGCCTTCTTTCTGGCCGCCCCGCCCTTCGCGGTGGCCGCCGGGCTCTGGCTCACCTGGGCCGGGGACGCGGCACTCGCTTCCCGCTGGACGCCCCAGACCCTGGCACTGACCCATCTGATCGCACTGGGTTTTCTCACCCAGATCCTGTGCGGCGCCTTACTCCAGCTGCTGCCGGTCCTGGCCGGTGCGCCCGTGCCTCGGGTGATTGCGGTGGGCCGCACGGCGCAAGCGCTGCTCACGACCGGGACGGTGCTGCTCTGCGCCGGGCTCGCTCAGGGCTCGGGCGTGCCGCTCACAGGGGGCGCATTGGGTGTCGCCGCCGGGCTGGCGCTGCTCGGGGCCACAGTCGCGCTGGCACTGACCCGCAGCCGGGGGGTTGCAGACACCCGACTCGCCATGGCGCTGGGACTCAGCGCGCTGGCCATCACGGTCGCACTCGGACTGGTCCTGGTCGCCGCACTCCAGGGCTGCGTGCACCTCACCGGTTTCCCGGACTGGGTGGACCTGCACCTGAGCTGGAGCCTCCTGGGCTGGGCCGGGCTGCTCATCATGGGCGTCGGCTACCAGGTCGTGCCCATGTTCCATGTCACCCCGCCCTACCCTGCCTGGCTGCGGGCGGCGGCCGTCCCGCTCGCGGCCGGTGGGTTGGTCGCAGGCAGCGTATTGACCTTGACCGGACAGGGCGCCCAGGCGAACTGGGCGCTGGGACTGGCCGGGGTCTGCTTCGCCGCCTTTGCCGTCACCACGCTGGACCGCCAGCGCCGCCGCGATCGACCGATCCTCGACACCACCCTGCTGCACTGGCGCTCCGCGATGGTCTGCGCGCTCGCCGCCGCGGTCCTCTGGCTCGTCGGCGGCCGGGCCGAAACCATCGGCGTCTTGCTCCTGGTGGGTGTCGGCGTGGGGCTGCCGAGCGGCATGTTGTTCAAGATCATGCCCTTCCTCTCCTGGTTCCACCTCCAGCACCGCCAACTCGCCGCCCGCCGCTTCGACCTGCGCATCCCGCACATGCACGGTTTCGTCCCCGAGGCGCGCGCCCGTCTCCAGTTCTGGCTGCACCTCGGCGCGCTCGGACTGCTGGTCGCCGCGACCATCGCCCCCGGCCATGGCCTGACCCGACCCGCGGGCGTGGCGCTCGCGGCGGCTACCGGTTACCTCGGCGTACTGCTCGGTCAGTGCTATCTGCGCTATCGGGCGATCGCGCGGCGCTTCTGAATCGGATCGCCGACAGCCTGTCGGCGCGAGCGGCACGCCGCGGCGCCCGGGCGCGGTCAAGGATTTGTTGCGCGGCAAGCAACGCGCTAATCTGACGCCCATACCCCCCACCCCGACAAGTTCATCCGCGAGTCCAGTTCCATGCCGCCTGAGCCGAACATCCTCTTGGAAGTCCAGTCCCTCGTGCGCAGCTTCCCCGGCGTGCGCGCAGTTGACGGACTGAGCTTCCAGGTCCAGCGCGGCCAGTGCTTCGGCCTACTCGGTCCCAACGGGGCCGGCAAGACCACCACGCTCCAGATACTGGAGGGGATCGACCAGCCGACCTCGGGCCAGGTGCTCTTCCGGGGCCGCCCACTGGACCCCAGCTATCGCGAGGCGATCGGCGTCCAGTTCCAATCCACCGCACTCCAGGACTTTCAGACCGTCGGCGAGTGTCTGCGGACCTTCGCCAGCCTCTACAGCCGCCATGCCGACCGCGGCATGCTGATCGAGATGTGTAATCTGGGCGAGATCCTGGACCGCGATACCCGCGTACTCTCCGGCGGCCAACGCCAGCGGCTGTTGCTGGCGTTGGCCCTGGTGAGCGATCCGGAGCTGCTCTTTCTCGACGAGCCGACCACCGGTCTGGACCCCCAGGCCCGGCGCAATTTCTGGGACCTGATCGAGACCGTCCGTCGCCAGGGCAAGACCGTGGTGCTGACCACGCACTACATGGAAGAGGCCCAGCGCCTGTGCGACCAGGTCGCCATCGTCGATCGCGGACGCATCGTCGCCCAGGGGGCACCGCTCACGCTGATCCGGGAGCATTTCCCCGCAGCGATCATCCGGCTGCCGGTCGACGCCTGGCCGGACGGCGTCCCCTTACCGGAAACCGCCGCCACCCGCGGGGCCAAGATCGAGCTGCTGGTCGAGGATGTCGCTGCGACCCTGCTACACCTGGGAAGCATCGGCGCCGACCTGACCGGGCTGCGGGTGGACGTGCCCAACCTGGAAGACGTCTTTCTCAAGCTGACCGGGCACTCACTGAGGACGTGAGGTTAGCTGCGCGCCGCGCGCCGGGGCCGACGGAGTGTCGGCGCTCCCAGGTGCCGCCTGACGACTGCGGATTTGGTCTCTGCCGATATCGGCCCAATATGGGCGCTTGGTAACCAGCGAACTCTCATGGGGTGCAACTATGGCTTTTGACCTTGGCGCAATGCTCTCGTCGCTCAAGAACCGACCGCTCTCGTATAAACTCAACCTGGTCGCGGGGGGCCTCGGCATCATCGTCGCGGTTGTCATCTTCATCGGCGCCGCCCGCACCCTTGAGCTGTCTGGCGTCGCCGCCCCCAGCGCCCAACCAACCTCAGCTCAGCTGAGCGCAGAAACGGCCAGCCTGCGCGCCGAGATTGAGAAGGTAGCAGCCGACCTGAAGTCAATTCAAACCGATCTGCGAGAAGGGGCCGGCTTACCCAAGGATGCGAAGCTCGCGGTTGCGCAACAACAGACTCAAAAGGCGTTAAGAGAGATCGCCGAACGGCAGGACCAGCTTGAGCAGATCATCATCGCCAACCCGGTGAAAGCGCTGGAGATGTCAATCCTTCAGCGTGACTTGGAGAATGTGAAGGCGACCCAGCAAGCGAGCCTCACCGCGGTCAAAGCCACGGTCGACCGCATTTCCAGCTTGACAAAATGGGCGCTGGCCGCCATGGCCCTGTGCATCGTCCTACTCGCCGCCAGCTTCTCCCTTAAGAGCAAAGAGGCTTGACCGCGGCCGGTGATAATTGACCCGAAATCACTCATTCACAAGGCGTACGTCGGGTTAGCTCAGCGTAACCCGACCTTGCGCGACTGGCTCAAGAGCGAAAAGCAGAGAACAGCTCCGCCAAAAGACTCGGGGGCTCCGGGGGAGTGGCGAGATCGAGGTTGGCGACCCGGGCGGCCCCCTCCCGCTTGATCACAATGGGATCACCGAGCTGAATGCGGTCGAACAGCAATCGCGCATCCTCGTAACGCAGCCGGACACAGCCGTGCGAGTCGGCATACTCGGGCACCCAGCCCTCATGCACGAAGTAGGGACCGCGGAACTGAAGCGAATAGGGCATCGGCGTTGGCTGATTAAAATCATTGGTATATTTCCCTGACCGCTTATCGACCTGCTTGCTCAGGACGCGATAGTCGCCGGTCGGTGTCGGGTGCTTTGCATTGCCGGACGAGACCGGGCCGCTCAATATCACCTGACCGTCCTCCACATACTCGAAGGTCTGGGAGCCGATAAATACCTTCAAGTCGCGGCTCTGCGCCGGGGGCAGTTGGTAACGTTGATCCTTGGCCGGCAGCACCGGCGGGGTCTTCTTGACCAGCGCGATGACCTTTTCGTCGCCCGACTCGGCGCCGGGTTGCACCGGCTCCGCCGGCACATCGCTGATGGCAGGAACCAGGGCGCAACCGCCGCTAAACAAGCCGCTCAGCAGGACTCCCGTCAGGGCAAACAGTTGAAATTTCTGTCTTGAGTGATGCATGACTGTCTCTCGTTCCCACGCGCCGCGTGGGAATGCAGCCATGGCCGCTCCAGCGGCCAGAATGCGCACGCGACGCCGGATAGGTTGGACTTGCTCCCCCCGCTAGAGCATGGATATAGGCAAGGAATTCGATGCCGGCTCTTTATACCCGCTCCGCTAGTCCGAAGTAAATCAGTTTCCCACTCAACGACGCAGATACCCGCACACAATCGGCAACGGCGATGACCACAATCGGTTCGCACAATCATTGATCCCATGACATGTCCCGACCGACCGCCAGGTCAAGACCGAGACGGATTGAACAGCCGCGACCAGAAGCCGGGGGCTCGGCGGCTGGGGGTCTGGGGGTTGGCGAGAAAGGCATTGGCCACCCGCGCCGCGCCCTCCCGCTTGATCACAATGCGATCCCCGAGCTGAATGCGATCGAAGAGCAAACGCGCATCCTCGTGACGCAAGTAGATACAGCCGCGCGAACTCGGAGTGTCAGACACCCAGGCCTCATGGATGAAGTAACCGGCGTAAAACCGCAGCGAGAAAGGCATCGGCGTCGGCTGATTGTAATCATTCCTATAGGTCCCAGAGCGCTTATCGATTTCCTTGCTCAGGACGCGAAACTCCCCAATCGGCGTCGGGTTCTTCACCGTCCCGGACGAGACCGGACCACTCAATATGACCTGACCGTCCTCCACATACTCGAAGGTCTGGGAGCCGAGAAAGACCGTGAACTCACGGTTGCGCGCCGGGGGCAGTTGGTAACGGCGATCATTGGCCGGCCGCAGGGGCGGGGTCTTCTTGACCAGCCTGAGCGCCTGTTGCTCGGCCGATTCGGGGCCGGTTGATACCGCTTTGGCCGGGACAGTGCCGACACTGGGCTTATGGGCGCAACCGACGCTGGACAAGGCCCCCATCAGGAGCCCCACCAGGGCCAGCAGTAGAAATTTCTGTCTTGGATTAAGCATGGCTGTTTCTCGCTATTCTCGTGCTCACGCGCTAAAGCTGCAAAAGTATTCCCGTAGGATGGGTTGAGCGCAACGAAACCCATCGTCAGCGCTTCGGTCAAACCTTGATTGCTGGGTTTCGCTGCGCTCTACCCAGCCTACAGAGGGTGCATGGATTGGTGCGGCGACGAATGCTCTTGACGACGGCGATGGCCGCAACCTGCCCATCGATCATTGGTCCCACGAGAAGTCCCGACCGGTCTCCCGGGAGCGCAAGCTCGCAACCTCTTGACCAGTCAGCGACTCAGACCCGTCCGCCTGCAAGCGCTTGCGCCAATTGGCAAGAAACTGGAGATACCCAGTTAGCTTGGGCGGTATCGCGGTAAGCCGATTGAATTCCCGCTCGGACAAAATCACGGTCACCCGCTTACCGCGACGGGTGATATGCACCAACTCACCGGCCTCGGCCCGCTGTACCAGACTCGGCAGCCGCGCCTTGGCGTTGACGATCGATGTATCGGACATGTGTTAGCTACCTTGACCTGTTGTTATCTGCTCGGTCGTGCTGCGCCCGCGCGGGTTAGGGTGAGGCGCGCGAGTTCACTGGGTTCCTTAACCATGCACCTGGACTTGCTACCGTGTTGAAACATCGAGCTAGGCGCCAAATCTTTGACCCTGCCCCATATACCGAAAATATTCGACCCTGGCCCGAATGGCACTAACTTAAGCTTCCGCATTTATAAATCTGCGACTTACAGGAAAATCGACAAGCAGTCACTTGGCTGGATGCGGCATTTTCCGGGGCGTTTCCTTGCTCCTGCCTAGTCGGCAACGGTTTTTCGCTCGTTTCGCCGCATCCCAATCGACTGTTTCTGCGATGCTTGCGGCTTAAGTCAGTGCCATTCGACCCTGGCCCCTTATGCTTCCAAGCCGAGCTTGGGAATCAGAGACTCTTACGTGAGCTTACCCAGCGCAAGGCTTTTATACCAATGGCGATAGAGACGACAAAAGCGGGTCGTAATGGCTGTGATCAATGCCACTCGATACTCCTTGTTCTTTTCATCAAGAAGATACCTGTTGTTTTCAAGCGGGTCTGGCACGCAGCGCTTCCAGTCTAGCCAATCCTTCGTTTCCCCAACAAAACTTGCCCGACGCAATTTCTTGTTCTTGTCTAGTTGGAATCGCCGCGTATCCAAAGTGATTTCGTCGAGTTTCCTTGCAGGAACAGAGTTTTGATCGCCACGATTGAGCTCTAGCGGCCACGCACGCAGATTGCCAATAGAGGTATGCCATTCACGGATAACCGCAGGCAGGTTATAAATAGACGACGAACTTCCCATGCTCTGTGGATGGATATGGTCATAGTCCCACGGGCGGTTGACGTCGTCCATCTGTCCCGGCAACGTGGGATCAAAATCGGAAAACCAATGCATAAGTTGCTCGCGCTGGGCATAATCGACAACACGCCGGTTACCCCATAGTTTTTCGATGAACCGGAACCAAGCAAAACGCCGACGCTCATCCCGAGCCGCCGCATTATTATTATCTGCTTGAGCGTCGGGTGAATTAAGAGGAATTGTGCTAAGCCAATCCTTAATGCCAGAGTGCAGATTTGCATAATTCTCGGGCACAATCCGTTCGTAATAATGTATCCATTTGCCTGATGCGACCCAGTAGTTTTCGTTGTTTGGTCCAGGATAGTTGGAGCAGCCGTTAACAACCCTATCACCTATGAGCCTCTCCAGCGTAGCGGGGTGAACGAGCGGCAGCATGACGAGTTTTCCATCGGGTTCGACTGTAAGCAGCGATTGAAATTGCGACTTATTGAAGAAGTCTTCAATCCCTTTGGCGGGATATTTACGCAATGTTGGCCATAGGCGTCGAAAACATAATCCCGCATCTTCCGCAAACCAGTTTACTGCGACAACAAAACCTAGCGTGCGCTGACGTTTATCGAGGGAGATATCAGTTAGTCGAGTTTTTCCATCTTGCCCCTTATGCAGACGCATTAGCCACACGCTTAGTATTAGCAGGATATCCAGTCCTCGTTCGCCGCTGAATAGTTGTGCAGCTAGCGTGGGTGGCAGGCGGTGATCATGGCCATTGGGCTCACGGGGCCGCGCATACAACACTAATTCTAATAAGTCCTTGATAACGGGTTCGACCTTATTAACGAAAGCGAGCAGTTCCTTACGCTTAACGTCGCTGCGCATGGTCTTGCGAAAATCTCTTACACTCGGAGTTCCTGGCATTTTTTCAGATAGACTTCCATTCTCCCAAGCATCACAGAGGCGGGCCAGAAATGTCACCATACGGGCTGGGGAGATGACTTGCCGCTTGTTCGGCTGCAACTTCTTGATCTCATCAGGCGCCTGCGGCCACGCGGATTTCAGTAACGAGTAAATCAACTCTTCGCCACCCAAATCAGTTCCGGCAGAATTGACGCGCACAAAAAGAGTTTCAACCGCACTCTTGCGGGATTCCTTATCCTTCGGAGCGCTCCTGTCTTCAGTCTCGAGCCCCGGCAGAATGAGTCCTGGGATACGCTGTGACTGCAACTCGCGCCGCAGTGCTATTGCCAATAGTTCAAGCCGATGTGAGTGGGAGTTCTCGTTCCTGGTTTTCTCTACTTTGAGCGCATCTTGCCAACGCTCCTTAAGCTGGATTTGTTTATCATCTTGACGGCCATCCTGTTGTTTCTTCAATCTGGCGCTGTCGCTCCACATAGGAAGCGCTTGTAGTTTATTAAGTAAAGCGTTACGCCATTTATCACCCTCAGCAACAGACTCGATAAGCAGTGCGACCGGTAAGGGACAGGCCGCATCCCATGGCCAAGCATGTCTTAGGGGTAAACCGGCCGAGCGTATGTTGTCGCCACCGCTTCCAAGAACAGTACGAAAACAGTCCATGGCATCGACGATGTCCTGATTGGATAGCCGTTTTGTAGGTTCGCTCGACTGGTATCCCCAAGGGTGTGAGCGAGTCAATACGCGAAAAACGAATGCCCGCTCATCAGAAGGTGAAGCAAGATCGACCCAAAGAGCCGGACCATCCTTGCTATTCTCTTGTGGGTGCCCCCATAGGTCAAAAAAACCCAAGGCAATAGCCGTGGCCCGTTGCTGGCCATCCAACAAATGAAAGGTGCGCTTGGGGTCGCTTTTACTACAGCGCCCCAATAATTTGAAGTCTTGCTTCCCGAGCGCCTCATCAAAGGGCGCAAGCAAGAAAGAACCTATCGGAAACCCGCGTAGTAATGAATCCCACAGCGCCTCAGACTGAGCGGCACTCCAAACGGCGCCGCGTTGCAACGCGGGCAATAGGGCGCAAATAGACGTGTCGATGGCCTGCCCTCCAATCGCTTCGACCTGCCAGGCTGCAATTTCGCGTAGAGACAATAGCCAAGCACTTGTTTCGTTGATGCTCTCTATATTGGTGGGCATGGTTGTCTCGAAAGTTGAGGTAGTCGGCGGCGATGTCCGGGCCGTCGGCAATGACGGTAATGCTCTCGTCGTTGTCCTGTGCGCGCCGGGTCCAGTTGTAGGACCCAATGATGACGGTCGCGCGGTCGATGACGCAGAACTTGTGGTGCATGATCGGGTCGCGGTCGCCGCCCGCGGGGATCAGGAAGAGTTCACCGCCGCAGTCCTGCAAGCGCTGGAAGTTGAGCCGGCCGGGTCCGCAGTTGATCCGATCGTTCAGCACCGCAAGGCGCACCCGCAGGCCCCGCCCGGCCTGTTTACACAGGGCGTCGAAAAGGATGGGGTCGGTGAACCAGGCGACCGCGACGACGATTTCCTGGGTCGCCGCGGCCAGGCACCGCGCGATTTCCTGGGGGATGCGCTCGAAATGGGCCGTCGTTTCCATGCGTCAGCTCTCAAGAAAGGGGGCGGGTGTCCGGCGAAGCGATGCTTTTCATTGGGATTATACTCCGGACGCTAGGGAAGTAGGCAGTCGGTCGAGCAGACTTGGGAGCCCGGTCGAGCGCCAGCCGGTATACTCCCACCCCAGCGAACGGCCCTGCGGGGCGAGGCACCGACCCATGATCAACTGGCACCGACTCTGTGGGACCTGTTCAGCTTCCAGGCGGAAAAGGTCCAGCAGGGGGCCAAGTCCTATCGCTGGCGCCAGCCTGACCATGTGCCCGTACTCAACGAAATCTATCACCGCTACCGCGAACTGGGTATTGCCATGCCGTACACCTTCGAGGACTTCCGCCATGATCTGGCGCTGGAATTGGTGCAAGAGTTGCCGCCCGAGGAACGACTGCGGGGGCTGGCGCCCGCTGAACGCCTGCGCGGGCTGCCGGTCGAGGAACGCTTGCGTGGGTTGCCAAGCCAGGAGCGACTGCGCGGTCTGTCACCCGAGGACATCCTGGGAGGGCTCGACGACGCGGAGCGCGCGCGGCTGAAGGAACTTTTGGAGCGCAAGGAGCAGCGCCACTGACAAACCCTGCGAGAGACAGGGGGCGCGCGTCGTGGGCGACGTATCCAGATGTCGACCGGCCAGACGAGTCGAGGAGGTTCACACCCGATCATCCCGTGTGCGGATATCATCGAGACTGGTGTCGGCGCCATCCAGAAACCCACGCAGTGCGGACACCGGCTCGCACGGCAGCAGTTCGATACCATGCTCGCTTGCACGAACCATGAACCGCTGTCCCGGCTTGAGATTCAAGGACTCGCAGATGGCCTTCGGCAGGACCAGTTGGTACTTGGTCGAGAGGGCTGTGGTTTCCATGGTGCGATGCCTTACGAGGCTGATCGATCAATTCAGTAGGCTTGAGCACTGCCAACCGGCAGCGAGCGGTCCGCGCAGCGGACCCTCGGGGCTCGCGGCGCAGAGCGCCCGACACAGGCGTGACACCGCGGAGCGGTGTCACGAGTGGGAAAGCCTACGCGTTAAACGCCTCCAACCCCGAGAGGCGCAGCCGGTGATCATTCTCCTTGGGCTGCCGGGGCTCCTGCCCGGCCACCGCGGCGGCAATGGCACGGATGTGCGCGGGACTACTGCCGCAGCAGCCGCCGACGATGTTGACGAAGCCCGACTGAGCCCATTCGAGGATCTGCGCGGCCATCTGGTCCGGGGTCATGTCGTATTCGCCCATCTCATTGGGCAGGCCGGCATTGGGGTGGAATGAGGTGCAGAACTCACTCACCCGCGACAGGTCCTCGACATGGGGCCGCAGCGCATCAGGGCCGAGCGCACAGTTGAGCCCGATGGAGAGCGGCCGGACATGGCGCAGGCTGTTGTAAAAGGCCTCCACGGTCTGGCCCGACAGGGTGCGCCCGGAGGCGTCGGTGATGGTGCCCGAGATCATCACCGGCAGCACCACATCGTCCTCGTCGAAGACCTGATCCACGGCAAAGGCGGCGGCCTTGGCGTTGAGTGTATCGAAGATGGTCTCAATCAGGATGGCGTCCACCCCCCCGGCGATGAGTGCCCGGGTCGCCTCGGCATAGATGGTCACCAGCTCGTCGAAGTTGGTGTTGCGGGCACCCGCGTCGTTGACGTCGGGTGAGATGCTGGCGGTCTTGCCGGTGGGCCCCAGGACCCCGGCGACGAAGCGCGGCTTGTCCGGGGTGAGGGCCGTGAAGCGGTCGGCGCAGGCGCGGGCGAGCCGGGCGGCGGCGGTGCCGATCTCCGCGGCAACGTCTTGGAGCCCGTAGTCCGCCTGGGACAGCCGGTTGGCGTTGAAGGTGCAGGTCTCCAGGATGTCGGCCCCGGCGTCCAGGTATTGTTCATGGATCTCGCCGATGACCTCTGGTTTCGTCAACACCAGCAGGTCGTTGTTGCCCTTGAGATCCGAGGGCCAGTCCTTGAAGCGCTCGCCGCGGTAGTCGGCCTCGGTGAGCTGGTAGCGCTGGATCATGGTCCCCATGGCGCCGTCGAGGATCAGGATGCGCTCGCGCAGTACATCGGCGAGTCGGTTGTGGGTGTGGGCTGGCATGGAAGAGTCCGCCTTGGGTTCGTGACAGGGCACCCGGCCGGTGCGTGACTTGGCAGTATAACCGCGGCTGGGAGCGCCGACAGTGCGATGGATTCGCGCTCGCGATGCCCGGGCGGCTATCATCCGCGGGTTTAGCCGCAAACCGGTGCGCTGGCCCTGGCCCGCTGAGATAATTGCAGAAGAAGAGGTGACGAAATGGCCGATCAACTGATGTTGTTGCCGAGTACGGACCCGTCGCGCTCGCTGCTGGTGCGGTTGCCGCAGGACTTGGCCCCGGCGGAGGCGTACCGGCAGGTCACCGGAGTGATCGCCGCGCTGGAGTCCGCGAACGGACACGGTGGCGGACCCGGGGGCGCCCGGGTGCCGGTGGAGGAGGTCATCGACGCGCTCGAGGAGCAGGGCTTCGAGTCTCTGGACCTGATCCTCGGGCCGAGCCTGGACTGAGCCCCCGCGGCACCGGTGCGTATCCATCTGATCTGCGTCGGGCGCCGGATGCCCGCCTGGGTCGAGGCCGGGTATCAGGAGTATGCCAAGCGCCTGCCCCCGGAATGCACCTTGAAGCTGATCGAGGTGGAGCCAATGCGCCGCGGCAAGGCCGGAAACCGGCCGGGCGAGGCCGACCTGGCCCGGGAGGACGAGGCGGAGCGCATCCTCAAGGCGATCCCCAAGGGCGCCGGGGTGGTGGCCCTGGATGGGCGCGGTCAGGGGTGGACGACGCCGGACCTGGCCGGCCAGCTCAAGGATTGGCTGGGCGGCGGGCGCGACCAGGCCCTGCTGGTGGGCGGCCCGGATGGGCTGGCACCGGCCTGCCTGGCGCGGGCGGATCAGTGCTGGTCACTGTCGCGGCTGACCTTTCCCCATCCGCTGGTGCGGGTGATCCTGGCCGAGCAGGTCTACCGCGCCTGGACCTTGCTCGCCGGGCACCCTTACCATCGGGGCTGATTGTAGTGTCGATTTTTGCTTGTCGATGGCCGCTGACCCGCGGCTATCCTGCCACCTAGAAGAGTTCAAAATGACCGATGCCGACCCCCAGATCTATCTCGCCTCCGGCTCGCCGCGGCGGCGCGAGCTGCTGACCCAGATCGGGGTGCGCTTCAGGGTCGTGACAGCGGACTGCGACGAGACCCGCCACCCGGGCGAACATCCGGAGGACTATGTACTGCGCCTGGCGCTGGAAAAGGCACAGACAGCGCGGGCCGCGCTGCCGCAACACGAACACCGGCCGGTGCTGGGCGCGGATACCGCGGTGGTGGTCGGTGAGCGCATCCTCGGCAAGCCAGCCGATCTGGCTGAGTCCATGGCGATGTTGGGGCTGCTCTCTGGGCGCTGTCACCGGGTGCTGACAGCCGTTGCACTGGTCGCGACGGACGGGGTGCGCACCGATCTGTCGGAGAGCCGCGTCACCTTCCGCACCCTCACCCGGGATGAGTGCCTGCACTACTGGGACACTGGTGAGCCCCGGGACAAGGCCGGGGGCTACGGCATCCAGGGCCTGGGCGCGCTCTTCATCGCCGGCCTCACCGGCAGTTATTCCGGGGTCATGGGCCTGCCACTGTTCGAGACCGGGCGACTCCTCGGGCAGGCCGGCATCGCGGTGCTCCCACCCACGCCGAGCGGTGCCGAGTCGCTCGCGAGTGAGGTGCGCCGGTGAGTGAAGAGATCCTGATCAATGTCACCCCGCCGGAGACCCGGGTCGCGGTGGTGGAGGGCGGAATCGTCCAGGAGATCATCATCGAGCGCGCGGAGCGCTGCGGCCTGGTGGGCAATATCTACAAGGGTCGGGTGGTGCGGGTGCTGCCGGGGATGCAGGCGGCCTTCGTGGAGATCGGGCTGGAGCGGGCCGCCTTCCTGCACGCCTCGGACGTGATCGGCGCCGAGGGCGAACCGCGCGGTGAGCACATCCACGAACTGGTCCGGGAGGGCGATGAACTGGTGGTCCAGGTGGTGAAGGACCCCTTAGGGTCCAAGGGGGCGCGGCTCACCACCAACGTCTCGGTCGCCTCCCGCTATCTGGTGTGCATGCCGGCGCTCTCCAGCACCGGGGTATCCCAGAAGATTGACGACGAGAGTGAACGGCGGCGTCTGCGCGACATCCTGAACCTCTATGTGGAGACCCACCCCGGACGTGGCGGTTTTATCGCCCGCACCGCCGCGGAGGGGGTGAGCGAGGAGTCGCTGTTCAAGGACATGGACTTCCTCGCCAAGCTCTGGCGGGGCGTGCGCGAGCGCTGTCTGGCGGCCACCGCCATCGGCCTGATCCACGACGACCTGCCGCTGGCACTGCGCGCACTGCGCGACCTCGTGACCCCGGAGGTGGAGCGGGTACGCATCGACTCCCGCATGATGGTGGAGAAGGCCATCCCCTTCGCCGCCAAGTACATCCCGGACATCAAGGACCGCATCGAGCACTACCAGGGGGAACGCCCGCTGTTCGACCTCTACGGGGTGGAGGAGGAGATCCGCAAGGCCTTGCAGCGCCGGGTGAACCTGAAGTCCGGCGGTCATCTGGTGATCGACCAGACCGAGGCCATGACCACCATCGATGTCAACACCGGGGCCTTCGTCGGGCATCGCAATCTGGAAGAGACTATCTTCAAGACCAACCTGGAGGCGGCCCAGGCGATCTGCCGACAATTGCGCCTGCGCAACCTGGGCGGCATCATCATCATCGACTTCATCGACATGACCGAGGAGGAACACAAGCGTCAGGTCATGCGGGCACTGGAGAAGGCCCTGGCGCGCGACCACGCCAAGACTCATATCACTGAGGTCTCCGCCCTCGGGCTGGTGGAAATGACCCGCAAACGGACCCGGGAGTCACTGGAGCACGTGTTGTGCGAGCCCTGCCCCTGCTGCGGCGGGCGCGGCTCGGTCAAGACGGCACAGACTACCTGCTCGGAGATCTTCCGGGAGATCCTGCGCGAGTCACGCCAGTTCGAGGTGCAGACCCTGCTGGTACTCGCCTCCCAGGACGTGGTGGACCGCTTGCTGGACGAGGAATCCGCGCACCTGGCCGAACTGGAGGAATTCATCGGGCGCCCCATCCGCCTCCAGGCGGAGTCGCTCTATACCCAGGAGCAATATGACATTGTGCTCATCTAGCCGGTAGTCCTGTCCGTTTATTCTCATACTCCGGATGCTTCACCTCACACACCGCACCATTGCCTGGCTCCTGCGGCTTAGCCTGCTAGGCCTGGTCCTGCTCGCGGTCCTGACCACGGCCCTGCGCCTGGCCCTGCCGGTCGCCGACGGCTACCGGGACGAATTGGCCCAGGCACTGTCGGAGCAACTCGGTTACCCGCTGCAGGTGAAGACCCTGACGCTGCGCCTCGCCGGTTGGACGCCGCGCTTGGTGCTAGGCGACGTGGTCATCACCTGGCCGCAGACCGGCGGAGCGCTGCTGCGCCTGCGCGCACTGGAACTGGACCTGGACCCCATCGCCTCGCTAGTCGCCGGCCGGCCGCGCGTGCGCTCACTGACCCTGGTGGGGGCGCGCGTGGCGGTGCATCGGACCCGCGACGGCAAGGTGAGCCTGGTCGGACTCACCGCGCTCACCCCCGATGACCCGAACGCACTGGCGATCTTCCTACGCCAGGGGCGGCTCAATATCACCGATGGCGAGGCCCTCATCATCGACGATGCCCTGGGCGGGGCGGTCGTGCGACTGACGCGGGTGCGCCTGCGCCTGCACAACGATGGCGCGGTCCACCAATTGGAACTGTTGGCCACCCCGGTGGCGGCCGACGCACAGCGCAGCGACGCCGGACCGGACGACGCCCAACTGCGCCTGCTCGCGGACCTGCGGGGGGACGCGGACGACACGCGGCAATGGGACGGGAACCTCTACCTGAGTCTGGCCGGCGCGAACCTGGCTGCCCTGGTACCCCAGACCCTACTCGATCCGGAGCGGGTGAGCAGCCGCAGCGTACACCTGGATAGCTGGAACCAGGTGCACCAGGGCACGCTCGTGGAGAGCCTCAACCGCGTCGCGCTGCGCGGTGTCACCCTGCAACCGCCCGCGGCGCTCGCCCCGTTGTCCCTGGAGCGCCTCGACGGACTGGTCCGTGTCACCCCGGCGGCAGACGACTGGCGCATCCAGGTCGCGCAACTCGGGCTCGCGGTGGACGAGGCCCTGGTGTCCGACCTGGGTCTGGACCTGCAGCTGTCCGCGGACGGCGCGCCCCGGACGCTGGACCTTGCGTCCACTGGCTTGGACCTGCAGGCGATCACGCGACTGATCCGCGCCTGGCCGGCGACGGCGCCCCCGCCCGTCGACCAGGATCTACTGGCCGCCCTGAACCCACGCGCCCGGGTGGAGCAACTGGCGGCGCGCGTCGAGTTCCCGCCCGCGGGGCCGCCGACCTGGCAAGCGACGGCGCAGGTGCGCCGCCTCGGACTGGATCGACACGCACGCATCCCGGCCATCACCGGTCTGGACGCCCGCCTGCGGGCGGACCAGGACGGGGGCGACCTACAGCTGGAGTCCGCCGACCTGGCGCTTGATGGGCGCCCACTCTTCGACCAACCGCTGCACCTGAACCAATTGCGCGCCGACCTCACCTGGCGACGCGGTCCGACCGGCGGCTGGCATCTGGCAAGCAACACGGCGGACCTGGCGAACGCCGACCTGAGCGCGCAGGTGCGCTTCACCCTGGACCTGCCCGGACCCGCGGACCCGCCTGACTCCGGCCCCTTCCTCGACCTGCGCGCCGGCCTTACGGACGCCAACATCGCCCAGACCCGGCACTATCTACCCGTCGGCATACTCAACCCGGAACTGACGCTCTGGCTCACCCACGCACTGGTGTCCGGACGCGTCCCCCGGGGGGACTTGGTGCTGCGTGGACCCTTGAAGCATTACCCCTTTCGGGAGCAGCAAGGGCGCTTCGAACTGGTCCTCGGGTACCGCGACTTGGTGCTCAACTACCAGCACGGTTGGCCACCGATCGAGGGGAGCAGCGGGGAACTGCGGTTCCTGACGCAGGGGCTCGACATCCGTATGGACACGGGACGCATCTACCAGTCGGCCCTGAGCCAGGGCCGGGCCAGCATCGCCGACCTCTGGACCCCGCACCGCCTGCCGATCCATGGTGAGGGGAGCGGCCCCTTCACCGACGGGCTGAAGATACTCACCGAAACCCCGCTAGCGCAGCCGCTGGGCGTCCTCGGGCGCTCACTGGAGGTCGATGGCCGCCTGAAACTTGTCCTGGACCTGGATCTTCCCCTGTTCAAGGGCGGGATCATGGGCGTGGACGGGCACCTGTCCTGGCCCGCACCCGCTAGCCTCGCCTTGAAGAATACGCAGGTGAGGCTGACCGCGCTGGCCGGCGACCTCGAGTTCACCGGCAATACACTGCACGCCGACAACATCCGCGGCCAACTCTGGGGGCGGCCGGCCACACTCGCCATCAGCACCCAAGACCCTGGGGATGCGACCGCCGCCACCACCCGGATCAGCGCCCATTCACGTACGCCCGCCAAGACGCTCACCGCCCGCTTCCCCTCGCCCTTCTGGGGCCTCACCACCGGCGACCTCGAATGGGACCTGGGGGTCGAGCTGCGCAACAGCGACCTCAAAGAACCCGCGCTGCCGCTTGCCTACAGCCTGCGCTCCGACCTGCGCGGCCTGGCGATCAACCTCCCCACCCCCCTGGGTAAGACCGCAGAGCAGCCACGCCCACTGGAACTCAACGGCGCACTGGTCCCGGGACGGCGCATGACCATCGCGGGCGCCGCACAGCCGCTGGCCTGGAACCTGGCACTGGCCCTGGCGCCCGCCCGCCTGGAGCGCGGCCAGGTCACCCTGGGGGCAGCACGGGCCGCGCCACCCGCGCAGTCACCCGGCCTGGTCATTGAGGGCACGCTCCCCGAGCTGAACCTGCCGGCCTGGTCCGACTGGTGGGACCGCAGCGCGACCGCGCTGGGGCTCACCACCAACCAGAGCGCGGCGGCGGGTGCCAAGCCAGGGACTTGGGGGCTGTCCGCCGACCTGCGTATTGCCCGGCTGAACCTGGGCGGCCCCGTGCTTAGCGATGCCCGGGTCCAGGCCGCCCCGGCGACCGCGGGCTGGGACCTGCGCCTCACGTCCCGCGAAGTCGCCGGTCAGATTGCCCTGCCCGACCCGGCGGCCGCCGGACAACCGCAGGCACCGCTAACGCTCGACCTGGAGCGACTGGACCTCAAGCCACTGATCCCGAACGGGAGCGACACGGAATCCACACCCCCGGCCTCACCCGGGGTGCCCGCCCGGCGCCCAACGGCGATGGATCTGCGGGTGCGCGAACTGCGCTGGGGCGAGGTCGGGCTCGGGCGTTTGAGCCTCAACCTGCGCCCGGACAGCGCCGGGCTGCGGGTATCGCGCATCGCCTTCGATGGCACCGGCGACACGCGGGTGACGGGAGACGCCGCCTGGCTGGACTCGCCGACCGGCGGGCACGGGCAACTCGCCCTGACGCTGAAGTCCGCGAATGCCGGCCCCCTGCTGCACGCCTTGGACTATGCACCATTCTTGAGTCCCGCCGCAGTGGACGCACGCCTGCGCCTCGACTGGCCGGGCGGTTTTTCGGCCTTTTCACTGGCGCGTTCGACCGGCCGGATCGAGCTGGACGTGGGTCCGGGGCGGCTGCTCGACGTGGACCCGGGGGTCGGACGGGTGCTCGGCTTTCTCAACCTGGGAGAATTGAGGCGCCGGCTGTCGCTGGATTTCACGGATCTCTATCAGAAGGGGTTCGTCTTCGAGCGCATCACTGGGCGCATCGACGTCGGCGCCGGCCAAGCACGCCTCAAGACCTTCGCCATCGATGGACCGTCCGGCGACATCAGTGTCAGCGGGTTCGCCGACCTACGCGGTCGCACCTTCGACCAGACGGTGACCGTCGAACCCAGCATCGGCACCAGCGTGGCCCTGGCAAGCGGGGTGGCCGGCGGCCCGGTGGTGGGGGCCGCAGTCTATCTGGTCGACCGTCTCACCGGCGGCGCACTCGACCGCCTGGCCAGCTATCAGTATCGTATGACCGGCCCCTGGAACAAGCCGGAACTGACCCCGATCGGCTGGGAGCCCTTCGCGCGGGGCGCGCGCCCGAGCCTGGACAACGGGGCCAACGCCAAGCCGCCGGGCACGCCGGACGGCACCCAAGAGCGCACTCGACGCAGCGACCGGGACGCCCCGAGCACACCGGCCGCGCCCGGCCTGCGGCCCGTCAACCGCTTTTTTGAGTGAGCCATACGACTTTTCCACATGACTTCAGGGAGACTTTGATGACCCGCCCCACCCGCGCCGGTATTGATCTCGATGCCCTGCGCCATAATTTTGCCGTGGCACGGAAGTTGGCCGGGGCGGCGCGCACGGTCGCGGTGGTCAAGGCCAACGGCTACGGACACGGTGCGGTGGCAGTGGCCCGGGCCCTCGCCGGGACCGCCGACGCCCTCGGGGTCGCCTGCATCGAGGAGGCGCAGGAGCTGCGCGAGTCCGGGATCCGAACCCCCATCCTGCTGCTGGAGGGGGTGGTCGCCCCGGACGAGCTCGCCTTGGTCGACCGTTTGGCCCTGGCCATGGTGGTCCACAGCCGGGAGCAACTGGAGTGGGTGCGCGCGGCACGTCCGGCGCGGCCCCTGGCCTGCTGGCTCAAGCTGGATTCAGGCATGCACCGACTGGGCTTCACAGCGGACGCCTTCGCCGCCGCCCATGCGGCCTTGGCGCAGTGTCCGCAGGTGGGTGACTT
This sequence comes from uncultured Thiodictyon sp., assembly GCA_903837595.1. GTDB lineage: Bacteria > Pseudomonadota > Gammaproteobacteria > Chromatiales > Chromatiaceae > Thiodictyon. The sequence goes on from CAILVI010000398.1 coordinate 23,770, forward strand.
GGTGTTGATGACCCATCTGGCCCGCGCCGACGAGTTGGATCACCCGTATACCCACCGGCAGTTGGCACTCTTCGCGCAGGCCTGCGCCGGCTTGGCCGCACGCCGCAGCCTGGCCAGTTCCGCCGGGCTCCTGGCTTGGCCGGCGGCCATCGCCGACTGGGTGCGCCCCGGCATCATGCTCTACGGGGCCTCGCCGCTGCCGCAGGCGCACCCAGCGGCCACCCGGCTGCGCCCGGTCATGACCCTGGAGTCGGCCCTGATCGCGGTGCGCGATCTTCAGGCCGGCGAGTCGATCGGCTACGGCGGGCGCTTCGTCTGTGAGCACCCGACCCGGGTGGGGGTCGTCGCCGCCGGCTACGCGGACGGCTATCCCCGCCATGCCCGGGATGGCACGCCGGTGGCGGTCAATGGTCAACTGACGCGGCTGATCGGGCGGGTCTCCATGGACATGCTGACGGTCGACCTCACGGGGTTGCCCCACGCGCGCAGCGGCGATCCGGTGGAACTGTGGGGCACCCAGGTCAGCGCCAACGCCGTGGCAGCGGCCAGCGACACCATCCCCTACCAGCTATTCACCGGAGTAAGCAGGCGAGTCCAGCTCATCTATCGCGCTGGTGAAACGGCGCTGGCGTCCGCAAATGGCGACCCATGAAGGCCAATCAGTCGCTGCTCGCCTGGTTCGCCGGGCCTCCCCGGGCCGCTGTCCGCGCCCGCTTGCACTCCGGCCGCTGCACCGCACGACCGGCACCGATGCGGCGATGGCGACGCGCCGAACGGTGGTTGACCCGCATCATTCACCCGCAAAGGACGATTTAGCCACCCATGAACGAACGACCAGTACGTATCGCAGTCAGCATCAAGGATCGTGCCGCGCAACAACTCGTGTCCAACCTATTCAGCACCGCCGGTGCGAGCATACAGGTCTGCGATGACGCGGCGGCGATCATTGAGGCCGCCGATGACATACAGGCCATTGTGCTGGGCCTGAGCGCGGCCCCGGAGAAGACCTTCGACGCACTCGTCGTACTGCGCCAAAAGTTAGCGGCCATCCCGATCTATGTCATCAACGACGCCGCGGGGGAGCGGCACGCCAAACGCGCTTTGCGGTTCGGCGCCACACAAGTCGTCTCGCAGGAACTGTTGCCGCGCCGCGTCAGTCATCTGTTACAGCCGCTCGCGTCGGCGAAGGCGCCAACGAAGGCACCGGCACCCATCCCGCCGAACAGCCCCGCGCCGGGATGGGCGGGGGGCAAAGCGGACCCGGCCTATGAGATCCAATCGATGGACCTGGGGTCCTGGCTGTCGGTCCCCGGCAACCGGCGCTTGCTGGGCATGGAGGAGCCCGACGCCAACGGCCCCACGCCAAACGCCGATCCTGCGCATCAGCGCGAGCGGCCAGGCAGCGACCAGACCCCGCCCGCTGCTGCGGGAGAGGGACTGCGGGTGGCAGCGTCACTAGACCCAGAGTTGGGCGCAGGGGAGTACAGCGCGTCGGACAGCCTCGGTGACTGCCCGCACGTGATGCGCTGTCGAGCACAGTACGAAACGCAGAGCGCCGCCATCCTGGAGGTTCACTTACAGCGGGAAAAGCGGCTGCATGAGCTCGAACACAAGCTGCGCGAGCGCCTCCAAGTCGACATCAAGCATGAACTCACCCAGCAAATCACCGCCGAAGAGGCGCATGTGAAGGACCTGATCGCCGCGGTCCAGGCCCAGGTCAGGCGGGAGATCGCCACCGCGATCACTCATGTGTACCTCATGGTGATTGCCCTGATCTGCGCCATCGTGCTGGCGGGCCTCGGCATGGCATGGCGTTTGGGGCTCTGGTGAGGCATTCAGCGAATCGGATCTGCCGTGGCGGGTGGACATCGTCGACTGGTGCAGCGCGGACGAGCCCTTCCGGCGGATCATTGCCCGGGAGCGCGTGCTCGTGCAGGAGGCGTCAGTGCACGCAATTCGGGCGGCAGGCCCAGGGAGATTGAATCCGCCCAGTGGATGAACTCGGCAATACCGACAGCACGGTGGTCATCGACACGAAAGTGCCGCTTGATGGCCAAGGTGATGAGGTTGTGCCGCCCGAAGGCCGCCGCGCTGGGAAAGGTCTTGGCATCATCCGCATCGACGCTCGCCGGCTCGATACCGAGTGACAGCGCGGCGAGCTTCCAGGGTGCGGCGGACTTGATCCGCTTCCAGTATTCCCACTTTGGGGGGTTGGCGGACGGTCGCGATGGTTGGTCGCACGGCGGGCCCGACCGGGCGCCGGCCGACACGGGCTTGAACGGGGGATTGGCTACCCGCAACGACTTATCGTTGCTCACTGGCTGCGCTCCTTCTCGATACGGTTGTTCAGTCAAAAAAGGCGGGGGCGGAGCGACGCCAGACAGCCCTGCGGGGACTACCCCAGCTGCGGCGGGGCGCGCTCGGCCTTGCCTCCCAGAGCCGTACAATTTACCCGATCCGGGGATGGCGGGATACAGGGGCGAGGACTCGCGCCGAACGGGCGTCGAGCAGCGGTCACTGGTGCGGCGCTCCCGATCGCGTGGCGACGCCGACTGGACCGGGCCGGGGCATGCAGAAACCTCATGCGAAAAGCTTTTTGTCTGATTTGGCCACACCATCATGACGAGAATGACACCCCCCCAACCGCTGCCCCCCGCCCTCTATGCCGCATTCGATGTCTTCCCCTCCGCCAAAGGCGCGGCGGTGCACATCGACCGGTTTGCCCGGCGGCTGTTCGAACGGGCCGGGGGCGGGCTACTCTATGTGTTGGGGAACGCGGAGCTCCCGGCCGGCCAGCACGAGGGCACCGTGGAGATCCTGCGCTATCGCGACGGGCCGGCGAACCTGTTGGAGCGTGCCCTGGGGTTCGGCTGCACCCTGGACCGGCTGCTCGCGCGGCGCGGCGGCGCCTTGCGCTTGGCCCAGTTCCGCGACCCCTGGAGCGGTGTCCCCCTATTGCAGCGGGTGGGGCCGGACTGCCGGACGATCTATGAAGTCAACGGCCTGCCGTCGATCGAGCTACCCTTCGCCTTCCCCGCGATCGGCCCGGCGACCATCGCGAAGCTGCGCGCGGCAGAGCGCTGGTGCCTGGAGCGGGCGGACTGCATCGTCACCCCGTCCCACACCATCGCCCGCAACCTGGTGGCGATGGGCGCGGACCCACAGCGCCTGCGGGTGATCCCCAACGGGGCCGAGGTGCCGGTTGACCCACTCCCGCCAGCGCCCGCACCCTGGCCCTATCTGCTCTATTTCGGTGCCGTGCAACCCTGGCAGGGGCTCCCGACTCTGCTGTACGCCTTCGCGCGACTGGCGGATTTCAGGGACCTGCGCCTCGTCATCTGCGCCGCCGTCCACCCGCGGCGGGTCAAGCACTATCAGCGGCTGGCCGAACACCTGGGGGTCGCCACCCGGGTGCATTGGGAGTTTCAACTCGACCAGTCGGCACTCGACCCCTGGCGGCGCCACGCGCTGATCGCAGTCGCCCCGCTGACCGAATGCACCCGCAACCTGGAGCAGGGCTGCGCACCACTCAAGATACTGGAAGCGATGGCGGCCGGGGTGCCGGTGGTGGCCTCCGACCTGCCGGCCGTGCACGAGATCATGACCGATGGCCGACACGGCCGGCTGGTCCCCCCGGACCGTCCGGCCGAGTTGGCACGGGCGCTGCGCATCCTGCTCGAATACCCGCAGCTGCGCACCCAAATGGGCGAGGAGGCGCGTCGGGCGATGATGGATCATCTATCCTGGGAGTGCGCCTTGACGCGACTCGACGCGGTCTATGCGGGGCTGGGACTGGATTGAACCTTTGCTTGGGGCCAGGACATGCAACTGATCGAAACCTATCGCGCCTACTGGGCACTCACCCCGGAGCAGCGACGGCTGTTGAAAGAGAAGCGGATCGCCGGCGAACGCACCCCGGCGCAGTGGATCGCCCTGCTTGGTGGGTTGGCAGCTTACGACCGGCAAGCCGAGGCGGTGCGCACCTGGGCGACCGTGGCCATGATCGTTGCCCCCATGCTGGTTTTCTTCGGCGCACTGTTCGGCGGCATTGCCCTGGGCTACGAAGCGCAGGCTTGGCTGGTCGCGCTCGGCCTGGCGCTGACGACGGCCGCACCGCTGGTCGCACTCTTTCTCGCCACGCGCTCCACGGACCTGGCCAACCAACTGCGTGAGGTGGCACTCCCCTTGGTGAGCCTGATCGGCGAGGACCTGGGCCCGCACGCCACGCTGCAACTCGGGCTGGACCTGCGCGGCGGGACGGCGAAGGACAAGTTGAGCAAGACACTGCCGGCCCGAAAAGAACGCGGCCGTTCGATCCGGGAGCGGATCTTCCTCGACCCCTGGATGACCGCCGCGGTGGTCCTGCGGGACGGGGCGCGGCTGCGTTGGCGCATCACCGACCAGGTCCACGAACTTCGCATCTCGCGGCGCAACGCGCGGGGCAAGACCAAGAGCAAGACCAAGTTCCGGGTCGACAGCCGGGTGCTGGCCGCACTGGACCTGCCGGCGGCGGGCTATCGGCTGCGCCCCCAACCCGGCGGACCCGACGCCCCAGGCGCCGGCGCTGGAAAAATGGATCAAGCTGCGGGGGCAGTGCCGCACCCGGCAAAAGGGCACCCAGCCACAGTCTGCAACATTGAGCGAGGCGCTCAAAACCATCACCGATCTCTATGCCCGCGCCGAGCCCGTCCGGATTAAGGAGCCCAGTCATGTCTAGGTGTACCATTAAACGGGGGTTTCTCACCCTGCGCGAGTGTGGGGAGCCGGCCACCGGGGTGTGCCGGACCTGCGGGCGCCCCGCCTGCGCCGCGCATCTGGTCCATGACCTGACCGGGGCACTCTGTGCCGAATGCAGCGCGGAGCGCAGCAGCGGAAATGGACCGGTCGGTTCAGACGGTTGGGCACCGACTGACGACTGGCGCTACGGCTACCGGGATAGCTATTACCGCGAGAGCGGTTATCGCCCCCAGTCAGCCACTGAGCCGGCCGCCGGACCCCGGACCGATGCCTTTCAGACCGGCGGGCTGGCGGCCGGCGCGCTGGCCGCCGACGGCTTCACGACCGGCGGGACCTTCGACGACCTTGATCGCGAGGCGTTCGATACGCCAGTCGCCGAGGCCGGGGTCGGACTGGACGAGGACCACGGCCCCAGCCTGTTCGATAGCTGACCCGCGCGATGCACGGCGCCGCGTGGCCCCAACGAGACGTCGGCGCCTGGCGCGTCGCCTGGCTGACCGAGAGCTATCCGCCGGATTGCGGCGGCATGGCCCAGTCGTGCGACCGCATCGTGCGCGGGCTGCGTGCCGCTGGGGTGGAACTGGACCTGCTGCACTGCGCCGAGCGGCTGCGCCGCTGGGAGGAGCAACGCCAGGTCGGGGGCCGCTATTTTGCCTGCCCGATGGACGGCGACCCGGCACACGCGCTCAACCGCTTGTGGGCACGCCTGGAACGGGAGGCCGACCGCTATACCCACCTGGTCGCCTTCGGCGGTGCACTGCCATTGCTGGCCGCACCGGTCTATGCCGCCTGGATGGACCGGCCACTGATCGCCTTGCTGCGCGGCAACGACCTGGACGCCGCCCTGTTCCACCCGGCGCGGGCCCAGGTGCTGGCGCGCGCACTCACCGCCGCGACACTGGTGGGCTGTGTGAGCCGCAGCCAGGCGCGCAAGACCCAGGCGCTGTACCCCGGTCTCAACACCCGTTGGATACCCAACGGGATCGATCTGCGCGACTGGACCCTACACCCTTTCGACCTGGAGCGGGCGCGGCTGTGGCGCGACGAGGTGTTCCCGCCGCAGCGCCTCGTCATCGGGTGCTTCGGCCATCTCAAGGCCAAGAAGGGCCTGCTCCTGCTGCTGGAGGCCCTGCGCGGCAGCCGGCAACGGGAACGTTTCCACTGCCTGCTGGTCGGTGAAATCACACCCGAGGCGGCCGACTGGATCGAGCGCGAGTGCGCGGACCTGAGCCTCACGGTGCTGCCCTTCCTCGACCGCTTTGACCTGCTGCCGCTCTATGCCGCCTGCGACTATGTGGCCCTGCCATCGTTCTACGACGGCATGCCCAATGTCATGCTCGAGGCGCTCGGTCTGGGCCTGCCGCTGATCGCCGCGCGGGCCGGGGGCATGGCGGACCTGCTCACCGACGGCGTCCAGGGCCTGCTATTCGATCCAGGCGACATGCACGGCGCCCGCGATGCGCTGACCCGGGCGGCCGGCGTGAGCGCGGATGAGCGTCGGCGGATGGGCGAGGCCGGTCGCGCACTGGCTGCCGACCGTTTGGGTGCCGAGCGGGAGACCAGCGCCTATTTTAACCTGCTGGCCGAGGCCGCGGCCCTGGGGCGCGACCGGGACACCTGCGCCCGGTAGGGTCCGCTGCGCGGACCAACGACCTTACGTGTATTCCATCCTTCGGAGCGTTTGACCATGAGATCGCAGCAGACACCGACTCGGCCCCAGCGCCATCTGGGCATCGTCAACCTAGCGCTCGCCGGGCTGGTCTTCTGGGGCTGGTTGGTCCTGACGGCGACGGCGGGGACGCCGACGGGCGAGCGCTTAGAGATCGCCGACGCGGCCGGCAAGCCGGTCCTGAACTTGACCCGGGACGCCGATCACGTCTCGGTAGGCGACGGGGCCGGCGCCCCATTGCTGCTGGGCGCACGCAAGGCCCCCGGCCGCACCGACTACCGCCTGCCCGACGGCACCGCCTTTGCCACGACCAAAGGCGACCCCGATGTCTTCAAGCTGACCGCCCCCGATGGCCGGCTGTTGCGCAAGGTCAAGCGCGACGAGGACCGGATCAAGATTGCGGACAACGCCGAGAACGCGGGCGCTGCGGTGCTGCGCCGCCGCGGCGAGGACAAATGGGAACTGGAAATCGACAAAGAGTCGTTCGGCAAGGTCAAGGACTACCCCGATCCGGCGGGGACCGGACTCAAGGTCAAGGACCGCGCGGGCGAGACCCGCTACCGGCTGGGCAACACACCCCTGACCCCGGTCCCGCTCGTGCTGCTGATTCCGGGCCTGCCCGCCGCTGAGGCGCAGGCGATCATGGCCGAGGGCTGGCTGCGCGGCTGGTAGTCCGGGTGGGACCGGACCTGTATTACGCCCTGGGGGGCGGACTCGGGCACCTGACCAGGGCGCGCGCCGTGCTCGCCACACTGGGTGTCCGGGCGCGGGTGCTCGCACCAGCCCGGCACGCACAGGCCCCCGAGTCGTCGCCTGGCCTGGACCTGCTGCCCCTCCCCGTAGAGCTGACCGACCGCCCGGGAGACTTGGGCGCTTGGCTCGCCGGGCTGCTGTGGGAGCAGCGCCCGCGGCGACTCTGGCTGGACAGCTTCCCCTGCGGGCTGTTCGGGGAGCTGTGTGGACTGCCACTGCCACCGGAGCTTGAGATCCACTACCTGGCCCGCCTGCTGCGCTGGGACCGCTATGCCCGGCGCATCCAGGGGGAACCGCCGCCACTCACCCGGGTCCACCTGCTGGAGCCATTGAACCAGGACCACGCCGACTGGCTAGCACGCCGGGGGGCGGAGCCCATCGCGCTGCGGCTCGAAACACCGGACCTACCGCCACCGACCGACGCCATGGCCAGACTCGCCGCCCTGCCACCCCCATGCTGGCTGGTGGCCCATTCAGGTCCGGCCGAAGAGATTCGCGAACTTCTGGACTATGCACGCGACCTGGCCGCGGCCGAGGGCGTAAGCCCCGCCCTTATCCTGATCGCCCCCCGCGCCCTGCCCTACTGCGCCCCGGACGTCGTGCGATTACACGCCAATCCCGCCCGCGCCCTCTATCCACAGGCCGCGCGCATCATCACCGCCTGCGGCTTCAATACCATGAGCGAGACCCTCGCCTATCGCGGCATCCACCGCTTCCTCCCCATGACACGGGCGCTGGACGACCAGTATTCCCGCGCGGCACGGCGGCGAGAGGCTCAAGAGGAGTCACCCGCGACAGAGTGATCGTCGCGCCGACCACCGCGATCACAGACCGCTTGCGACAGTTGGCCGGCAGCCTGTCGGCACTGCCCGGATCGACCTCACATTGCTCCCTGCGAGCACACCAGGGGGATGGATTTTTCCATTTATGCCCAGTGGGTTGACGCGTCGCGGGGCATGTACTAACCTCATACGCGAGTACACAGGGGTGGGGCGAGACCGCAACCGTAACCGTGTAGCAACGATGAATACGCGGGCCGGCCCCTTGTCCGACTGCCGACGGCGCCTGCCACGCCTGCACAGTCATTTGCGGAGCAACCATAACGGGAGGGCATCATGCCGACCCAGGCGAAACGAATCCTGTCGACGTTCCCCAAGCGTCCGTTCCATTGCCGCGACACCCCCACCGAGTGGCGCCCCTTCTTGGTGATCCCGCTCTCATCGATCAACAGGGCAGTGTCGGCTGTCCCGCCCAGCAACGCATCGGCATCGCGCGCCACCTGATCCAACACCCCGCGTTCGTCCCACGGGGAGTTCGACAGAAAGTGCTGCAACGCCTGCTCGTCGCTGTCGGTGACCACCTCGGCCATCCGCTCCATGTTCTTGCGCCGGGCCTGCATCAGACC
>CAILVI010000399.1 GCA_903837595.1 uncultured Thiodictyon sp.
GATGAGCGGTGCGGTCGCTGGGTGACTCCTGAGCGTGCACTGCGCTCGGATTATCCAGAACCAAGCGCATCGGCCCCCGGGCCATCCAGCAGGTTCATCGGGAACGAGGATATCGAGTCGCCAGCGGCAACCCGTCGCGGCCGGGGGGCCGCTCCTACGGGGTAAGGGCGGGCCCCCAGGCCGCGACGAATGCCGGCCACGGGCGGCCAATGACAAGCAAAGCCGATCGTGCGGGCCGCCGCCGCTAGCGCCCGCACCAGGTCGCCGGGCGCTTGTCGATGAAGGCCGCGATGCCTTCGCGTGCATCCAGGGTTTGCAGATTCTCGACCATGGTCCGGCGGGTGTAGTCATAGGCCTGCGTGAGCGGCAACTCGAGCTGGCGGTAGAAGGCCTCCTTGCCGATGGCGAGCGTCAGCGGCGACTTGCTGGCCAACTGCCGGGCCAGGGCCGCGGTGCGGGCCTCCAGGGCGGCGGCGGGCACGACCTCGTTCAGCAGACCAAAGCGCAGGGCCGTCTGGGCGTCGATCAGGTCACCTGTCAGCAGCATCTGCATGGCCTGCTTGGGTGTGGCGTTGCGCGACAGTGCCACCATCGGTGTCGAGCAGAAAAGCCCGATATTGACCCCGGGGGTGGCGAAGCGGGCGTCCTCACCGGCGACGGCCAGGTCGCAGGTCGCGACCAATTGGCAGCCGGCGGCGGTGGCGATGCCGTGGACCCGGGCGATGACGGGTTTGGGGAGCCGCACGATCGCCAGCATCAGCTCAGCGCATTCTTCAAACAGCGACTCCGCGAAGCGCCGGTCGTCCTGATTGGCACGCACCTCCTTGAGATCATGGCCGGCGCAGAAGCCGGGGCCGGCCCCGGCCAGGATGACCACACGCACGGCCGCGTCGGCGGCGATGGTGTCGAACGCGGCGCGCAGCGCGCGGAGCATGGCGTGCGACAAGGCGTTGCGGGCCGCCGGACGGTTGAGAGTCAGGGTCGCGACGCCGGCGTCGTCCTGGCGCAATACCAGTGGATTCTCGTCAGTCATACCAGCCTCCGAATGAATGAGTCCCGGCGCAGCATACCGGTGACATTGCCCGGGCGCAGAGCGCCCGATCCAGGCGTGACACCGCCGCAGCGGGGTCACGAGCGCGCGCCGGTCAGGTCGGATGCGCCTCCCCCAGCCGCGCCTCCAGAATGCTCGACAGCCACAGGCTCGCCAATACGAAGCCCAGGAACAGATAGAAACCCGGGGCCAGGATGGTGCCGTTGGTGGTCAGCACATCCACCGCGGTGCTTGCCTGGCGCAGGTCGCCGAGTTGGCTGCCGACCAGGCCGCTGAAACCGATATAGGCCATGAAGATGGCGATCACCAGCACATCGGCCATCGACCACTTGCCGGATTTGAGCGCAAAGAAGCGCACGGCGGGGGTGCCGCGCAGGCCGCGATAGTCATAGTAATAGAGCCAGGTGGCAATGACCTTGAGGGCGGGGAAGATGACGCTGAAGACGACGATGAGCCCCGCCACCAGGATCATGTCGGCGGCGCCGGTACGCAGCAGGATGGCGGCCACGTCGAATACGCTCTTGGTCTGAAAATAGAGCACCTGATTGGCGAAGGTGATCGGCTCGCCCGCCAGTTGCACGGTCAGTTCACTGATACGCGCGTCGATCTCGATCATGGGCGTCGAGAGGCCACCGGCCAACAGGATCAGCGTCGCGCCCGTGAGCAGGAAGAGCTGGAAGGGATCGAGCCCGGGGGGCGGGGCGACGTCCGCGTCCAGCGGCGCGAACCGTCGCGGCCGGGGTCCCAGGCAGAGTGCGAACAAGGCCCCGACCAGGCCGAAGACGCCCAGCACCTGATACAGGATCGGGCGGTGGGCGGCCGCGATCTCGGCGCCAAGCTGCCGGTCGCAAGCGGCGGGATCGGCACAGCCGTGGGCGGCCAGCAGCGCGGTGAGGCGCGAGCGGTCGGTCTTGGCGAAGGTGGAGCCCGCGGCGTTTTGCATGAAGGCCAGCAGCTGCGTCTTGATCTCACGCTTGGCCTCGGGTTTGGAGAGTTCCTCGACGACCCGATCGGCATACTCCGGCACCTTGCGGCGCAGCCGTTCGAAGTCGATTACCAGGTCCTGCAGCCCCTGCTGGACCAGCCCCTTGAGTTGATCGACCACCGAGCCGCTGCCCTGGAGATTGTGCCGGCGCAGTGAGCGGTCGATCTCCACCAGCAGCGTATCCAGGACCTGCTCCACCGCGCGTTTGACCTGGGGCCGATTGGCGTCGGTCAGTTCGAACGCCGTGATGCGCCGCTCCAATGCCGCGGAGATCCGTAGCATCCACTGGTCCGCGTCCAGCAGCCCATAGCGAATATGGTCGATCTCAGCGAGCTCGGCTTTGAGCGCCTTGACGCGATTGAGCTCAACCGTGAGATGCACCGTCAGCACCAGGGCCGCGGCGAATACCAGCACCGCCAGGACGCGGCGGGCAATGAGTGCACCGGCCACCCGCTCAGCCCTTGCCCTTAGCGTCTTTATCGCCGGCCGGCGCGCCGTTACTCGCCGCCGGACGCTTGTCGCCGCATGGCACGTAGCCGGAGATCGGCGACTGCTCGTGCTCCAGCGCGGCCTTCAGCGCCTCGCAGATGGTGCGCATCACCTTCACCCGGGCATAGGGTTTGTCATTACCCTCCACCAGCGTCCAGGGGGCGTGTTGGGTACTGGTGCGGGCCACCATCTCATTGACGGCATCCTTGTAGGCGGGCCACTTCTCGCGATTTCGCCAGTCGTCCGCGGTGATCTTGTAGCGTTTATAGGAGATCTCTTCCCGGTCCTGGAAGCGCCGCAGCTGCTCGTCCTGGTCGATATGGATCCAGAACTTGAGCAGGACAATACCGCTGCCGACCAGCTGTTCCTCGAAGCGGTTGATCTCGGCATAGGCGCGTCGCCATTCCGCATCGTTCGCGAAACCCTCCACCCGCTCCACCAGCACGCGCCCATACCAGGAGCGATCATAGATGGTGATATAACCGGCGCGGGGGACTTGCCGCCAGAAGCGCCAGAGATAGTGGTGGGCCTTTTCCTCATCAGTGGGCGCGGCGACCGGAATGGCGCGGTACAGGCGGGCATCAATCGCGCTGGTGATGCGGCGGATGGCCCCACCCTTGCCGCCGGCGTCGACCCCCTCGAACATCAGCACGGTGGAGCGCTTCGCGTTGTAGGCGCGCCAGGCCAGCTCGTTGATCTCCTTCTGGAGTTCCGCCATGCGGGTCTTGTACTTGGCGGTCGACAGCGACTTGGACAGGTCCAGTTGATCCAGTACCGTGATCTGCGCCTGGGGGCCGCTCGGCATGCTCGCACTGGTGGTGCCGGCGCCCTGGTCCGGCGCGCGGGGGCTATCCAGGCGGGCGCGGATGGCGTGCAGCAGGGTCTGACCGACCGTCAGATCGCGGTAGCGCGCATCCTCCGCCTCCACCAGGTGCCAGGGTGAGGTGCCCTGATCGGTGTGCAGTACCACACGCTCGGCCACCTGCTCGAAGGCCCGGTAATGCTCAGAGAACTTGGCCTTCTGCGGCATCATCTTCCAGCGGCTGCGGTCATCCCGAGAGAGTGCATTGAGGCAGGCCTTTTGATTCTCCTCGGACATATGGAACCAGAACTTGACGATCAGGGCACCGTCCTGGGTCAGCATGCGCTCGAACTCGACGATGCGGTTCAGCTCCGCGTCCAGCTCGGCGTCCGTGCAGTGGCCCTGAAAACGGTGCTCGATCGGGGTCGCGTACCAGCCGCCGAACAGGATGGTGATGTCACCGCGCGGGGGCAGGGTGCGCCAGAAGCGCCAATAGCGGGGACGGGCGCGTTCCTCATCGGTCTCGTCCCAGAAGGCGAAGGTCTGCACGCCGCGGGTGTCCAGCCACTCATTGAGCCGGTTGATCACCTCACCCTTGCCGGCCCCCTCCACCCCGGAGACCAGCACGACCACCGGGATATTGGTCTGGCGCAGCTCACGCTGGGCCTCCAGGAGCTCGGTGCGCAACGCTTCCTGTTGCGCCTTGAAGTCTTCCTTGCTGACCGTACGGCCAACCTTCGTCGCTTCGAACATGGCTGTGGCACCTCATTGCGGTGAATTGTTCTGCACCCAGTGGCGTGGCCGCGCTCGGGTGGTCAGTCCGCCAGGGGCGGCGGTCTCGGGATGGTTCTGGGGCGCCCCTGCGCGTCCACCGCCACATAGACAAAGACGGCGTGGGCGACCTGGCGGCGGCTCTTGGGGTCGGGCTCGCCCTGCGCCCAAACGTCGACCTCGACACTGATGGAGGTGTTGCCGATGGCGAGCATCCGGGCGTGCAACTCGGTGAGGTCACCGACCAGCACCGGGGTGAGGAAACGAAATTCCTTCACCGCCACCGTCGCGACCCGCCCCTGCGCGGCCTCGATCGCGATGGTACTGCCGGCCACATCCGCCTGGGACATGATCCAGCCGCCGAAGATGTCACCGTAGGCGTTGGTGTCGGCCGGCATGGCGACGACACGGATCGCCAACTGCCAGGCGTCCAGACGACGGGGTTCCGGGTGGGCAGGGTCGCTCATGGGCGCCCCGCACAACGGGTGTTGGGCCGACACAGGGGGCGTGCGGGGTTCAGGGTCAGTCTCATCAGTCCGTCCTCGTTGATCCAGGGGCGCTCGACAGCTACCAGACGGCGGATCATCGCATATCCGCACAGGCGGGTCAGCCAGGGGCCGGGGGCGGCGACGCACGCGCTTAGGCGCGCCCCGCCAACAATAAAGATTGATGCGGCTTTTGCGTGCCCCTTTCCCCTACAATGCACGCGAAACCGTCGACGAGGCATCGCGCTTAGGGGGGGTCGGGTAACCGGGCCGCCGCCGTGGCGAATGCGGGCCCGCTTTCAGCTGCGGCCAAGTCGTCCGAAGGGTTGCACCCTCCCCTGCTACCCAGCCCCCAAGTGGCCGGGATGCCGGGGCTCAACTACCAGTGAACACGAGGCTAAATGCGCGTATGTCTTCCAAAATAAAGAGCATTTTGAATAGCGGGGCGGTGAAGATTGGGGTGATCGGCGTGGGCGTCGCCGCCGGTGCGGTTTATCTTTTTACTGAAAACTTTACGCCGGTTCCAGCCCCGGCCGATCCGGCCACCATTGCGGCACGGCTCAAGCCGATCGGCAAGGTGAACTTGGCCCCCCCGCCGGCCCCGGTGGCCCCGACGCCGGCACCAGAGGCCGCACCGGCCGCCGTGGCCGCGCCGGTTGCGGCTACGCCGACCGAGGCCGCCGCGGCACCAGCCGCCGCCGCACCGGCACCGGTCGAAGCCCTGGCCGCCCCCGCGGCACCGGTCGTCGAGGCACCCGCCCCGGCCGCTGCCGCACCGGCACCGGTCGAAGCCCCGGCCGCCCCCGCAGCACCGGTCGTCGACGTACCCGCCCCAGTCGCTGCCGCACCGGCACCGGTCGAGGCCCCGGCCGCCCCCGCGGCACCGGTCGTCGCCGCGCCCGCCCCGGTCGCTGCCGCACCGGCACCGGTCGAAGCCCCCGCGGCACCCGTCGCTGCCGCCCCGGCACCGGTCGAAGC
>CAILVI010000400.1 GCA_903837595.1 uncultured Thiodictyon sp.
CGATGGGCGGCGAGACGATGGAGGCACGCAACAGGTTGTCCGGATTCATATAGGCCTGACGGACCCCGGCGTCCACCAGCTCCTGGATGCTCAGTGTGGTGTCCCAGCGCACCCCCATGCCGACCTTGAGAAAGACTACCACCGATCCGGTATCCTGGCAGATGGGCCGGTGCCCTTCGGCGCACATCCGCGAGTTGACCAGGATCTGGGCCATGGCGTCCTTGGCGGCCGGGGACTCCTCCGCCGCATAGGCCGCGGCCAGCGAGTGGATAAAGTCCGCCGGGTGGTAATAGGAAATGAACTGCAGGGCATCGGCGATGCTCTGGACAAAATCGGCTTCACGGATGGTGGTCATGGGGTTGGCGTCTGCTCGGGTGGACCGGCGCGGGGCGACCGGCGTGGCGATGCCGGGATCTTACCCGACTGCCGGCCGACTAGCCGATGACCGTGCGAATCCCTCGGGCCAGCGTGGTCTGCACCGCAGCCGTTCCCCGGTGATGGGCATGCCCATGGTCCCGGCAGTCCGGGTCGTGGCACTGGTCGTGCCCATGGTGGCTACCGGTGGGGTGTGCACCCGGGCGCGGCACCTGTTTGTCCTGACGGCGCTGGGCCAGCACCTGGTGTTGGACGCCCTTGCGCACGTAGGTCACATAGAGCGCCACTAACCGCAGCAGCGGGTCCGTTTGTCCCTCGGGGTCCGTGACCCAGGGGAACACGGCGTTGTGTATGCGCCGCATCTCCTCGCCGCTGTCCTGCGGCAGGTCGCCGTCCCTGAACACGGCCTCCAGCACCGCACGGGTGAGCGCGTCGTTATCCTGCACGCCCAAGTAGGCCGACGCCCACAGGATGTGGCGTTGGACCTCCTTCGGCTTGAGTACCTTGATCCTGGCCGCGAAGACCTTGGTCTCGCAGGTCATCAATTCTCTGCTCTTCATGGGTGATCCCTGATGGTTGAACTCCGCCGCCTGGGGGTGCATGGCGTTCGGTGGCGCGCCTTACGGGGCGAGCAGATCATCGGCGACCGTCACCGACAGGAACAGCGGCTCAAGCTGGTCCCACACCTGCTTGGCCTGCCGTTTGGACAGTAGTTTGGGCAGCATCTCGCGCAGGTCGTCCAACTCCACGCGCAACTCGCCCGCGGAGCGCGCGGCCTCAATGCGCTCGGCGCGGCGCCCCCCGAGCGCGCCCAAGTTGCCCAGGACGATGTAGCGAGCGAAGCCCTTCGCCTTTTCCAGGTTGAACTCTGCATGCTGGGGGGGGGGCGCGGCGTTCGGCGCAGACTGGGGGAGTGGCGCGGCGTTCGGCGCAGGCTGGGGGCGCGGCGCGGCGTTCGCTGCCCCGCCCCGTGGGGCGAGAAAACCACCGGTGACGAGCTCTTCCAGCAGGACCTCGATATCATCCCCGAGCACCGCGAGCCGCGTCAGGAGCTCGTCGACCGTGCTGTGCCCGTCCACCAGGATCAGGAAGCGACGCGAACGCATCGAGAGTTTGTTCGCCTTGGTCCGGATCTCGTCCTGGCCCTTGGCAGTCTTGATGAGAACCTGGCGACGGTCCATAGGCGGATACCGACCTCGTTTGCGTCAATAAGAAGTATAAGAGTCAGGCCTCCTTATACCATAGCCTAAGGCCAGCTGGATCTTAAACGCGTCGCGTCCGAGATTCAAGTAGCCTGGGTCTGGTTTTTCGCTTCGGTGGCACGGCAGTATGAGGCAGGCCTCGGGACGCCCGGAACAGCGCGGGACGACCGCAGCGGCGGGGGCATCCGCGGCCCGCATCCTTGCCTGAGGCTCGGGTTTGGGGGGTGAGGGGGGCCGTGGTTGGTAAGTCAGGTCGGGTGGTTGGGTGCGCGCGTGGGCTCCCAGTCATCCTCAATCATCCTCGGAATTCCCGTACTGGTTGGGGTTTTCCCCAATCTTCTCAATCAGGTGAGGGTAGTGGGTGCCGGGGCGCGGTGCGCAGGCCGCCTTGCGTGTCCGCGCTACCTGAAAGATCCAAGAGTCACCGTAGTCGAAGTAGTAGAAGAGTTTCCTGTCTTTCGGCAGCGGAAACAGTTGGGCCAGCGTCTTCTCGCAAAACTCGTCGCCCTCGCCGTCGAGCCCTATCAGGCCACGGCTATGCGGTGTTCTGGCGACAAAAAAGTCATAGAGATGATCGTTATCGAAACCGATGGTGCGCTGAATCAGATAGTGTAGGCTTTACTGGCCGGTGGCCGAGTCCATCTCGAAGACCCGGACCCACTGCGATGTTGCGAACGCACCTCCCAGCAAGGTCACCTTGATGGTCCAGATCATGAGGTGCTCGCCAGTTGTTTCAGCAAACCAAGAAGGGCCGTGGTGCCCAAGAAAACGGCTTGACCATCATTCCCGCTTCGCCCCGCTCACCGCGTGCGTGACACCGCTTTGCGGTATCACGAGTGTGAGTATAGGCGGTGTCACGCGTGCGCATCACTTCCCCCTTGGCGTCCTTGGCGCCTTGGCGTGAGACCCTCTTACTGGCACGCCTCGCACTCGGGATCGAGTATGGAGCACGCCGGCGGTACTGCCCCGTTGCCCTTCCCCTTGTCCAGCGCGATGTAGCTCCCTCCGACGGCACTCAGCCGGTTGGCCTTGGTCGCATCCGCCATGGTGGATTTCTCCACATGGGTGGCGCCCATGGAGCGCAGATAATAGGTGGTCTTGAGCCCCCGCACCCAGGCGAGCTTGTAGAGGTTGTCGAGCTTCTTGCCGTTCGGCTCGCTCATATAGAGATTGAGGCTCTGCGCCTGGTCTAGCCATTTCTGGCGGCGGCTGCCGGCCTCGATCAGCCAACGGGGATCGACCTCGAAGGCGGTGGCATAGAGTGTCTTGAGCTCTTCGGGGATGCGGTCGATCGGTTGGGCGGAGCCGTCATAATATTTGAGATCATTGACCATGACGGCGTCCCAGAGGTCCAGTTCCTTCAGATCCGCGACCAGGTAGGGATTGACCATGGTGAACTCGCCGGAGAGATTGGACTTGACGAACAGGTTCTGATAGGTCGGTTCGATGGATTGGCTGACGCCCACGATGTTGCTGATGGTCGCGGTGGGTGCAATGGCCATGGTGTTGGAGTTGCGCATACCGACCGTCTGGACGCGGGTACGCAGCTGCTCCCAATCCAGTGTGCTGCCGGTGTCCATCTGCAGATAGCCGCCGCGCGCCGCAGCAAGCAGCGCGATACTGTCGATGGGGAGTATGCCCCGGCTCCACAGGCTGCCGGGGAAGCTCGGATAGCGCCCGCGCTCTTCTGCCAGGTCCGAGCTCGCCTGGATGGCGTAATAGCTCAGGTGCTCCATGCTGGTATCGGCAAAGGCGACGGCCTCCTGGCTGCCATAGGCGATCCGCAGTTTATAGAGCGCATCCTGAAAGCCCATGATGCCGAGTCCGACCGGGCGGTGGCGCAGGTTGGATTTGCGCGCCTGGGGCACGTTGTAGAAGTTGTAGTCGATGACGTTATCGAGCATCCGCATGGCGGTGCGCACCGTGCGTTGCAGGCGCTTGGTATCGAGCCCCTGGTCGGTGATGTGCGCGGCCAGATTCACCGAACCCAGATTGCAGACGGCGATTTCCTGGTCATTGGTGTGCAGCGTAATCTCAGTGCATAAATTACTGGAATGCACGGTCCCGACATGCTGGTTGGTATAGCGCACATTGCACGGGTCCTTGAATGCGATCCAGGGATGGCCGGTCTCGAACAGCATGGCGAGCATCTTGCGCCACAGGTCCACGGCCTTGAGACGCTTGCTAACCTTCATCTCGCCACGCTCGGCCCGCGCCTCATAGGCGAGGTAGGCGGCCTCGAACAGCTGGCCCGTGAGGTCGTGCAGGTCCGGCGTCTCATCCGGCGAAAAGAGCGTCCAGTGCTGGTCCTCGGCCACCCGCTTCATGAAGAGGTCCGGCACCCAGTTGGCGGTATTCATGTCATGGGTGCGGCGACGGTCATCGCCGGTGTTCTTGCGCAGATCCAGGAACTCTTCGATGTCGACGTGCCAGGTCTCCAGATAGGCGCAGACGGCGCCCTTGCGCTTGCCGCCGTTATGCACCAGCGCGGCGGCGGTCATATAGGTCTCATCGCCTTCGACCTTGAGGTCATGGACCACCGGCACGGGGGCGATGGTCGTCACCGATTTGACGCGGGTATAGAGTGTGTTGCCCAGCCGAAACCAGTTGTGCTTAGTCAATGCCGGGACGCCGACGAGGTCGGCGATTTCGGCAACGGCAGGGATGCGCAAATCGAAGGCGCGGGTAATCCCGGTGAATGAGACCACCGAACCGTCGCTGCGGGTTCCCTCATGGGTGCTGTCGCGCTCGCGGTATTGGCCGGCGCAGGGGATGCCGAGCCGCAGGACTTGGTAACGCAGACCCTCGGCCAAGGGCGCGGAGGTATTGGTGAAATAGATCTCCTTGCCACGGCTGATCCCGCCGTCGGTTTCAAGGAGCCCCTGAATCAATGCGAGGGTCTGGTCCTCGGGCAGGTGGCTGAAGCGGCGGGCGATGCGCTTGCGGCCTTGGGTATCATAGATGTCTTCATAGGCGAACGGCAGGTGGGCCTCTTCCAGCCCGATATATTGGCCAGTGGTCGCACACCGCGCCAATCCTCGTCCCACCGACCATTTGATCTGGAGATAGGTGTCGCCGCGTCCGTTCTCCCAATAATGGATGCCGCGCTCGGTGAGATAGTCGCGGACGAATTTGAGATGGCCGCCGTCGGCGCTGGGGTTGCCGGAGACACCAAATTCGCAGCCACGCGTGAGGTGTCCGTCGCCGAGCAAGATGCCGTAGAGTCTGGCATCGGCCTTGGTGAGTCCAGGCACCGGGACCACCTCGGCCGGGATGACCTGGGCGACATAGTCCCCACGGGTGAGGCGCCCGGCCTCGACCCAGCGCGGCCGGAAGCGACCGTTTTCGATTTGGTTCAGGGTACGCTCGATGGTTTGCTCCCTGGGGATACCCGGGATGGCCCAGAAGGGGTGGCCGTCCGTCACCTTGAGGTCGTTCACCGCGTGCTTGATGGCCACCTGGACCATGGCAGCGTCTTTCTGGTCATAGACAAAATGGTCAGTTACCTCGCGGTAGCGTCCACGTTGGCCGAGCACCAGATCGCCGATCTTCACCGCGGCAATCGGCTTGGGGCCGTCGGCGGTAAAGATGGTGGTCTCGGGGGCAAAGCACTGATTGACCGCGACCGCCGTGTCATTCGCCACCTTGAGGAAGGGCACTACCCCTTGGCTCTTCCCATTGGTCCCCTTGATATGCGCGCCCATGCCGCGCACCCGCGTCCAGTCATTACCGAGACCGCCGGCGAATTTGGACAACAGCGCATTGTCCTTGATCGCGCTGTAGATGCCGTCCAGGTCATCCGGGACGGTGGTGAGGAAGCAGGAACTCAGCTGGGGCCGCAGCGTGCCTGAGTTGAAGAGGGTCGGGGTTGAGGACATGAAGTCGAAGCTGGAGAGCAGCTCGTAGAATTCGATGGCGCGCTCTTCGCGGTCGATCTCGTTGATCGCAAGCCCCATGGCGACGCGCATGAAAAAGGCCTGGGGCAGTTCGATGCGGACGCCCTCGGCGGTGTGGATAAAGTAGCGGTCGTAGAGCGTCTGGAGCCCCAAATAGGTGAAGTCGAGATCGCGCTCTGGTTTGAGTGCGGCACCCAGCCGGTTGAGGTCGAAGCGCGTGAGTTGGCGATCCAGTAGCTCCAGATCGGCGGCGCGGCGGACATAGGCGCTGAAATAGTCGTTGTAGCGCTCGGCGAGATCCGCCTGGGTCTCCACACCGACCCCCAGATCCAGATAGCCCAGGGCCTCGCGGCGCATCAGGTCCAAGAGGAGACGGGCGGCGACCTGGCTGTAGGCGGGGTCGCGCTCGATCAGGGCGCGGGCGGACAACACCAGGGTCTGGCCGACGTCGGATTCGCGTACCCCATCGAACAGGTTGCGGGTAATGTCGGTGAGGATCAGCGCGGCGTCCACGCCAGAGAGGCCTCGGCAGGCCTCCGCGAGGAGACGGCGCAGGCGCTCCAGGTCCAGCAGTTGGGTGGTGCCGTCGGCCCGGGTGACGGTCAGCGGCGACGCTGTGGGTTGCGCGTGCTCGGCGGCGGCTTTCTGCGCGCGGCTGCGGGCGCGCTCATCGCGATACAGGACATAATCGCGGGCGACCTTATGTTCCCCGGCGCGCATCAGGGCGAGTTCCACCTGGTCCTGGATGTCCTCAATGTGGACGGTGCCACCGCCGGGGCGCCGGGTGAGGGCAGCTACCACCTGTTCGGTCAGTTCCTGCACCCGGTCATGGACGCGGCTGGAGGCGGCGGCCGTGCCGCCCTCCACCGCGAGGAAGGCCTTGGTCAGGGCGACCATGATCTTGTTGGGGTCGAAATGGGTGACTTTACCGTTGCGGCGGATGACCTGGACCCGTCCGGGGGTGAGTGCGGCAAGCTCGGCACTGGTCGGTTGGCCGGTGGGCGCCGTGGTTTGCTCAGGGGCATGCGTCTGCGCCGTGGGCGCCTGGGGGGTGACTGGGGCGGACATGGTTGCTCCTGATCGGGCCTTGTAATGGGGTGTGCCGGGGCGCCCGATGGGGTGGGCGTGGCGCGGCCGGGCTGCCGGTGCGGCTGGCGCTGATGGGCGTGAGACACAATATATGTGTGACTCAGGATCAGTCAACCACTACATGTTGATTTGTTGGGTGGTGTAAGGCAATGTCTGCCGGATGCGTCGGCGCCTTAACCCGGGTATACTCCGCTCACACCCGCAGGCCTGGGCATGACTGGGCGCAACCAAGACGGGGCCACGAATCCTGAGGAGGAGTTCGCCGATGAAGGTCAAAGACGCAATGAGTCGTTCGGTGCGCGCGGTCAAGCCGGGCACCAAGATTATAGAAGTCGCCTCCCTGATGTGCCTGCACCGCTTCCACGGGTTGCCCGTGGTGGATGACGAGGGGCGTTTGATCGGGGTCATCTCCGAAAAGGATGTGTTACATAGCCTGTTCCCAACGCTTGACGACCTGGTGACTGAAGGGATGCACTCGGTGGACCTGGACCACCAGCTGAGCCTCTACAAGGGGGTCTTGGAACAGAATGTTGAGGATCTGATGGCTCATACACCGATCTCGGTGGACGCCGATATGCACCTGTTACGCGCCGCCACTGTCATGGTCCGGCACAACTTCAGGCGTATTCCGGTGGTCGAGGGCGGGTTGCTGGTGGGCATGTTGAGCCTGGGCGACGTCCACAAGGCGATCTTCCACGCCAACATCACCGGCGGCCTCAAGAGCCGTTGAGGACGACCGCGTCGGCGCGGGGTCCGCTGAGGCCCGCGCTGTCGGCATCTGCGTCGGTGCGGTGGTGAATGATGTCTGAGCCCCAGTGGTATCGCTGGTGCGGTGAGGATCTGGAGGTGACGCTGCGGGTCCAGCCCCGCGCTTCGCAGAATTGCTTTGTAGAAGAACAGGGCGGGAGCTACCGGGTGCGCATCCAGGCCGCGCCGGTCGATGGCAAGGCCAATGATGGCCTGCGGCGGTTTGTCGCCGACGCCTTCGGTGTGCCCCAGTCGCGGGTCGAGCTTTTGAGCGGCGAGCAATCCCGCCTGAAGCGGCTCCTGATCCGTTCCCCCCGCCGTTTTCCTGTGCCCATTGAGCCGCCGGTCGAGCCCCCGGCGGCCCGATCGATCACACGGCGTTGACAGAACAAACCACGGCACTGCACGAGCGGCTCGCGACCTACCAGGAATGGAAGGTCCGGGTCGAACACGCGGTGGCGGAACTGGAGACCTGGCTTGCGGCGCACCAGCGCGCCACCTCCCGCACCCGCGAGCAACTGCGCACCACCCGGGCGTCCTTGGCCAGCGACCGACTGACGCTCGCGGTGGTCGCCGAGCAGTCCCGCGGTAAGACCGAGTTGATCAACGCGCTCTTTTTCTCCGAACTGGGGGTGGGCCTCCTGCCCGCGGCGATGGGGGGTGCGACGCTGTGTCCGACTGAACTGCTGTGGGACGCCGGGCACCAAGCCCCCTATCTGCGCCTGTTGCCGGTGGAGACCCGGGCCGAGGACATGGCGTTGGCGGGCCTCAAGGCTGACCCGCAGCGCTGGATCCACTACCCGCTTGATCTGCGCGGTCCGCAACAGCTGGCCGGTGCCTTGCGGGAGATCCTCCAGACCAAGCAGGTCTCTCTGGCGCAGGCCGTGCGGTTGGGTCTCTCCAGTGTCGACCCGACCCTGGAGCGGTCGCCGGACACGGCGACCGTGGAGATCCCCAAGTGGCGCTATGCCATGGTCAGTCTGCCCCATCCGTTGCTCAAACAGGGGCTGGTGATCCTCTACACCCCCGGTGCCGCCGCCCTCGAACATGAGCCGGAGCTGACCATCAGCATGCTGCCCGCGGCGGCGGCGGTGCTCTTCGTGCTGGCCGCCGATACGGACGTGACCGACGCTGATCTGGCCATCTGGCAGCAGCACCTCAAGGGCGGTCAGGCGGCACGCCAGCGGGCCATCCTGGTCGCACTGAACAAGGTCGATCGCCTGTGGGGTGACGGGTGCGACGCGGTCGACGCGGATGCCATGGTCGCTACCCGGCGTCGCGGTGCCGCGCAGGCACTGGGGATCGCCGAGGACCAAGTCTTCCCCGTCTCGGCCCGGCAGGCCTTGGTGGCGGCGGCGAGCAAAGACGCCGCGCTGCTGCGGCGTAGTGCGCTGCCGGTCCTGGAGCGGCATCTGGCCGGCAAACTGCTGGAGACCAAGCGCCAATCGCTGATCGAGACGATTGACGCCGGTGCCGGCGCGGTCTTGGACCGCAACCGCAACCGGATCAGCTCGCGTCTTGCCCACGTCAAATCACAGTTGGGAGAGCTTGAGCAACTGCGTGAACAGCGTCAGGACGTCATTGCGCAGTTGCTCGGGCCGACCCGGCGCGAACAGGCGCGCTATCTCAAGGCCGTGCAGCGGTTACAGCAGAGTCGCGAAACCTTGCT
Source organism: uncultured Thiodictyon sp. (assembly GCA_903837595.1). GTDB lineage: Bacteria > Pseudomonadota > Gammaproteobacteria > Chromatiales > Chromatiaceae > Thiodictyon. Next base: position 8,979 of record CAILVI010000400.1, read on the forward strand.
CACGCAGACCAGCGAGTGCCGGCGGTTGTTGGAGCGTGAAGCGATCGACGCGATGGTAGCGCGCGCCCAGGACGAACTGCTGCATAGTTGGAGTACCGCGGGGCTGCGGCGTGCCATGAAGGGGTTGTTCGATGAATTGCGCCTCGCCATGCAGACCGTCGCAGTGCAGAGCGAGGGTATCCGCAAGCAGGTGCGCGAGACCTATCAGGTGTTCCGCGACGACTTCGCGTACGATCTTGCCACCCCGCAGGTGTTTGTGCCCATGCGCTATCGCCTCGAGATCGAGTTGCTGTATCAGGAGGTCGAGGTGTTCCGGCACAGCCCCGGGATGGCCCTGTCCGGGCAGGGGATGGTGATCCGGCGTTTCAACCAACAACTGGTGAGCCGGGCCCAGGCGTTGTTCGAGCAATTGCGCCTTGCCTATGATGGCTGGATGCGTGACAGCCTGCAGCCCCTGGTGGAAGATGTGCAGGAGCACAAACTGATGATGCAGAAGCGGCTCGAGAACCTCCAGCGGATTGGCCGCTCGAAGGATGCCTTACGCAGCCGCATCGACGAGATGCAGGGCCAGTCAGCGGCCTTGGACCAGGAACTCAAGGCCCTGCGCATGATCTACAACGCCTTGCACGACGATCCATTCTAAAGGAGAAAATCCGATGCTAAAGCGCCTGGCCCTCGCGGTCTGTGCGGCGGGTATCCTGCTCCAGGGTGCTCAGACGATGGCCGCGGAGAGCACCCGTGCGGGTGACTTCACCATCTATCACAACGCCTTTACCGCCGATACCCTGACCCCCGAGATCGCCGCGGCCAATGGCATCCGCCGTGGTAAGAACGTCGGCGTGCTCAATGTCAGCGTGATCAAGCAACAGGCCGGGACCACCGGTACCCCGGTCAAGGCCCTGGTGGATGTGGATCTCGTCAAAGACAAGGTCCGCACGGGGCAAGTCGCTATGCGTGAGGTGCAGACCCAGGGCGCGGTGTCCTACCTGGGGGAGTTTCCCATCGCCAACGGCCAGGAGCTGGAATTCGAGATCCGGGTCCGCCCGGCCGGTACCACCGAGACCACCACCGTGCACCTGCGC
>CAILVI010000401.1 GCA_903837595.1 uncultured Thiodictyon sp.
ATCTGTCGCTACGTATAATTCGGCGGCGGTCGTGAAATACGGCTACACCAGCAGTCACTGTAATGGCGTCTACTACAATCCCAAGACCAAGTATCTGCCCCCCGTCGACGCCACCGGCACCGCTTATCCCAACGCCGTTTTCACCGCTGCCCAGTACGACGGCTTCAATACCGCAACCGGCTCGCTGAGCACCACGACCGGAAAGGGCACGGTGGACTTGAGTGCGGCATTCAAGTCCGATATGTTTGTGCCATACTCGGCCAACAGCACCTATAGCAGTTATGGTGGGCTCGATGACACGGCGCAGCCCGCCTATTATTACACCTATTCCGGCACGCAATCCTCCGAGGCCCAAAAGAACTATTACGACACCAATAGCGTGTTCTATAAGGAATGCAACAGTGTGGTGGGTTCGACCAGCCAGGTCGATGGCAGTCATGCGGTCAACACCCTGTTTACCAAGGTGATCGTGAGCGCTACCTCCGGTCCGGACGCCACCGCGCGCGACGAACGCCAGAACTTCGCCAATTGGTTCAGCTATTACCGAACCCGTATGTTGATGATGAAGTCCGCGACCGGGTTGGCCTTCAGTCGACTGGACAATCATTATCGGGTCGGCTTCGCGACCATGAACAACAACAGCGTGGACGATCATTATGTCGTGAGCAGCGGAAACGGCACCAACTTCGTCAACCTCGCCACCTTCGATAACACCGGCAAAGCCGCCTGGTACGCCAAACTCTATGGCGCCATCGCCTACAGCGGCACGCCGTTGCTCAATGCATTGTCGAAAGCGGGGCTCTTGTATGGCGGGAAGCTCAGTACGCTGAATACGGTGACGGTCACCGACCCGATTCAGTATTCCTGCCAGCAGAATTTCACCATCCTGTGCACTGACGGTTTCTGGAACGACCAAACCAATCAAAAGTTGACCGGATCGGCGTCCACCACGGCGGTTGGCCAGCAGGATGGGAACGAAAACCCACCGTATTGGGACGGGCAAACGACGACCTACACCAAGTCCACCAGCCAGCGGACCCAGACGCAGACCCAGTACATGCAGAGCACCAGCCAGGTGAAGTCGCGTACCACGCAGCTGCAAAGCAGAACTAACCTGCTGACCAGACAAACCTATCCGCTGACAAGGACGCAGTTCGATCTGCAAAGGTCAACCAGCGACCTGCAGAGCAAGACCGACTGGCTGACGAGCTCGACATTGACCCTTCAAACATGCACAGGTAAGACGAGCGGGAACAACCCCTGTTCAGCAAGCGGGTCCGGCTGGGTCAATTCAACATCGAGTTCTTGCACTCCGAACAGCAATACTAATGTCAATTGCCGCTATGTGGCTGGAACTGAAACCGTCGTGCCCTTCGGGACGAATTGCACCGGTTATGCGACTGCGCCTACCAGTAATTTTAACGCGCAGACGAAAACCCTATGCTCTTTAAATCCCCAATCATTGCCAACTCCCGTCTGGGTTGCCGCTAATTCGTGCACGACCCAGACGCAACTCTCAAATGCAATCGGTCAGCAAACTTTCAGGGCCGGTAGGGCGTGTCAGTACACTTCCTGGTCAACCCCGCAGTCCGCGGGGAGCTCTTGCACACCAGTCGCTCAGACTTACGCCCTGCCCCAGGCCGTCACTTGCTCCTACGCCGCGACCGCCACCACCACTAACTTGAGCACCTGCACGGCCGTCGGGCAATCGACCACAGGCACTTACGCCGGACCTGCGTTCACCTGCACCTATGCGACGACGCCCACGACGGACACCGTGGACACTTGCACGCAGGTGGGGCAATCGACCGCCAACAACTACAGTGGCCCCGCGATCGGCTGCAGCTATGCGGGTTGGAGCGGTTGGGGTGGCGTGAATTCATGCACCTCGCTGGGGCCATCGTCCGGGCCGACGAACTATACGGTAGGCACGGCCACCGAGTGCAACCCCACGGACACCGGTTGGGTCAATAGTAGCAGCTGCGCCGCCGCCAATCCTACCTCCGGCAACAGCTACGCGACCACGGCGTGCAACACGGTCACCACCGGTCCCACGCCCATTGCATCCTGTACGGTCGGCACCACAACGAATGGCACCGGCCTGACCACCACCTGCGTAAAGAACATTTCCGGCCCGACCCCCGTGCAGTCCTGCACGGCCGGTACCGATGCCAACTATGTGGCCACGACGTGCAACACGGTAACCACCTCGAACACCGTGGCCTCCTGCACGGCGCAGTCGGCTACGGCGGATACCAGTTGGACCAGCACCAGCTGTAGTGCGCCGATCCTCAACGGCGGAATGTCGAATACGCTCGCGGATGTGGCTGAATACTATTATCAAACCGACCTGCGGACATCGAACTGTACCGGCGCGCTGGGCGCCGGCACTGATGTCTGCTATAACAATGTGCTGTCGTCGGGCGAGGATAGCGCCTCCTGGCAGCATATGACCACCTTCACCTTGGGGCTGGGTACCCGCGGCCGGATGGTGTTCTCGCCGACCTATAAGAAGGACCTGAGCGGGGATTATTTCTCAGTGAAGAATATGCTCAGTGCCAACCCCCCGAACGTCTGTTCTTGGAAGAGTAGCGGGACGACCTGCGTATGGCCCACTCCCGATGTGAATGGCGCGCCGGAAAATATCGATGATTTGTGGCATGCCGCGGTGAACGGGCGCGGCACCTTTTTCAGCGCGACCGACCCGTCCTCATTGTCGGTGGGGATGTCCGGTGCCCTCAACAGTATGAAGGCCTCCCCCGGCTCATCGGCGGCGGCGACCACGAGTAACCCGACGGTGACCACGGGGGATAATTTTGTCTTCAGTTCGTTATTCACGACGAATAGTTGGATCGGGGAATTGATCCGCCAGCAAATCGACGTGGCGAACGGGACCTTGCCATCGGATGCCACCACCTTCGACTGGGCGGCCCAGGCCCTGCTCGATGCCAACAGCACGCGGACCATCTATACCTCTAATGGTGCCGCCCCGTGGTCGCGCCTGGAATTCACGGCAGACAATTTTAAGGATTCGGCGGCGTTCAAAACCCCCAACATTTCTGGTCTGACTCAATTCTGCTCAACCGGGGTGAGCACCTGCCTGAGCTCTGACGTCCAGACCAGTCCGACCGGTGCTTCCGGTGCCAATCTGGTCAATTATCTGCGCGGCGACACCAGCCACGAGGGCGCCGTGGACCCGGCCACGCCCGCTGCCTATTATCGTAATCGCGCGGCGGTGCTGGGCGACATGGTGAATTCGGAGGCGGTGTATGTGAAGGGGTCCTTGCTGCAATATACGGATCTCGGCTACAAGGCCTTCACTAACGGCACTCCCACCACCACCGGGACTGCCACCCGCCAGCCCATGGTGTATATCGGCGCCAACGACGGCATGCTCCACGCCTTTTATGCGACCAATGCCGCATCCGGTGCCGTTGGCGGCAGCGAGGCCTGGGCCTATATCCCCTCCATGGTGATGCCAAATCTCTACAAACTGGCCGACCAAAGCTATGCGACGGGGCATCAGTATTTTGTGGACGGCACCCCCGTCGTCAGTGATATCTGCAGCAGTCAATGCGGAAATGAGGCGAGCGCCGTGTGGAAAACCATCCTGGTGGGGGGGCTCAACGGGGGCGGCCGCGGCTACTACGCGCTGGATGTCACGAACCCCGCATCTCCCAATGTCTTGTGGGAATTCACGAATGACAACCTGGGATACACCTACGGCAATCCAATCATTACCAAATTGAATAATGGAACCTGGGTGGTCATGGTGGCCTCCGGTTACAACAATGTCTCACCCGGCGACGGTCAGGGCCATCTCTTCATACTGAATGCCGACACCGGCGCGCTCATCCGGGATATCGCCACCGGGGTCGGTACCACCACGGCCCCGAGCGGTCTCGCGCGGATCAATGCCTGGGTCAACAACTCCTTGCTGGATAATACCGCGGTACGCGCGTACGGCGGCGACCTGGAAGGCAATTTGTGGCGTTTCACGATCGATGCCGCGGGCGCGTCCGGAGCCGGGGTCTACGGCGTGCAACGGTTGGTGGCGCTCAAGGACGCCAGCGGTAATGGGCAACCGATCACTGCCAGACCCGAGCTCGGCAAGGTGGGCACGACGGTGGTGGTCTATGTGGGGACGGGCAAGTTCCTGGGCACCACCGATCTGTCAAACACCCAGCAGCAGTCGTTCTATGGCGTCAAGGACACCCTCGCGACACCGAGTGCGGGCGCGCCGGTTTGGGCGAATCCCCGCACCATTACTTGCACCGTCGGCACGACCGCGAATTGTTTCGTCAAACAGCCCTTGAGCAATGCCACTACCTGCCCGTCGGGTTCTTCGATCTGTCCGGTCGGCTGGGCCGCGCGTACCATCACCAGCCCCAATCCGGTGGACTTCGGTAGCCAGGCCGGCTGGTATGTCGACTTGCCGGACACCGGCGAACGTGCCAACACCGATCCGGCACTGAGTTCCGGGGTCGTGGTGTTCACCACCAATACCCCGAGTGAAAGCACCTGCACGGTCGGCGGTTACAGTTATATCTATATGCTCAACTACCTTTCGGGCGCGGCGGTCAATACGACCACGAACGGCGTCATCGCGGTCAAATTGGGCAATGTGTACGCCACCCGCTCGGCGCTGGTGGTCCTGGCCAGTAACCGCAATATCGCGATCACGCGCTTATCCAACGGCACCACCGTGGTCAGTAATCTACCCCCCCCGATCCAATCAGGCGCCGGCTCAGGGGCGGCGCGACGGGTGTCCTGGCATGAGCTATTGCCGTGAGCAGGCGGTGTTGCCGGGGCGGGGATGAATAGTCAGAGCGCTGCGCTGCACCCCCTGCGCCAGGCGGTGGACGGCGGGCGCTTGCGCGCGCTCGACCTGCACTTTGCGCGCGCCCTGGGGGACCTGGTCGGGGGGGCGAGCGGTCCGCGGTTGCTGGCGGCGGCGCTCGCGAGTCGGCAGGTGGGGGAGGGCGCGGTATGCCTGGATCTGCGCGCGCTGGCCGGGCGGGCGCCCTTTGCCGACCTGCCGGAGGTGCTGGCGCCGCCGCTCGCGCACTGGCGCTCCGACTTGTTGGCCTGGCCGGCGGTGGTGAGCGCCGCGCACGCGGCGTCCCAGGGCGCGTCCGCGGCGCTGATCCTGGACGCCGCGGACCGGCTCTATCTGGGACGCTATTGGGATTTCGAGCAGGGTGTTGCGCGCGCGCTCACCGAGCGCGCGGCCGGGTGGGCGGTGGGGGTGGATCGTGCCCGACTGGCGGCGGGGCTGGAACGCCTCTTTCCAGCCCCGGCGGACGGTGCCATCGACTGGCAGCGCGCGGCGGCGGCGCTGGCGGTGTTGCGGCCACTGTGTGTGATCTCCGGCGGCCCCGGGACCGGCAAGACCCGCACGGTGACGGCCTGTCTGGCGCTCCTCGCCGACCAGGCGCGGGCCCGGGGCGAGACGCTGCGGATCGCACTCGCCGCGCCCACCGGCAAGGCGGCGGCGCGCCTCACCGAGTCCATTCGTCAGGCCAAGGCGGGGTTGCGCGAGGCCGGGGCCATGGACGCGGCCACTGCCGCGGCAATTCCCGAGGCGGCACTGACCCTGCATCGGCTGCTTGGCGCCCGGCCCGGGCGCGTCGCCCCCCGGCACGGGCCGGGCAACCCGCTGCACCTGGACCTGCTGGTGGTGGACGAGGCCTCGATGTTGGACCTGCCGCTGGCCGCGCGCTTGCTGGCCGCGCTGCCCGCGCGCTGTCGGCTGGTGTTGTTGGGGGATCGGGAGCAACTCGCCTCGGTGCAGGCGGGGGCGGTGCTGGCCGATCTGTGCGGGCGGGGGCGCGAGCCGGCGTGGTCGCCGGCCCTGACCGCGGCCTTGGTGGAGGTGGGTGCCTTGCCGCCGCGCGACGCTGTGCCATGCCCGGGGGCCGTGGACGCGCCGCAGGGTTTGGGCGATTGCGTCGCGCTCCTGCGCCGCAGTTATCGCTTCCTGCCCGGCAGCGGTGTCCACGCCCTGGCCGTCGCGATCCAGCGTGGGGATGGGCGCGGTGCGGTCACCGCCGGGGATGCGGGTTACGCGGATGCCCGGCGTCTGGACCTGGACGGCGCCGGGCTCGCCGCCTTCATCGGTGGCTTTGTGGTGCCCAGGCATCGGGCGGTGCTGGCGGCGCCAGACCCGGGGGCCGCGCTGGCCGCACTGGGGCGCTATCGGGTGCTGTGCGCGGTACACGAGGGTCCCTGCGGCCTGGCGGCACTCAATCGGATCGGCGAGCAGGCGTTGGCCGCCGCCGGGTTGATCCGGCCCGCGGGCGGGCGCTACGCGGGTCGGCCACTGCTGGTGACGGCCAACGACTATGACCTGCGGCTCTACAACGGCGACGTGGGTATCCTGCTGCCGGACCCGGCCGCCGGGGGTGAGCTCTGTGCCTGGTTCGAGACGGCCGAGGGTCTGCGGCGGCTCTCGCCCCATCGCCTGCCCGCGGTGGAGACCCTGTTTGCGATGACGGTGCACAAGAGCCAAGGGTCGGAGTTCGATGAGGTGGTGCTGGTCCTGCCGCCCCATGACAGCCGGGTGTTGACCCGGGAGTTGATCTATACCGCCGTGACGCGGGCGCGCCGTCAGGTCACCTTGGTGGCCGGGGCGCAGCGCCTGGCAGCGGGGGTGCAGCGGCAGGTGCAGCGCTCCTCCGGGCTCTATGATGCACTGTGGTCGGAGGTGGACGCCGCCGCCGGGGGCTGACTTCGTCGCGGCCTGGGGGCCGCTCCTACGCCGTAGGAGCGGCCCCCAGGCCGCGACGCGCACCGCGTTTTGCGCACGCCCTGGCGCTGGCGCGTGCCGACCCGGAGAAACCGCGCTAAGGCTATAATGCACGATCATGTTTCGGGGGGTGTTTATGGCTCAGGCGACGCGCAGCGGACAGTTGACGTTCAGCGACTATGTGGAGCGGGCGCTGCGCGAGGGTGCCATGTGGGCGCTGATGTGCGTGGCGCTCTATCTGGTGTTGTCGCTCGCGAGCTTTAACCGCGAGGACCCGGGCTGGTCCTATGTCGGTGAGATCGACAACGCGACCAACCTCGGGGGGCTCACGGGGGCCTGGTTTGCCGATGTCAGCTTTTATCTCTTCGGCTATTTTGCCTACCTGATTCCAATGATGCTGGGCTTCAGCGCCTGGGTGGTGTTCCGCGGGAGCCCGCAGGACGCGCGCCCGCGTACCTGGATACTGGCCATGCGGTGGATCGGTTTTGTGCTGACCCTGGGTGCGGGTTGCGGTTTTGCCACCATGCACCTCGCGGCCCTGGGTGCGGACCTTGCCAACGGCGGCGGCGGCGGTCTGGGGCAGGCGGTCAGCGGCCTGATGCGTGAGCATTTCGGCACCGCGTCTGAGGTGCTGCTGGGCGGGATACTGCTGGTGGGATTTACCCTGTTCTCGGGTATCTCCTGGATGGCGTTCGTGTATTCACTAGGCGATGGGCTGCTGGCGGGCCTGCGCGCCATCCGGAGCGTTCTCGCGGAGGGGTTTGAGTCGCTGGAGCGACGCCGCAGCGGCTTCGGCGTGGCTGAGTTGCCGGCGGACCTCCACTTGATCGATGCCGATGAGCTGGCCGCGCAGCGCGCGGCGGACGCTGCCGGGGACGCCTGGCAGCGCTCCGCGGCGCCGGTTGCCACACCGTCTGCCCGGCGGGCTGGCGCGCCGCGCCCGCCGGTACCACCGGAGTTCGAGCCGGAGTTCGAGCCGGAGCTCGAGCAGGAGTCGGAGCCGGTGACCCGGCAGATTCCCCGACCGGGCAACCGGCCGCTGCCACCGTCGCTGGTGCAGCCGGCGGCGGCGCCGGTGATTCGCGGGGCGCCCCGGGCTGCTCCGTTCCCTGACGCCGATACCGACGACCTCGATTCCGACCTAACCGTCGACCTTGATGCCGACTTCGCGCCGATCGCCCAGCCGCCGCAGCCGGAGTCGGTCCTGACCCTCTCTGATCTGATGAAGGGTCAGCGTCCGGTGCCCAAGGAGGTGCCGCGGCTCCAGCCGGTGCCGCGGCGCGCGCCGCCGGCGCCGGTTGACCCCTTGGTTGAGGGTGCCGAGCCGTCACGTCCGCCGCTCGACCTGCTGGACCCGGCGCGCAAGACCGGCCGGGGCTATTCGGACGCGCAGATCGAGGACCTGTCGCGTCTGGTGGAGGTGAAGCTCAAGGACTTCGGGGTCCAGTCCCAGGTGGTGGCGGCCTATCCGGGGCCGGTAGTGACGCTGTTCGAGCTGCAACTGGCGCCGGGCACCAAGTCCAGCAAGATCACCGGGCTGTCCAAGGACCTGGCGCGGGCACTGTCGAAGATCAGCGTGCGGGTGGTGGAGGTGATTCCCGGTAAATCGGTGATCGGTATCGAGATCCCCAACGAGGAGCGGGAGACGGTGTTCCTGAGCGAGATCCTGGGTTCTCCCGAGTACCAGGATGCCAAGTCGCCGCTGAGCCTGGCGCTCGGCAGCAACATTTCGGGCGAGCCGGTGGTGGTGGATCTCGCAAAGATGCCCCATGCGCTGATCGCCGGCACCACTGGCTCCGGTAAGTCGGTGGCTATCAATGCCATGATCCTGAGTCTGCTCTATAAGGACGGGCCACGCGACGTGCGGCTCATCATGGTGGACCCCAAGATGCTGGAGCTCTCGATCTATGAGGGCATCCCCCACCTGCTCACGCCGGTGGTGACCGACATGAAGGAGGCGGCCAATGCGCTGCGCTGGTGTGTGGGCGAGATGGAGCGGCGCTATCGGTTGATGGCCGCGCTGGGCGTGCGCAATATCGGCGGCTACAACCGCAAGGTGGCCGAGGCGGAGGCCGCCGGGGAGCCGCTGCGCGACCCGCTGCTGGCCGCCGAGTTTGCCGCCGAGCCGGGGGTGACGGTGCCGACCATCGGTCACCTGCCCTATATCGTCGTCATCATCGACGAGCTGGCGGACATGATGATGGTGGTCGGCAAGAAGGTGGAGGAGCTCATCGCCCGCCTGGCCCAGAAGGCGCGCGCCTCCGGTATCCATCTGATGCTGGCGACCCAGCGCCCCTCGGTGGACGTGCTGACCGGGTTGATCAAGGCCAACATCCCCACCCGTATCTCCTTCCAGGTGAGTTCGCGGATCGATTCGCGCACCGTGCTCGATCAGATGGGCGCCGAGACCCTGCTCGGGCATGGCGACATGCTCTATCTGCCGCCGGGCGGCAACATCCCGCAGCGCGTGCACGGCGCCTTTGTGGACGACCACGAGGTCCACAACGTGGTGAATTTCCTCAAGGCCCAGGGCGGCCCGGACTATCTTGACGACGTCCTGCGCGAGCCGCTGGAGTCGCTGCCGGGGATCGATCCGGAGCCCCGCGGGGACGTGGAGGACTCGGACCCGCTGTTCGACGAGGCGGTGCAGATCGTTGTGGAAGGGCGTCGCGCCTCCATCTCGGGGGTACAGCGCCGACTGAAGATCGGTTACAACCGTGCCGCGCGCATGATCGAGGAGATGGAGCGCATCGGCATCGTCGGCCCCGCGGAGACCAATGGCAACCGCGAAGTGCTGGCGCCCCCCTCACCCCGCGAGGATTGATCCCTATGCCCCAGACTCACCGCGGCGCCGCGCCCTTGCGCGGGCGCCTTGGCCCGTTCGTCCTGCTGTTGTCCGCCCTGCTCGGCGTGGGGCTCGCCGCGCCGCCCGCCAGCGCGGACGGCAAGCAGCGCCTGACGGACTTCTTGAAGGGCCTGCACAGTCTCAAGGCCAACTTTGAACAGATCACCTTCAACGGCGACGGTACACGCATGACCAAGGGTCACGGGACCTTCTACCTGCAGCGCCCGGGGCGCTTCCGCTGGGAGTACCAGGCCCCCAACAAACAGGTGATCGTCGCCGACGGCAAGCGGGTCTATCTGCATGACCTCGACCTGGATCAGGTTTCCCACCAGAGTGAGGAGAAGGCCCTGCGCGGCACTCCGGCCCTGCTGCTGGCAACCGACACCCCGGTGGACAGGGATTTTAATGTGCGTGATGTGGAGAGCACCGACGGGCGCGAGTGGGTGGAGTTGACCCCCAAAGCGGCGGATTCTGAGGTGGTGCGGATCGAACTGGGATTCGGGCCGACCGGCCTTGAGAGCATGATGATGAAGGACAGCTTCGGGCAGGACACCCGGCTCAACTTCTCCGACTCCAAGCGCAACCCGGCGCTCGACGCGGCCCTGTTCAAGTTCGATGAGAAGACCGGCGGCGATTTTCTGTCCTTCGATTGATGACCGCAGATACTCAAGCCCCGCTCGCGGACCGCATGCGGCCGGCCGACCTCGACGGCTTTGCCGGTCAGGGCCACCTGCTGGCCCCGGGCAAGCCGCTGCGCCAGGCCATCGAGACCGGGCGGCTACACTCCATGATCTTCTGGGGGCCGCCCGGCACCGGCAAGACCACCCTGGCGCGGTTGGTGGCCGCGCGCTCCGACGCCCATTTCCTCAACCTCTCGGCGGTCCTGGCCGGGGTCAAGGATATCCGTGAGGCGGTGGCCGAGGCGCAGGCCCTGCGCCGGCTCCACGACCGCGCCACCGTGCTCTTTATCGACGAGGTGCATCGCTTCAACAAGGGTCAGCAGGATGCCTTTCTGCCCCACGTGGAGAACGGGACGCTCACCTTTATCGGGGCCACCACCGAGAACCCATCCTTTGAGCTGAACAACGCGCTCCTGTCCCGCGCCCGGGTCTATGTGCTCAAACCGCTGGTGCCGGAGGAGATCACGGTCATCCTGCAGCGGGCACTTGCCGACCCGGTGCATGGCCTGGGCGCCCTGAACTTGAGCCTCTCCGTCGAGGGTGCCCGGTTGCTGGCCGAGTCGGCCGACGGCGACGCCCGCCGCGCGCTGAATCTATTGGAATTGGCGGCGCAGTTGAGCCCGGGCGGGGTGATCGGGGCGGGGGCGGTGGCGGAGGTGATGGCGGGGACCTTGCGGCGCTTCGACAAGGGCGGGGATATCTTCCACGACCAGATCTCGGCGCTGCACAAGTCGGTGCGCGGCTCCAGCCCGGACGCCGCGCTCTATTGGCTGGCGCGTATGATCGACGGCGGTTGCGACCCGCTCTATATCGCCCGCCGCCTGGTGCGCATGGCCAGCGAGGATATCGGCAATGCCGATCCCCGAGCGCTCGCCCTGGCGGTCGACGCCTGGGAGACCCAGGAGCGTCTGGGTTCACCCGAGGGCGAACTGGCCCTGGCCCAGACGGCGGTCTATCTGGCTTGCGCGGCGAAGAGTAACGCCGTGTATCTCGCCTGGAATGCCGCCCTGGCCGATGCTCGCAAGTCCGGTTCGGCGGAAGTCCCGATCCACCTGCGCAATGCCCCCACCCGGCTCATGAAGGAGTTGGGGCATGGACGTGCCTACCGCTATGCCCACGACGAGCCGCAGGGCTATGCCGCTGATGAGCGCTATTTCCCCGAGTCCATGGGCGAGCGGCGGTATTACCAGCCCACCGACCGGGGGTTGGAGATCCGTATCCGCGAGAAGTTGGAGCGGCTGCGCGCCTTGGATCGGGCGGCACGCGGGGGCGCTTAATCTCATCCGTTGCGGCAACCCGTCGCGGC
>CAILVI010000402.1 GCA_903837595.1 uncultured Thiodictyon sp.
ATTACACCACGGCGCTGGCGCGCCTCGCCGCCGAACCCGCGCCGGACTGATCCCGCTCCGCCCCAGTGCTGCCCATTCGGGCCTCCTCCCCACACCGCCGTGCCAACGTCCCGACCCCCAGCGTTAGAACGCTGGGGCGCTGGTGAGCGTGCAGACAAAGGCCCCACAGTCCCACCCGCTCGAAATCGGCCCCCCGACAGCGACAACGTCAGGCCTCCCAGTCGCCAAGGACGCGGGGCTCCCACGCTACCGGACCAGCGCTCGGAGTTCATGCAGGCTTGCCGGAAGGACACGTTTCATGAAGCGCTGTGCCTCCTGTCATATTATGTGAATATCGCAACAGGCGAAATGAGTGCGCGCAGCTGACAACGAGCGATTCCGCGAGAGCACGTCAGAGCCGGCGATTTTGTGACATACCAAGGCGGGCCTGACGTAGCAAAGGATCGGCTCCTTGTGCCAGGCGCCAGCCTTGGCGCAAGGCGCGCAAGGGCTCCAGGCTGCGGTAGCGCAAGGCACGCACCAGTGCGCGGGCGCCCAGCATCGCGGTGCGCCCCAACAACAGGCTGCCATAGCCGATCGCTCCTGATGACAGCTTGCGTGCCAGGATCAGGTGCGCCGTGACCATTCGCGCCTCGTAAAACGGGGTGCCGAGTCCACTGCTGGCCGATCCGTCATGCCGCACCCAGACGACCGGCACATGCAGCATCGCCCCCGGCTCGCGGCTCAATCGGCATCCGAGTTCAGCGTCCTCGCCATACATGAAGAAGTCTTCGTCGAACACGTCAGGGCCAATCAGCGCCGTGTTAAAGAGGAGGCAGCAGCCGCTGGCGTGCGGATCGCTTCCCGGCAGTGGATGCGCTGAGAGCAGCCCGAACCAGCGCTGGTAATACACGGTCCCCGAGGTCCTATCACCGTGGTCGATGTCGGGATAGGCTAATTTGGCCTCCGGATGCTGCGCGAGGGCGCCGCGTAATGCGGGCAGCGCGCCAGGTACCAGGCGGGCGTCGTTATTGATCAGTAGTACCCAGGCACCCGCATGATGCTGGGCAATCCAGTCCATCCCCCGGTTCACCCCCGCGGCAAAGCCTAGATTGGCCGGGCTGATCTCGATGCTCACGCGGGGGTCCGCACCGATCGCCGTGCGTAGGGCACGAGCCGATTCGCGTTGATCGTCAGAGTTGTCCCACACCAGCACGTGCGCGGCGCCTTCAACGAGTAGGGATTGCACGCAAGCCGCAGAGCGTTGCGCGTCGCGGAAGTTGAGTGTCAGTCCGACGATCACGGGGACCTCGCTCATGACTGGCTGCCGGGTGGAGGCATTGGGGAGCTATGCAGACCTTCCCGCAAGCCTTTCCACATCTGCTGCCATTGCGCTCGGCGCTCGGGGTCAAACAGGCCATGCACGATGGCGGTCAGCACCAGCTTGACGACGGCCCAGAATCTCCACACGCGGGGCACATAGGGCCTGCGCATCAACAGGATAGCATTGCGGAACAGGAAGTAATGCCGCCGCGGCGGGCGTGAGGGCCAGAGGCGCCAACCGAGCATCCAGAACCGGATGCTGGACTGTCCCATGCGGTGTGTAAAGACGGCCGCCGGAATGCCCCAGAGCCCGTAGCCCGCCGCCAGCACGCGAAACGACCATTCGGTATCGACGTGGTCGATGAAGAGTGCCTCGTCGAGGCCGCCGAGTTTGAGAAAGAGATCGATCGGGACCAGCGTGCCACTGCCGTTGAGGCTTGTACAGGGTACGGCCTCACTCGCGCCGGGCGGTGGATAGGAGCGCTTCCAGCGCCAGCCTGCGGCGTGATGAAAGCCATGCGAGAGGTCGGTGGCGGTATCCAGCAGGCAAGGACCGACGCCGCCGACGCGCTGGCCTTGTCGTGCGATGGCGTCAAAGCCATCGAGCAATGTCTGAATGCTGCCAGGGTGCGGTTCGCTGTCTTGGTCGAGCAGCAACACCAACCGCGCCCGGGAGTGGTATTCGCGTACCGCCCGCACCCCGAGATTGATTGCGGCAGCGAGACCCAAATTTTGCGCGTTGCGCAGGATGCGGGTGTTTGGCGTACGTGCGGCCAAGGCTTGAATGTGTTCCAAGGCATCCGGGGCCGAGCCATTGTCGACGATGATCTTCACGCTCGCGGCGGGTAGCGCTTGCAGTTGCGCGGCGAGGGGCCAAGGGTCCGGATTGTAGGTCACCGTGACGGTCGCAACGGCGGTCAGGTCGAGGTCTGTCATGGTCTGGGCATCACTGCCTGTTGGTGGCGACGCCAAGCAACAGCCTTGCGTAGCGCTCTGCGACTGATTCCCAGTCGAATGCCAGCCGGCAGTGTCGGCCGGCATTATCGGCAAGCCGGCGGCGGCGTTCCGGATCTGCCAGCAGGCCAGTGATCACTGCCGCCAGTGCCGACGGATCGTCAGGCGCCACGATCAGTCCGGTATCGCCGTCTTGGATCACATCTGTCACGGCGGGAACGTCCCCGCAGACGATGGGACAGCCGCAGCCGGCGGCCTCCACCAACACCAGGCCCAGGCCCTCCTGATCGCCGCTGTCGGTCACCACAAAGGGTGCGACAAAGAGGGCGGCGCGGCGGTACAGGTTCGGCAACTCGGACTGCCCGACCATACCGAGAAAAGTGACTTGCTCGCGTATACCCAGCACCCCGACCAGTCCGCGCAGCTCTGCCTCTAGCGGACCGCCGCCGGCGATGCTCAAGCGGGCCTGCGGTTGTTGCCTCAGTATTTGCGGCATTGCCTGCAACAGGAGCGCGACCCCTTTCTTCTTGACCAGTCGCCCAACAAATAGGATCTCATGCTCATGGCGTTGACCCTGCGGGTCCGGAGTAAACTGCCGTTGCAGGTCTACTCCCATGGGGATGACCTTGATCCTGTCCGCGGCGCTTCCCAGCGCGAGGCACTCGTTGCGCATCGCCGAACTCACCACCGTGACCATGTCACTCTCATTTAGGATGGTCCGCTTCAAGCGTCGCATCAGGGCGCCCCGGAGTGCAAACAAGTCAGCCCCATGGGAGGTACAGACGAGCGGAACCGGGCGGCCGGTCAGCGCTCGTGCGAGGGTCGCGATCAAGCCCTGAGGGATCAGCCAGTGGGCCTGAATCACATCAAACTGCTGCTGGCGAAGCAAGCGCATCAGCGCCCACAATTGACCGAGCAAGAATAGCGGAACCAGCAAGTAATACAGGCGGTTGGAGTGTAATCGAGCAAGGATGCCGCCGCCATGGGTCGCGAGTCTTTCCCAGGGTCGAAAGAAATAGGGATAGCGTCGGACCACCACCCCTTCCATGTCCTCGCGCTGCGCGCTTGCGGGGGCGCGGGGGGCGAGCACGGTCACGACAAATCGGCTCGTGAGGCGTCGGCTAAGTTGATAAACAAATGCGGGTTCCTTATCCCCCGGCCAGCGGGGAAAGGTGGAGGTGAGTACCAGCAGGCGAGGTTTGCGCATGGTTGACACGAAAATGGCGGCGGCGCCTGTCTTTGAGCTGAACTGCGTGGGGTTGGTGCCGATCAATCGCTCGGTTCCACCGTCTTGCTCTTGCCTTCGCGGATGAGCCGCGCAGCATAGGCAAAGGATGTTGACAAGGGCCGCTCCCAGGGTGTGAACCCCGTCTTTAGCAGGGTGTCCGCCTCTTCCAGGTGTCCGGAGGAGACCAGCCCCTCAAGTAGCTTGAGGCGGACGTCGAAGTCGTTGGGGGCGCGCCGCCGCGCCTCGCGCAGGAGATCGAGTGCCTGTGCGACGGGGAAGCCGCTTGCGGTCAGGAAATAGGCGCGCCCCACCAGCCAATGGGCCTTCTCCCCAGGCGGGATTTGGGGATTCTCATCCAATGCGTCATAGAGCGCCAGAATATGGGCAACACTCAGTTGGTCCGGATGTTCACGGCCAAGCGCTGCAATGTAATTCATTGGCGGCTCATTGGCTGCCCGTGGTGGGGCCGAGCGCAACGTCTCCAGTATCCGGGCATAGGGATCGGCTGCGTATTCGTAGCCATAGCCGAGCTTGAGCTTCAGTAGGCCATAAAGTGCCAGTAGATTGTGTGGGTCCAGCTCCACGGCGCGCGCGAACAGTTGCGCGGTCTGGTCCAGGTAGTAGCGCTCCTTCGTCGACTCATACATGGCGAAAGACTGGCGTGCATACTGGTAATTGGCACGCACCGACGTGGGATTCTCCTGGTGTTCCGCGAACGCCATTCGTAAGGGTGAGCCCCACGTGTAGGCGAGCACGAGGGTTTGTGCTGTGAACAGAATCGCTACCAGGGCGACCAGGACATAGCCGACCCGGTGATAGTCCCCGCGATGGGTGAGTAGGGTGGCAAGGCCCCAGGCGATCAGGACCAAAGGTCCCAGGCTCGGCAGGTAATTGCGGTGCCAGAAGACCAATTCCAGTGGGAGGAAGGTGCCCTCCAGCATGTGCCCGCCCAGAAACCAGAGCACAGCGAAGGCGAAGAGCGGCCAACGCAGGCGGCTGATGAGCGCGGCGGCGATCAGTACGCCGATGAGGATCAGGCTCGCCAAGGTGGTCGGCGGGGACAGCAATGAGTGTGAAACCGCCAGGTTGTCGTAATAGAAATGGATCTCCCCCAATCGCGGCAGCACAACATTGCTCAAGTACATCACAATAATGCGCGACTCGGTCATGAGCCGCTCCGGTAAATCGAAGGTCCGTTGGTTGAAGCCGCCGGTAAGCCAATTGGGACTGATCGCGATCTGGACGGCTAGGGCGAGTGCGGGCAACAGCACGACGAAAACGGCGAGCAGGCCAGTGAAACGTCGGGTGCGGGTCGGCGGTCCACCCGCTCGCGCGCCATGCAGCAGGGTGGCCTCCATCACCAAGATGTAGACCGGAATCAGGACCGCAATCTCTTTGCTCATGAGTGCCAACAGGGCTGACATTCCCGCCAGGCTCAACCAGCCCAGCGCGGCCCAGCGATGGCGGCTGGCGATGGCCAGTCGCAGCCGCAAGTAGGCGATGAGTGACAGCAGGCTGAAGGTCACGCACAACAGGACCATGCGCTGTACGATATAGGGGACCGTGTTGGCATGAATGGGGGTGGCGGCCCACAGCAGGGCGGCGATGGTGGCAAGGAGCAAGGGGGGCGGCAGGAGTGCTTCCGGCCGATTGGTCTGAAACATCCCGAGCAAGCGGTGCAAGAATAGAAAGACCAGGACCGCGTTCAGCCCATGGAGCACCATGTTGACCAGCTTGAACGCGGCGGGGTTCATGCCCGACGCATAATAATTGAGTGCAAAGCTGAGCCGGCTCACCGGTCGGATGCCCGAGCCGAGGTCGAGCGGAAAGGCGGCTTCCAGGAGATAGGGGAGCGACAGGTTGGGAATCTTCACCGACCCCTCGTCCACGATGTTCAGTATGTCGTCGAAGAAGAAGTCGCCGGTGATGGCGGGGAGATAGACTAGAGTGGCGGCGAGGAAAACGGCGGGGATGAGGAGCCAGCGTAGGGGTGATGAAGGCATGGCGGGAGCGGGCAGGTATTTGGCAAAGAAAGAGGGGCGCGAGGCCCCTCTGTCGCACTGGCCGGAGTCGGCCGGATGCTAACGGCAGGACTTTGGCAGCAGGTTCTTGTTCGTAATACCACTGGTGCCATTGGTGGATGTGCATGCCCAACTGATCGAGCCCAGATTGTTCGTGGGCGTCAGGTCGATGGTCTTGGTGGCGATCGAGGCGGAAGCGCTGTTGGTCCCGGCAAAGGTTGCGGTAATCACACCGCGGGAGACCGCGACTTGCCTGACATACTTGCCCTTGACAGACGCTGCGACGGGAATCGAGGCGGCCCCACTGTCAAGTCCGACCAAGG
>CAILVI010000403.1 GCA_903837595.1 uncultured Thiodictyon sp.
CCCCCCGGCCGCGACGGGTTACTGCGAGGTGCGGTGGCCGCAATTGTGATGAAGGCCCAGCAGCGATTGTGATATCGGTCACATATCAGGCCCCTATCCCGCACCCTTAAGCCGCCTTCCTTGGTGTATCCTCCCGCTCCTGCCCCTAAACAAGAGCCCAGATCGCCGCCACCGCGGATCAGCGGTGCCGCGGGTATCAAGACCCGCCAGCGACAGCAAGGAGTCACGCCGAGCCCATGGCCCCCATCGCCCCCAACCAGAAGCCCTTGGAGTATCGCTTCGACCAAGCGTCCTTCGGCCGACATCAAACCTTCCATCTGCGTTACTCCTGGCTCACCAAGGGCTTCCAGGCACTGAGCGATGATCCGGGTGTCTTCGACTCTGACGACTCGACCGTGACTCTGGGTGTTGGCAAGAACATGGTGGCAGCCATTCAGTACTGGCTCCAGGCGACCCGCGTGATTACGCGCACCCCCGACGGCCTGCGCCCCACCGCCCTGGGTGAGGCCGTGTTCGGAGAAGATGGCCTCGATCCCTATCTGGAAGACGAGGCCACTCTCTGGCTGATCCATTGGCTACTGGCCACCAACGGCGCCCAAGCGACCGTCTGGCGCTGGTTCTTCAATCACTTCCATCAGGCGGAGTTTTCGCTTCGTGAAGCCGACAACGCCCTGACCCGCTTCGTTCAGGACAAACTCGGTAACAAGACGCCGCCCAAGACCGCGGCCAACGATCTGCGTATCCTCCTGCGTATGTATGAGCCCTCCGCCGTCGGCCCCCGGGTTCCTCTGGAAGACGCCCTGGACTCGCCTCTGTCACTGCTTGGTCTGGTGCGCCCCCTGTCGGACCCTCATCGCCATCGCTCGGCGGCAGAGGATCGCGATGACCTGCCCGACGGAGTCTTCGGCTATGCGGTCGCCGAGCTGTTCGCGCAGATTGCTCTGCCCACCCTGCCGATCAACGAACTGATGTACGGCCGCCCTGGATTTCCGGCACTAGGCGCCGTGTTTCGCCTGACCGAGAACGCGCTCTTGACCAAGCTGGAGCGCATCATCCGCCGCCTCCCCGGGCGCTTCGCGCTGCATGAGCAGGCGGGAGTCCACCAGATCTTCAGCATGTGCGACGCCATCGAACCCATGGATTTCCTCCGCTTCCATTACCGCATGGGCCAGCCGGCTGACCCGCGATGAGCCTGCAAGACCGCATTAGTGTCAACGCTCGCTACACCCGCTCCGCCAACTTGGAGCGGGACATTGATTCACTGCTTGGCGTCGAGACCTATATCCCAACCGCCCGCAGCCTGGACACCTTGGGGCGCATCCTGGCTGGCTTCGATGCCGCCGAGGCACCCCGCGCCTTCTCCCTGGTGGGACCCTACGGCGTCGGCAAGTCGTCGTTCGCCGTCTTCCTCTCCCATCTACTCGGCGACGCGGCCTACGAAACCGGGGCGGCGGCCCGGCGCGTGCTGGCTGGCTACGATCCCAAACTCGCCGAACGCTTCACAAACTTGAGTGCCGACACCGCTGGCCATTGTTGCGTCCTGCTTACCGGCAGTCCCGAACCGCTTTCTGCCAGGCTTGCCACTGCGCTTTGGCGCGGTGCCAAGGAGTTCTGGCGCGATCACCAGGGCCGCCGCCCCGCGATCCTCAACACCCTCGAAGACCTCGCCCAACAGGGCCGCCTTCGGCCGAGTGACATCAAACCAGTGATCGGTCAATTGCAGGCGGCGATTGCCCAGGCTCAGGGTAATGGGCTCCTCCTAATCATTGATGAGTTAGGCAAATTCCTGGAGTACGAGGCCCGTCACGGGGCCAATGATATCTATCTCCTGCAAGCCCTGGCCGAGCATGCGCTGCGCCATCAGGGAGCGCCGCTAAATCTCGTCGTCCTACTCCACCAGTCCTTTGAGCAATATGCCCAGCATCTTGGCGAGGCCCTGCGCAACGAATGGACCAAGGTTCAGGGCCGCTTCGAGAATATTCCCTTCCTGGACCCGCCCGATCAGACCCTGCGGATCGTCGCGGCCGCCTGTCGTCAACGACTCAACGCGGACGAGCAAGCCCTGGTGCGGCGCGAATGTCGGGATGCTGCCGCGGTACTCCAGACCGAAGGCGCCCTGCCTACAGCCCTGGGGGTCACTGAGGCCACGGATCTGTTCGCTGCCTGTTATCCGCTGCATCCGATCGCTGCACTATTGCTGCCACCGCTCTGCCAGCGTGTAGCGCAAAACGAACGCACTCTGTTCAGTTATTTGGGTAGTCAGGAACCCCATGGGTTCCGCGATAGCCTGGCCCGACTTGATCGGGTGGGAGACAGCATAGAGCCGGCGGAAATTTACGATTACTTCATTCTTAATCAACCCGCCGCCTCGACCTCCCACCATACGCATCGCCGCTGGAATGAGGTCGTCACAGCTGTCGAACGCCTGGGCGACGCCCCGCCCACCCAGATTGCCCTGCTTAAAGCCATCGGGCTCCTCAATATTATCGGTGCCCAAGGCAACCTCAAGGCATCTCCGCCGATCATCGCGTTGTGCGCTGGCGACGACCCGCAACCCCTGATCGACGATCTACTTGCCCGCTCGCTCATCCAGTTCCGGCGCTTCAGCAATGAATACCGCGTCTGGGCTGGGAGCGATTTCGACCTCGAAGCAGAATTTACGCGTGCCCGTAGGGAGTTAGCCGACATGGACCGCGTGGCTGCCCTGGCGCAGCGTCCCGCGCCGCGCCCGCTGGTCGCCCGCCGCCATAGTATCGCCACTGGCACGCTACGTTGGTTCCAACCTGTTTACACCGATCTGGCACGCTGCCTTACCCTGGATGCCAATCCAACCGTTCCACGACTACTGCAACTTCTGCTGGATGAGGATGATGACCAAGCAGAACTTGCCCGAACGCTCAGTGCTCTGCCCCCGAGCGATTTCGCCGTTGTTTGTACTGACTCCGCCTCACTCGGAGAGGCGCTCATTGAGGTCATGGCGGGTGAAGCCATCCGTCGGCAAACCCAAGGCTTGCAGGGTGACCCGGTTGCCGAGCGCGAATTACGCGAACGTCAAGCAACGGCCGACCAGAGTCTTGAGCGAGAGCTCACCCGGGTCTTCGCCCGCCCCGGCGAGGCGCGCTGGTATTGGCAAGGCCGCGAGTTACCCATTGCCGGAAAGGCGGACCTCCAACGTGCCCTCTCCGAAATACTCGACAGCCGCTACCGGCATACGCCCCGGCTACGCAATGAAATGATCAACCGCGATCAACCCTCCGGTCAGGCCGCGGGTGGTCGCAATAGACTGCTGGCGGCGATGTTCGAGCACCCCGCGACAGAAGATCTGGGGATCGATAAATTCCCACCTGAAAAGGCCATGTACCGCGCCTTATTACGCGCCCCTGGCCTCCATCGGCAAGAGGATGGCCTATGGGGCTTCCATCGACCGCCAACATCCGACCCATATGGGTTTAGGCCACTGTTTGACTTCTTCGATGCCCAGCTCGTCGCTCATGAGGGGGCACCCCTGCCGCTGCCCCATTTATTCGCCGTCCTGAGTGCGCAGCCCTACGGCATCAAGGCGGGCACTGCGCCAATCATGCTGATGGCCTATTATCTGGCTCATCAACGCGAGATCGCCATGTATGAAGATGCGGTGTTTTGCCCCACGTTCGGGGGCGAGCAACTCGAGCTGCTGGCGAAGCGCCCCGAACGCTTTGCCATCGAACGTTTCCGGTTGCAAGGCGGGCGTCTGATCCTTTTTCGGAAATACCTTGAGACGATCGTCGGGCGAATTCCGGACCCGGCCACCCTACTCGATATCATCCGGCCCCTTGCCAAGTTCATCCGCACCCTGCCATCCTATGCCCAAAAGGCATCGCACTTGAGCGACACCGCCGTCGCGATTCGTGAGAACTTTCCGCGTGCCCATGGCCCCGCCGCGCTCTTGTTTGAAACTCTCCCCCGCGCCTGCGGCTTTGCACCTATTGCCATTACCGATGCCGATGAATCCAAGATGGACGAGTATCTCCGCACACTCGTTGGCGGGCTCAGAGAACTGCGCGACGTCTATCCAGGAATGGTCGAAGACTTTCAGCAGAAACTCGCTCGGGCCTTTGGTCTAGATGCCGGGTTAAGTCTCGCCCAACTACGTGAAGCATTAACCGCGCGGTTTCGCGATTTGGATCGCTATGCCGGGGAGGATCGGCAGGACTTACGCGCCTTTATCCGACGTTTGACTGCCGGACATAACGATCATCAACCATGGTTGGAGTCCGTGATGACATTGCTTGGCAAGACGCCGCCGCAGAAATGGAGTGATGATCAATGCCTTCACGCGATCGAGTGCCTTAGCGATTTGGCAGTCCGTCTGCGTGATCTGGAAACCTTGGATCATGCAGTCCAAGCACGCCCAGTGGGCCAAGACCGCGAAATAGTCCTTCTGCGCTCCGTCTCCAGCGCGGATGGGGAACGACCCGGTCGCATCGCCTATATCAGTCCCGACCAACGACCCCTGATCGATGCCCACGCAGAGCGCATAAACGTATTATTGGAAAATCTCGAGAATCAGGAGTTGCGGCTCGCCATCATTGCGAGACTGCTTCAAGTAGAAAATTAGATGGGGGTCAAAATATGAGCGAAAAGCCGGCCAGGCATTTGTTGGGACTATCCGGAGGCAAGGATAGCGCCGCCCTTGCCATCTACATGCGAGACAAGATTCCAAATATGGAATATTTCTTTGCCGACACCGGTGCCGAACTGCCGGAAACCCTGGAATTTATCGAGCGAATGGAGGATTACCTGGGGCGCCAGGTTGTGCGAATTAATGCTGGCCGAGACTTCGATTATTACTTGAAGCTGCATGACAATTTTCTGCCGGCAGTCGATCAGCGATGGTGTACTGTGAACCTCAAGATTAAGCCATTCGAGCGATTTGTTGGGGAAGACCAAGCGATCAGCTATGTTGGGATTCGCGCGGATGAGCCGGAAAGAAAAGGATACATATCGCGAAAACCCAACATCACGGCGCGCTTTCCCTTTCGGGAAGACGGACTGACGAAAAGAAATATCCTCAAAATACTGGAGGACGCCGGCATCGGACTGCCAGATTACTATAAATGGAGAAGCCGATCGGGCTGCTATTTCTGCTTCTTCCAGCAGAAACACGAGTGGTTGGGACTCTATCGTGAACATCCCGATTTGTTTGAACGGGCAAAAGCCTACGAGAAGTACGACGAAGAAACCGGCGAGCGGTATACCTGGTCCCAGCGGGAATCTCTCGACGAGTTGATTGCGCGAGCCGCCGAGATTTCAGAGCGCCCACGCAAGAAAGAGGCATCGAACTGGACCGATCTAATCGCTGAGGAGGAAGGCGACGGCTGTCCATATTGCTTCAAGTGAACACCAGTGCATCACTCAAGAAATAGACCTCGAAGCGACCCTAGACTTCGGAGAGCGCCATCATGGCAATGATTGATACGCAGACATTTCCGCTGACGAAACAAAGGCTTGCGACCGCCCTGGCGCTTATCCCAACGCAACCGGACGCCTTTAGTCCCAACAGGATGCGCGAGACCCGTGTGCAATTTATATCGGGAAAAAATGTATTGTCATCTATCCGGGGATGGCTACTCGCAGCAAACGTTATCGCAAACGACAAGTCACGAAACTTCTTGACCGATTATGGCAAGCAACTCGTGGCAAACGATCCACAAATGGAAAATGCGAGATCTTGGTGGAGTTTTCACCTGAACATCTGTTTTTCAGAACGCTGCGACCCGTACCGAGCACTCTTTTTTGCTATTGGAGAAAGTGCGGGTTATGTTCTCGATGATGATGCTCTTCTCTGGAAACTGGCAGCGATTATTGGGGAGAAAACGAGCGCCGAGCTGGCACTTGCTACGATTGAGACTAATCTTATCGGAGTACTGAAGATGTTCGATGGTAACAGCCCTCTATCAGACCTTGGTCTCATCGATATTCTGACCGAAGGCAATAAGCAATTTTTGCGTCTAGCCGAACCGAATGTGCCGGAGCAGGCCGTTGTTCATGTATTGGCTCTTGCTCGTCATAAGCATTTTTCGACGCGGGCAACTGTGCACTTTTCTGAGCTTGTCGACAAGGGAGTTCATCATTTCCTCTGCCTTTCCGTCACGGATCTGCGCAAACGTCTTCGTGAATTAGGCAGGTCCATCATCTGGCAGCAGCATTTTGAATTTCTGGAAGGGCAGGATTTGGATTCAGTCCGGTTTGGCGAGCGGCTAAATCCAAGCCAAACCGTACTGAATCTTTTGCAGGAATCCGACGACACCTGGATATAAAGGGGGTAGATATGGACCGCAGGAAACTCCACGAAGCAATACGAGTCCTTGTTGCTTCCCACCGCTCTGCGCGCTACCAGGGAATTGTTGTCGCGGTTAAGTCACAAGACGATTTCGCCGCAGTGTATGGGCAACTCGGAGCTATCCTCCTGGAACACGATATTTGGATAGCACCTGGCATCGCCGATGCACCCGGTATTCCATGCATACGCCGAAATTTTCTAGACGCGGTCTTCCTCCCGCGCAAGCGGGGGCTGCTCATCCTTTCGCCGATAGAATGGATGCTGGATTGGTCCGAGCAAGATCGAGCCACATTCTGGGTCGGGCTCGCCGATGCTTTCGGTCGGCACGATATTGTGATTCTGACTGTAGCCACACCGTCCGTCATTGGTCAGTTGCGAGTGAGTCTAGCGGAACACAACTTACCCGGCCTGCCTGTTTCAATCTGGCTTTCCCGCCACCAGCCGATTGACCATTTGCAAGGAGTTCTGGCATGACCAGACTATGTGACATCGTCGCCATCAATGCTACCCACGGCGATGCCGCTATCCGCCTTGACGACGGTCTTTTGAACCGCGCCGAAATCCTGGTCGATTCGTTTACGCCCACACATTCATCAGTCGGGATATTGAGGCACTTACAAAAGGCGGTTCTGCAAAATGCGCCCCAGCAAAGCCGTGCAATGATCTGGCATGGAGTCTACGGCTCCGGCAAGAGCCATCTAGGTGTATTGGTAGGAGAGTTATTGCGCAGCGGGATCGGCTGTTTAGCCATGCTGGGATTTCTAGAGCGGTTGCAGAATCAGGGCGAGTCCCAACTGTGCGAGGCGATCAAGACTACATTTCATCCCCGCGGCGATCAGGATGCCAGACCGTATCTGGTTATTGCATTATACGGTTCACCGGCGCCTACCCTGCAAAACTCGTTGCTGGAAGGGCTCTATCGAGCCTTATGTGATACGGACGGACTTGATCCCGAAACAATCATTCCCAAGACGGAGTTTGCGGCGGCCCTGGAACGGCTCGCCACAATCTTGCAACATGAGCCAAGCTATCGATCTAAGCCCCTCGCCGATTGGGAAATCCCGAGCGTGGGCGGGGCGTGCAACCTGGACGAGCTAGAGTCCCAACTTGCCGCGTTCGATCCTAAGGCATTGGAAACATTCAAGGTCTGGCATCCGAAAGTTTCGGCGGGTGCTAAGTTCGACCCACAGGCATTCGGCGGAAAGGGTGTCAGCGACGCCTTCGCAGAAGCCGCAGCAATCCTGTCAAGGGATCATGGGTACAATGGCATCGCTATCATCTGGGACGAGTTTGGTTATGCCCTAGAGAACCTGATCAATCAGACAGAACGTAATCCCGTGGAGGAGATTTTCAACCTCCAGAAATTCGTCGAGTCCGTCTGCGCCCCACCTAAGGGGCACACCCTATTTATTGGCCTGACCCATCGATCTTTACGCGAGTACGGTTCGAGCACACATGCCGGTATTGAGGTCAGGACCCGGCTGGAGACCATTGAAGGGCGCTTCGGGAGCTTCCCGGTGGCGCTCAAGTCCTCTGAAACCGAGGGCTACCATCTGTTGAGTACCTTGCTCGCACCAACGGATCTAGGCACCGTCCTATTGGAGCAATCGCAGTCTCGCGCTGCGGAGCTGGCCCGAGTCTGCGCGAAGATGCCATTGTTTTCGAGCTTGGCGACCGATCTCGGGGACATTGTGACGGGGTGTTATCCATTGCATCCGGTGACCGCCGCTGGTCTCTTTGCCATTGCCGCCCATGGGCTTTACGCCCAAGCCAATCGTACGGTTTTTACTTTTTTTGATAATTTACAAATGGCAGCTACCGGCACTGCACTTGAACGCGCCGTTGTATCAGATGCGCTGTACGGGACCGAGCTGATTCGTTTGCCGGAATTGCTTACAGTATATTGCGATGATGTGTTTGACGAATATCCAGGTCTTGCGGATGCCTACAAACACGCGATCGCCACGGTAGTTCAGGGCTTTCCTGAGCCGCATGGTGCTAAGCGTGACATTCTCGCTACGCTGTTACTTGCACGTGTTCTCGGCGAACAGTTCCAGCCGACCGAGCTCTTTCTGGGCGCCGCGCTTTATGACGCTGAGTCAGAACCTCTGGTGCTCAAGCAAGAATTGGAGGCCCTTCACCGGGCGGGATTGATCTGGCGAAGGGATACGAACACGCCGGTATGAGAATTGGAAGCAGAGACCGGTACTCAGATCGAGCCATTGATCGAAGAGGAGCTAAAGCAACTTTCCTCAAATACTCTTTCAGGTTATTTTGAACTGAATTCCGACCTGTCACGAGACCTGTTGCCCCAGTGCGGCATACATGACCTTGATCCATCGCCGGCAGGAATCGTCAGGTCATTTGATGTCCGACTGGTTGGGAACTTAGCGGGGAATTTGGCCCTAGTCAGCGACGAGCGCCTATCCGCGCTAGTTGCGATCCTGGCGCTTGAGGATGCGCGTCAGGTCGAGCAGGCAATCCAGCGTTGTGCGGAGATCTCCGTGGTACCGACATTGACTTATGTCTGGATACCGCGCCGTGGACTTGCAGAGTTGGTGGAGCCGTTACGCCGTTACATCGTCATTAGAAAGCTATTGCAACAGCAAGCTGCGAGTGAAGGTTTGGCGCGTCGACTTCGCAACGAACGGGACAAGACCCGCAGACAGCTTCGCGAACAGATCAAAGAGCGGCTTGGCCGTATCGCGCTGGAGCGCGGGGATGTGGCTATCAGACGTCTCGGCGACCCGGACGAGTCGATCAACGTGACAAGTTGGCACGGATTTAGTGACTATCTTGCCGTACAGGTGCACGCACTGTATCCAAAAGAGGTCAAGGTCCGGACGATGAACGTCAATCGTCTGTATAACGTGGATAACTACAAAATTAAGCGGACGGAAAAGCTTCTTCAAGGTATTTTGAATTTCGACGATCAGCCCATCCATTTGCGAACCGATCTCTTTGGAGAAAATGACGGCAGCGAGTTAGCCGCGTTGATCGATGGGACCTTGGGCATATACAGTAACGGCATATTGATTGCGCGCGCCGGCGGTTGGGACTTAAAGACCCCGAAGGAAACTGATGGCCCTTTAAGGGAATTATTGTCATTGATTCAGGATACGCTGCTCGACAAGAAGAGAAAATCTTGCGAACTCTCGGAGTTGCGCGCCAAGCTCATTGCGCCACCGTTCGGACTGCCGACGGCTGTTATGCCGATATTCACTGCCGTTGCCATCCGTAAAGACGCCCATCGCCTAAAATGGGTTAATCAAAAGGGCACGTTTGAGTCCTTACTTTGGGACGCTTTCTCAAAAGGCAGCAACCTGAAGCTTCGCTTCGATACTTTCAAGCCCGGACAGCTTCAGGTCTTAAGCGCACTGCATCAGGTGATTCTGATTGCGCCGTCCGCGGCGGTTGATATGGAAGAGCAAGCTCGCGAAACGGTTACGGGGCTGCGATCGTATTATAGCGGATTACCCGATGCAGTAAAGGGGTCACCCAAGTTGAGTGACCCTGTGCGCAGCCTTTTTCAGAAGCTCAAGCAGCCTGGAGTTGACGCTCAAGACGTCGCGGATTGCTTGATGAGCCTCACCAAGAATGCTGTCGATGGAGAGGAAACGTGTGCCGTTCTCCGAGGACTTTTTGATTCCATCGAGACGATCAAAGACGAACGCGTGGCGACGGTGCGGCAAGTCATCACCCCAGCGATGCAGGACCCGGGGCAGAAGCAGCGTATTATCGATACCATTAAGCGACAGGGAAAACCCATACTTGCGCATGCGTTAGAGCGGCTTGATCAGGGTGAGCCGGAGGCATTATCTGAGGTAATACATGCCATCGCCGGAAAGGGGCTCGATCGCTGCAGTGATATTGAGATCGGCCGCTTGAGCGGCGACCTCTTGCGATTGATGGAACAAGCCGCAGAACCTGAGCCCTCGCTGGCCCAAGAGCCAGCGCAGATAATCAACCTAGAGGCAACCTTCGACCAAGAACTTGCCGCGCTGATCCGCCGTTACCAAACGACGCTAGATACCGCTCGCCTCGTGGAGATCCTCGCCAGCCATCTCGACGGGCTTAGTATCCTTGCCGCTGCCGGTTGTCCCCCGGCCGAGGATTGCCCATGACAGTACGGATCGTGGTCGATGATTTCGGCCTTTACCAGGATCAGGATGCTGAGGCTGTCCTATCGTCCGAGGTGAATCTGATCCAAGCGGTCCGGAAACGCATCTACCAACGTCTGCGCACCGGTGAAACTTCCCCGTTGGTGCTGCATATGTCATCGGCGATCTTTTGCCGTTTTCAAGACTTGGCGGGACAACCGGGTCTGGAAATCGAACGAGTTTCCCCACGGCATGCGCTACGCGAACGGCTAGGCTGCCCGTCGCCCTTCTGGTTGGAGGATAGACTTGTGCTTTCGCTGCTGACTCTGGCCGGAGAGCGGCGAGTAGAGAACGGTGAACTGGACCCAATCGACCGGGTTCTTGCTTTGCTCGACCCGATCCTGGGGCAGACGACAGACTTGTCTGAACTGCTTCGCGCCTTTTCGAAGCAGTCGACTGCGATCAAGCCATTGCTGAGTGTTGGGCAGATCAAAGGCAGGCTCAAAGGTCGCTTGGCAGCGGTCGGGAATGCCGTCGCGACGGAGCTTCTTGCGCTATTCATCGACGGAGCTGAGGCACCACAGCAAGTCTATCGCATCCTGGCTCTGGCCTTCCTGCGCGAGCGCCTAGACTACTTTGGCGCCCGGGACGGTTTGACCCCGACTTTGGCTTTGCCACCACGCTTGTGCTCCAAGGCTCTAGTTCAGCAACTCCCCCCACTGCCCATAGCGGAGGCAGACGCTGCCCCCTATCCCGAGTATCTGAGACATCTGTTGATCGCTGTGGCCCGCCGAACTCATGACGAAGGGCTTCCTGTCCATGCCCTGGCTGACTATGTCCTACAAGACTGGCCAGGACTGTTGGATTGCTTTCAGACACTGTTTGAGCAAGAACCCGGGATCGCCAGCGTGCCCTTGATCCTGGCCTTACACAATCTTAGCGGCGGGGCCGCGGGCGCGCTGGCGACGCGGATGCAGGAGTATTTGGATCACGCCCACTGCGATCCGCTGGCCGCGAGCGCTTGCGTGAATGATGTGCTGCGCTGGAGTGCGCGCTATTTCCGTTATGCTATCGCGGCCTTCGAGCGAGACGCGGAGCCGGATGAGGGCGTCGGGGAGAGCTTCGCACGCTGGGTTGTGGGTCAGCAGAATCGAATCATTCAGTCGGAATATGACTGGCGCGTCGTCGCACGTACGGTGGATGAGGACCTTGCCGCCGGGAACCTGGTTATCCTCTGTATTGTCGATGCCTTGGGTGCGATCCATATGGATCTGATTGAGTTGGAACTGCGCCAGCGGCTGGTGGATCAGAGGGAGCCCATCATCAAGCCGCTCTTTGCGCGCTTGCCCACTATCACCGAGGTCGGCAAGATCGGGGTCTTGACCGGCCTGGATCGACTGACCCCATCGGCGGATTATGAGAAGGCCGTTCGGGAACGCTTCGCGGGCCACCTTAGCGCGCCCGGGGCGCTCCAGATCGTCAAGAGTTGGAAAGACTTTCGACAGGCGCTAAGCCCCCGGACCCGGCTCCTTGTATGCTTGGATAACCGGGTGGACGATGATCTGCACCAATGCACCGAGTTTCGCCTGCATCGCGAACGGGTTCGAGCCGTCGCGGCGGAACTCGCCGAACTGATCGCCAATTGGCTGCTCGATGCAGCCCGCTTTGGTACCAAGGCAACGATCCTGATCACGGGAGATCATGGTGCCACCAAAGTCTCACGTAGCAGCGCACCGCTGCCTGGCACGGTGCCAGTCGAGCGGCGCCTGCTTCAAGTCTCGTCAGCCCCTGAGTCAGTCCCGGAAGGTTTTGCCTATGTGGCCGCTGACGGCCAACTCGGCGGCTGGTTGATCCCTCATGCTCGGTTGGCATTCGGATCGACCGCGAACCTGCTTCATGGGGGGCTGACTCCAGAGGAAGTGCTGATCCCCTTTATCCGGATCGCTCCGGGGGCGGCTCAACCACCCTTTGCCCTGCATTTGACCCCTGCTGAGGCGCGCTGCCATGCGGCGACTAAAGGTTGGTATGTGAACCTCTGCCTTGTCAACTCGTCCAGTGAGACCTTCCTTCATCTCAAGGTGGTGGGTAGGGCGCCATTTGCCGGTGAGAGTCAACCGATCAGCCGTCTTGATCCCTTCGAGACGCAGACGCCGATAATTCTCAATCTGACGGCCAGCGTCGAGCAGCAGGGAAAGACGCGGGTGCCCTTCGATCTGCGTTATCAGCCTGTCGACGGTGCGCCATTCCAGAGCCTCACGTTTGAATTGGACCTCGAATTGAGTGCGCATCTGATGGAGCATACGGCGGCGGCGAGCCACTTCAACGATTTCTTTGACCTGTGAGACCGGATACCAGCGACCATGGCGACTATCAGTGATTTTGATCGTAAAGTTGTCGCACTGCTCGGCGATCTAACGATCGATAAAGAGCGGGTACGCAATCTCCACATTCGTGAGGCGCGAACGGTGACGACCTTTGTCGAGGAGTGGCTAGTATCGCGCTATGAAAGGCCGGATAAGAAGGATGAAGCGGTCTACCAGGAAATCACCGCCTTCATGACTCAGCACCTGCCCACGAAGACTGAGAAGGAAGGGCTCAAGAATCGCATTGTCAATGGTGACTCGGTGGTCGTTCTGGATCGTTTTACCGTGCGCGTCGATATATCAAAGGGCAAGCGGCTTGTCACTATCCCATGCCTGGACGAGAGCAAGGCGGAAGTCAGTAATATCCTTTTGGATGAGCATCCTGGGCTCTTAAGTGGTGGTCAATGGGGTGCCGGTCGGCTAAAATTGCGGGCGGATGGAAAGGACCGCAACGTGATTGAGCTGGAAGATTTTCGCCCTATGCAATCCGGCCAGGTTCGCTTACAGGCTCTGGTGGATGCGCGCCAAGGGTTCAGTACTGAGGAGTGGCTGGCGGTCCTGATCCGCACGATGGGCTACGAGCCAGGCGCCTACACCGAGAACCAGCGGCGGAACATCGTGCTGCGGCTGCTGCCCCTGGTGCAGAAGAACCTGAATATGATGGAACTGGCGCCCAAGGGGACCGGGAAGTCTTTCGTATTCTCGAATCTGAGCCGCCACGTCTGGCTCAATAGCGGCGGGGCCTTGACTCGTGCGCAATTGTTCAAGAACCTGAGTACGCGCGAGGAGGGGTTGCTCGCCCGCTTCGATCTGTTGGTATTGGATGAAGGTCAGTCCATTGAATTTAAGGGTGAGGGTGACATCCATGCCAAGTTCAAGGACTATCTGGAATCCGGCCATTATACGATCGGGCATGATAAGATTACCAGCGAGTGCGGCCTGATGGTATTGGCGAATATCGATTTGGATTATCGCGGTCAGCCAACTCGGCCGGATTTTATCCGCCAATTGCCCGAGATGTTCCATGACGATGCCCTGCTCGACCGCTTTCATGGGATTGTGGCCGGTTGGAAGATTCCGCGCATCACCAATGCCCATTTCGCGCAGGGGCCGGGGATCAAGGCCGATGTATTTGGTGAGTATGCCCACCAAATCCGCACTGCCAGTCCCGCGGCCTTTCCTTATGGGCTGGTTCCGGATATGCAGGGTGATACGCGCGACTCCAAGGCCATCGAGCGGCTGGCTCGGGCCTTGTCCAGGCTCTTTATGCTAAATCCGGATCAGCCGGATTATGATGAATATGTTCTCAAACCCGCGATCGGGTTGCGGGAGCGGGTAAGGAGCCAACTGGCAGCCTTGAATCCGAGCGAATTCTCGCCACAGGTCAAGATCGTGGTTGCTGAACATTGATGCGGTTGGAGTGAGTCGCTGCGTGGTTGGAGGTCCCGGTCGCGGGGTTGGCCATGATCGTGCCGATGATCGATGCCCCACTCGCAGCGGGATCGGTTGTTTTTTTGGGTCCG
>CAILVI010000404.1 GCA_903837595.1 uncultured Thiodictyon sp.
ACGCAATTATGTGCAGCTCCGGATTATGTGCAGTTCCGCCAGCCGCCCCGACTTCCGGGGAGGCAACTGGCGGATTCGCTTGGGTTTACGGCCCCGGTCGGCGCCGCCGCGACAGCCCCACCTGCGCATAATCAGAGGCCGTCCAGGAAGGCCAGCAGGGTCGGTGACGGCACAAAACGCGGCTGGTCGGTGGGCGGTGCCTGAAGGGTGGCCAGCGCCTGCTCTTTCATCCGCAAGTCCGCTTCCAGATACTGGTGGGTGGTCTCGATGCTCTCGTGCCCCAGCCACAGGGCGATCACCGTCAGGTCCACCCCGGCCTGGAGCAGATGCATGGCGGTGGTGTGCCGCACGCAGTGTGGCGATACCCGCTTATCCTTGAGCGAGGGACAGCCAGCACTGGCGGTCCACGCGCTACGCGCCAGACGCGAGGCGACCCCGGAGCGGGTCATCGGTTGCCCCTGACGGTTCGGAAACAGCGGCTGCTGAGGCTCCGGTGCGATGCGCGCTAGCCAGTCGCGCAGAAGCTTCGTCGTCCGCGCCCACAGCGGCACCACCCGTTCCTTGCGGCCTTTGCCGTGCAGATGCAGGGCCTGGCAACGTTCACATTCCAAGTCCACGCGCCGCACTGCCACCAACTCCGATACGCGGGCGCCGGTGTTGTACATCGTCGTCAGCAAGGCGCGGTCACGCTGCCCGCTCCAGGTGCGCCCGTCCGGCGCCTGCAAGATCGCCTCAATCTCCGTGCGGGACAGGAAGCCGACCATGGGCCGATCAAAACGCTTGGCCGGGATCGCCAAGATCCGCTGTATTCCCGGCAGCGCCGCCGGCTCTTGCAGACCGGCATAGTGCGCAAAGGCATGGATGGCGGCGAGCCGGGTATTGCGGGTGCGGGCGGTATTATGCCGACGGGTTTCCAGGTCCTCGAGAAATGCCAGCACCAGCTCGGCGTCCAGATCCGCCAGGGCCAACTCGCCGATGGATTTGCCGCACTGGGTTTCGGCAAACCGTAGCAATAACCGAAAGGTATCCCGATATCCATTGATGGTCTGACGACTCGCGCCACGCTGCTGCATGAGGTACTGGCAAAAGAACGCCTGGAGCAGGCGGGCCAGATCGGTCGGACGTTGTGCCGCGTTCATGGTGTCACCTGCGCGTCGTCGCACTGGGCCAGGCGCTCGAAGCGCTCCCCGGCGATGGCCATCAGCGCCGGGATGCCGGTGAGGTACCAATAGGTGTCGGTGACCTTGGCGTGCCCCAGATAGGTCGATAACAGCGGGACGGCCTGGGCCAGATCAATGCCTTCCTGGTACCAGGCGAGCAGTCGGTGGCAGGCGAAGGTATGTCGCAGGTCATAGAGTCGGGGCCGGCGCCCGGGTTGCCGGTCCCATCCGAGTCGGGTACGGATGCACTGGAAGGCATAGCGTGCTTGAGCGTCGCCCAGGGGGCGACCGTCATCGCGCAGAAAGAAGGCTGGTTCGCGACTCAGCGGCAAGCGCCGGTCGCGCAACTGCGCATACGCGCTCAGCGCGGCGCTGGTGGTGGGGTGCAAGGGCACATACCGGGACTTGCGGAACTTGGTCTGGCGTACGCACAACACACCGCGCTCCAGGTCCACGTCCGCGCGCTGCAGGTGCAGGGCCTCCGACACGCGCAACCCCGTGGCCGCCAGCAGCCCCAAGAGACACTGCATGCTGGACGGGCGCAGCCCCTGCGGGGGCACCAGTTCCCCCGCCGCTGCCAGCAGTTGTCCAATTTCCTCCTCGTTATAGATATGGGGTGGGACCCGGCGATGGGCCGATCCGAGTGCATGGGCCGGTGGGATCTGGGTTTCTGCCTCGAACGGCGCACAGAACTTGGCGAAGGGACGGATCACCTCCAACCGGCGGGCCCGGCCAATCGGGCCGCTGCGCGTAGAGGCACCGGCCCACTCCAGCGCCAACGACGTCGTGATGGCGCCGCCGTGCCCGCGGGCATCGGCGAACTGGGCGAAGCGCTGCAACTGCTCACCCTCAATGCGCAGGGCATACCCCAACCGACGGCGTGCCGTCAGATAGGCCGCGACCCGTTCCTGCATGGTCGACCAGTAGCTCATAGCGACCTCCCCGGCCAGGGCAGGGCCACGCGCGCCAGTTCGGGAAGGTTCACCTTGGCGTAGATCGCGGTCGTGTCGATGCTGCGATGGCGCAGCACGTCGGCCACGAGTTTCAGTGAACTGCCGCCCCGGACCATCCGTGCGGCGGCGGTGTGGCGCAGAATATGGGTCCCAGACCACGGCAGGTCCGCGCGCGCGAAGGCCCGGCGGATCGCGCCCCGCACCGTGGTCTTGGCGGCGGCCTCGCCCACCGGTGCGCGGTGCTGGACAAAGATCGCCCGACTCGGCGTCGTGGGTCGCCCATGGCGCAGGTAATCGGCCACGGCCGCACCAGTCGACGGGGGCAGCGGCAACTGCGCGGTCCGACGGCTCTTGCCGGGGACCAGATGCACGACCCCCGTCCGCCAATCGATGTCGTCGAGACGTAATGCGGCCACCTCCTGGCACCGCAGACCCAGATCGGCCAGACAGCGGGCCATGGCGTAGTCACGGCGACCCAGCGCGGTCGCGCGATCGAAGGCGTCCCAGAAGCGTGCGAGCTCCACCTCGCTCAGGCCGGGTGGCAGCGGCGCGAGCGACCAGTGTGGCGGCGTCGGTACCGCACCCGTCAGGTCGGCCAGCAGTTCCCCTTCGAGCTGAAGAAAGCGCAGAAAGCTGCGCAATGAGTCGGCCAGAACGCCGACGCTGCCGGGTCGCTTACCGCGCGCCTGCTCGGTCACGAACCCGATCAAGGCGTCGGCGGTGATTCGGCCAACCGTGACCGATCCGTCCCCGAACTGTGCAGCCAAGAAGGCGCGCGCGTAACGGCGGCGGTACCACCGCGTCGCATCGGCCAAACCGCACACCGTGAGGAGGTAGGCATCGAAGCGCGCCACCATGGCCTCGATGTCAGGACTGGACGGCGGACTTCGTGGGCGCAGGCGCGCTTCGCCGCCCATCGCCAGCAGCCGGTTCAGCGCGGCACGGACGCTCTTGCGATGTTTCGAGTTCGGCGGTGCGCAGCGGCAAGCGGGCAGGTGCTCGTGGAGAAAGGCGTGTACCGCTTGGGCGTCGATCTGCTGCCGATCGGGCGGCTGCCCGCCCAGCCAGCCGAGGAAGTGGGCCGCCGCCGCCGCGTACTGGTGTCGCGTTCTGGGCCGGTGCCCCCGCGTGGCCAGGTACGAACAAAAATCGTCAACAAGTTGTTCTGACATGGGTACCCTCCGTCATCGGGAGTGCTACGGGTACCCACAGTGTTATGCGCAGCAGGGGCGACTGCCGCAGACGAAAACACTCGTGGTATCAAAGTGACGCGGTCGTCGTAGAACCGGCAACTGCACATAATCCGGAGCTGCACATAATTGCGTCCGACGACGAATGGCCGAATGGCATTCTCGGCCCGATTGTTGTCGATCGGCAGGTGGCCGTCTTCGAGGAAGAGAATC
>CAILVI010000405.1 GCA_903837595.1 uncultured Thiodictyon sp.
CCACGACACCGTCGCCGCGACCATCCAACGCCTGGCGCGCAACGTCCGCCTCGTGTTTGACTACCTACGCATGACCGAGAACTCCCGCCGCCGCCCGCGGCCGTTCCCAGCACTAGCGGGCTAGAACGGATCTCCCGTGGCCCCGAGGCGCTGCCCTATTGCGGCGACGCCAAGCGTCTGGCCTATATCTACGCGCGGGCGCGTAACCGGTACAAGGACACGCCGGTGTTGGGCAAGGATGTCGGCGCCAAGGTCCGTAGCTTCTGGATCTATACCAAACTGGCCGAGAAGGACCGGCTGCATCGCCAGGTACCGCGCAAGCAATTCGTGGACGGCGAGGGCTTTCTGTATCTGCGGCGCAGCCATCGGCTGAAGTTGGTCGATGAAGAGGCGCTGGCGCTGAAGCTCGCGAACGGCCGTTTTGCCCTGCGCCGCGATGCCCTGTCCCGGTGCCCGCGAGCACTTCATCCGCTGGTACAGTGAGCATGCACGCGCCTGGCTGGGGGGCCGGGTCGCCGACGATCAGTCGCGCATGGAAGTGGCACCTGCCGGCGTGAAGGTGCAGGACCTGGGCTACCGCTGGGGCTCTTGCGGCAAGGGTGATTGGTTATACTTTCACTGGAAGCCCATCTTGCTGCCGGCGCGCATCGCGGAATAGGTGGTGGTGCATGAGATCGCCCACCTGCGCGAGCCGCACCACACACCCGCATTCTGGCTGCGCGTCGAGCGCGCCATGCCTGATTATGTCCAGCGCAAGACCTGGCTGGCTGAACACGGAATCGAGGTTGAAGGGATCTGAGGTTGATCGTGCAGCGAATTTCCAACCTGCGACTAGCGGATGACGGAGGGTTTCATGAAGTCTGACAACGAACGTGGGTCGACGATCGGGCGCCGGTCCGTGCTCAAGGGGGTGGGTGCACTCACCCTGGCCCCGTTACTCTTGGGGCTGGGCGGCGATAAGGGGTATACCCTGTCCCCGGCGGTGGATGCGGACCGAGACATGGCAAAATACCGCACCAGGCTCGTGCTCCTGGGCACGACCGGCGGTATGACCTGGTGGCCGGGCTCGAAACGCGCCAGCGCCTCGCAGGTCCTGATGGTCGGGGACGCGATCTATATCATCGATCTGGGGTTCGGCTCCCTGGCCCGCTTGGCCGAGGCCTTCAACTTTGGGCAGTTCATCACCTACGAAGGCCACCCCATGCAGTTGGAGCTCAGCTCCTTTCTCACCAATCTGCGGGCGGTCTTCTTCACCCACATGCACATGGACCACCTCGGCGACTACCCGACCTTTCTGGAGATCGGGGCCAGAGCCGGTTTCGGCTCCAAGGAGAAGCTCCCGATCATCGGTCCGGGCAACCGGGGGCGGCTCGAGGAAAACCACTCCGGCTACACTGGCACCATCATCGAAGCGCAAAGCCGCGACCCCGCACTGGTCACCCCCAGCCCCGGCATCAAGCGGACCACGGAGCTCCTGTTGCAGGCCTTCGCCACGACCTTCAATGACAGTGCCCGCGACGAAGGGTATCCGGATATCCCGAAGATCATTGATGTGCGAGAGATCGGCGATCCGAAGGTCATCCCCTGGCCACCCGGCTTCAAGGTTCCGGACCCGGGCAAGCCCTGGTCCAGGGACGACACCTGCCCCGCCATGGAACCGTTTGAGATTTATCGCGACAACCTGGTCAAGGTCAGCGCCATCCTGGTGGATCATTACCAGTTGTATCCGACGTTCGCCCTGCGCTTCGACACGGCTGACGGCTCGCTGGTGATCTCCAGTGACACCGGACCGGACACCAAGGGCAATCTGCAGAAGTTGGCCAAGGGCGCGGATGTGCTGGTGCACGAGGTCATCGACGAGGCCTGGGTGGATGTCGCGTTCAAGGGGGTCAAGGAGGGGGACCCGGCGTATGCGCTCTACCACCACGCGCTCACGGCGCATACCCCGATCAAGGACGTGGGCAAGGTCGCCGAACAATGTGGGGCCAAGACCTTGGTCTTGAGCCATATCGGTCCGGCCAATACACCCATGGCGCGACTTAAAGAGGCGCAGCAGGGGTTTTCCGGAAAGCTGATCATCGGCGAGGATCTATTGCAGGTCGGCGTGGGCAAGCCGCGCGGCTGAGGCAATTTCGGTCGCGCACCAACGAAGCCATTGCCTGCGTCATCAATTGATGGGCCTGCGAGTCATCTCTCAGGCCCTTTTTTTGGCGCGCTGATCTTGCGCCGATGGGCGCTCCAGTTCATGCGCCGGGGTCCGGACTGCCGGGTCGGGTATCATCGCGCACACGCCGCTTCCCCACCCCTGGAGTACCGCTGATGCGACGCCTGATGATCCTGCTGTTGCTCTGCTGCTGGATCCTGCCCAATGCCAGTCATGGCGCCACACCCGGCCCCGCAGCCTACCCGCGCATCGGGCTGGTGTTGAGCGGCGGCGGCGCGCGCGGGGCGGCCCATGTGGGGGTGCTTAAGGTGCTGGAGGAACTGCGCATCCCCATCAGTGTGGTGGTTGGCACCAGCATGGGCGCCCTGGTCGGTGGGGCCTTCGCGAGCGGCGTGAGCCCGGCGCAGATGGAGCAGCACTTGAGCTCCGCGGACTGGAACCACCTGTTCGTCGATGACCCGCCGCGGGCCGATTGGCCCATCAGGCGCAAGGAGCAGGACCAGCAACCGGCCTTCGACTTCAGCATCGGCGTGAATGCCAACAAGCGCCACTTACCCAAGCACACCGTGACCGGGCAAGCGCCCCAAAAACCGGCCGGGACCTTCTTGAGCGACCTGATCCAGTTGCCCCAGGGCGCCCTGGCCGGCCAGAAGGTCGAGCTGTTTTTCAGCGACCTGGTGAATAACGCGCAGGGGGTGCGGCGCTTCGATGACCTGTCGATCCCGTTCCGCGCCGTCGCCACGGACCTTGAGAACGGCGACATGAAGGTCTTCGACTCCGGTGCGCTTCCGGAGGTGATGCGCGCCAGCATGTCGGTCCCCGGGGTCTTCGCCCCGGTGGAGATCGACAACCGCCTCTATGTGGACGGCGGCCTGGTGCGCAACCTTCCGATCGATGTCGCGCGCCGATTGGGCGTCGATCTGGTGATCGCGGTCAATCTGGGGAGCCCCCATCTGCCGCGTCGGCAACTCAATTCGGTGGTCGGGGTGATCGGGCAAATGGTGAGGCTCTTCACCGTGCAGAATGTGACTCGCTCGCTCAAGACGCTACGCCCCGGCCGTGACATTTTGATCTCACCCGACCTGGGTGACATTGGCGCCGGCGACTTCGCTCGCGCCACCGATGCCATCCGCATCGGGGTCGCCGCCGGACGCGCCGCTGCCACGCGCCTGCGGCACCTGAGTCTGAGCCCGGAGGACTGGGCCGCCTGGCGGACGAGCCACCGGCTTCCCGCCCCGGATAGCGCCCCGATCACTGAGGTGACGGTCGCGGGCCTGAACCGGGTGAATCCGGCGATATTCAAGGCGCTCATCGAGCACCAGCAGGGGCGGCCACTGGCGCCGGCGCAGTTGGATGCGGACATCTCCGCGATCTATGGGCAGGGTGACTTTGCCAACATCAACTATCACCTGGATCGCCAACCTGGGCGGCCGGGAGAGGTGTCCGGGAACGCCAACCGCCTGATCGTCAATGCCCGTGAGAAGCCCTGGGGACCCGGCTATCTCACCTTCGGGGCCGGGATCATGACTGATTTCGAGGGCTACACCGCGGTCGGGTTGCATGGGACCTATCGGCGCGCCTGGGTCAATTCACTCGGTGCCGAGTGGTACACAACCGCCCAGCTCGGCAACACGGCCGATCTCTACAGCGAGTTCTACCAACCGCTCGGAGTCGCCGGCCGGACCTTTATCGTGCCGAGCCTGGGGATCACCAGCACCCCGCTCAGCGTCTTTGCGGGCAATTCACGCATCGCGCGCTATGACGTGACCCGCAGCACACTCGCTCTGGATTGGGGGATGAAGCTGTTCGGCCCGAACGCGCAACTGCGCCTGGGCCTGGCCCTGAGCACGGTCATCACCAGGAAGGACACCGGCACCCCCGTGCTCCCCGAGGCGACACGCAACGAGAGCGGGCTGCGCGGGCGCTTTGTCTATGACACCCTGGACAACGCCATGTTCTCCCGCCACGGGAACCGTCTGGTCTTTGATTCATGGGCGCCCCAGCGGGCTATGGGGGCGAATCAGACCTTTAACCGGGTATCGGGTTCCTGGACCGCGGCCGTCAGCCGGGGGGCCAATACCCTCAGCACACAGGTCATGGGCGGCGCGGCCATCGGCAACCCCATGCCCTACTACGACCAGTTCGCACTGGGTGGCTTCCTGCAATTGTCCGGTTATCCCATCGAGCAATTCCGCGCCAACCGGTTCGCCTTCGGCTCGCTCGTCTACGCGCGCAAGATTGCCAGCCTGACACCGCCGCTGGGTCGCGGCATCTATCTCGGCGGCTCGTTGGAGGTCGGCACACTGGAGCACACCGATGCAGGATGGACCCGCCCCGGGACCCGTTTCGGCAGCAGCCTCTTCCTCGGGGCCGATACCTGGCTTGGCCCCGCGTTTCTGGCCCTGGGTATCGCCGGGGACGGGTCCACGACTACCTACATCATGGTCGGACGACCCTGAGCCCAAGACTGCCCCGTGAAATCCATCCAGCATTTGGCCTCACCACTGCTGCGCTGATATGAGCGGTCGGTCCTTGGACATTCATCCGGTCAGATCCCGGCTGACATTCGTCGCGGCCTGGGGGCCGCTCCGACGGCGTAGGAGCGGCCCCCGGCCGCGACCAGGCACCGCGAGGTTGGCGGTCAGAGTATTAGTCAAAGCCATCCCGTCCAGGGGTCGGGGTTCGCATCGCCGGCTCGGGTATCATCGCGCAGATGCGCCCTTGCGCCACCCTGTCCCTGGAGTACCGCTGATGCGACGCCTGATGATTCTGCTGTTGCTCTGCTGCTGGCCCCTACCCAATGCCACACATGGCGCCCCTCCCGGCCCCGTCACCCACCCGCGCATCGGCCTGGTGTTGAGCGGCGGCGGAGCCCGCGGCGCGGCCCACGTGGGGGTGCTCAAGGTGCTGGAGGAACTGCGCATTCCAATCAGTGTGGTGGTCGGTACCAGCATGGGCGCGCTGGTCGGTGGAGCCTTCGCGAGTGGCGTGAGCCCGGCCGAGATGCAGCAGCGCCTGAGCTCCGCGGACTGGGACCAACTGTTCGTCGATGACCCGCCGCGGGCCGATTGGCCCATCCGGCGCAAGGAGCAGGACCAGCAACCGGCCTTCGACTTCAGCATCGGCGTGAATGCCGACAAGCTGCGCCTACCCAAGGGCGCCTTGACCGGGCAAGCACCCAAGCAAGCGGCCGGGGCCTTCTTGAGCGACCTGCTCCAGCTGCCCCAGGGCGCGCTGGCCGGTCAAAAGGTCGAGCTGTTTTTCAGTAACCTGGTGACTGGCGCGCGGGGGGTGCGGCGCTTCGATGACCTGCCGATCCCGTTCCGTGCCATCGCCACCAACCTGGAGAACGGCGACATGAAGGTCTTCGACTCCGGTGCGCTGCCGGAGGTGATGCGTGCCAGCATGTCGGTCCCCGGGGTCTTCGCCCCGGTGCGGATCGACCACCACCCCTATGTCGATGGCGGGTTGGTGCGCAACCTCCCCATCGATGTGGCGCGGGGCATGGGTGTGGACCTGGTGATCGCGGTCAACCTGGGGAGTTCCTATCTGCCACCGGAGCAATTGAATTCGGTGGTCGGGGTACTCGGGCAGATGGTGCAGATCCTCACCCAGCAGAACGTGGATCGCTCGCTCAAGCTGCTGCGTCCCGGCCGGGATATCTTAATCTCACCCGACCTGGGTGACATTGGCTCAGGCGACTTCGATCGCGCCACCGATGCCATCCGCATCGGGATGGCCGCCGGACACGCCGCCGCCGCGCGCCTGCGGCACCTGAGCCTGACCCCGGAGGCCTGGGCCGCCTGGCAGGCGAGCCACCGCCACCCCGCCGCGGATACTGCCCCGATCACCGAGGTGACGGTC
Organism: uncultured Thiodictyon sp.; assembly: GCA_903837595.1. Taxonomy (GTDB): domain Bacteria; phylum Pseudomonadota; class Gammaproteobacteria; order Chromatiales; family Chromatiaceae; genus Thiodictyon. The sequence continues at coordinate 6,029 of CAILVI010000405.1, forward strand.
GCAGGCCTGCACCGGGTCAATCCGGCCGTGTTCAAAGGGCTCACCGAGCACCAGCAGGGACGGCCACTGGATCCCCAGCAGTTGGACGCGGACATCTCCGCGATCTATGGCCAGGGTGACTTCGCGAACATCAACTATCACCTGGAGCGCCAACCGGGACGCCCGGGAGACCCGCCCGGCAACGCCAACCGTTTGATCGTCAATGCCCGCGAGAAGCCCTGGGGACCCGGCTATCTCACCTTCGGGGCCGGGATCATGACTGATTTCGAGGGCTACACCGCGCTCGGGGTGCGTGGGACCTATCGGCGCACCTGGGTCAATCGACTCGGTGCCGAGTGGTACACGACCGCCCAACTCGGCAGCACGCTCGATCTCTACAGTGAATTCTATCAACCACTCGCGGCCTCTGGAAGCACCTTTATCGTGCCCAGCGTCGGTATCGCGAGCACCCCGCTCAGCGTCTTTGCGCGGGACACACGCATCGCGCGCTATGATGTCACCCGTACCATACTCGCCCTGGACTGGGGGACGAAGCTGTTCGGCCCGAACGCGCAACTGCGCCTGGGCGCGGCCCTGAGCACGGTCGTCAGCCGGGAAGACACCGGCACCACCCCATTCCCCGAAGGGACGCGCAACGAGAACGGACTGCGTGGGCGCTTTGTCTATGACACCCTGGACAGCGCCTTTTTTTCCCACCACGGAAACCGTCTGGTCTTTGAGGCATGGTCGCCTCATCGCGCCATGGGGGCGGACCAGAGCTTCAACCGGGTGTCCGGGTCCTGGGAGGCGTCCGCCAGCCGCGGGGACAACACGCTGAGCCTGCATGTCATGGGCGGCGCGGCCATCGGCAATCGGATGCCCTACGAGGACCAGTTCGCACTGGGTGGATTCCTGCAATTGTCCGGCTATCCCGTCGAACAATTCCGCGCCAACCGATTCGGCTTCGGCTCGCTCGTCTACGCCCGCAAGATTGCCAGCCTGCAAGCGCCGGTGGGCCGCGGCATCTATCTCGGCGGCTCACTGGAAGTCGGCCGACTGGAGCATACCGATCCCGGCAGGACCCGACCCGGGACCCGTTTCGGCAGCAGCCTGTTCCTCGGTGCCGATACCTGGGTTGGCCCGGCGTTTCTGGCCCTGGGTATCGCCGGGGACGGGTCCACCACCACCTATGTCATGTTCGGACGACCCTGAGGCAAAGACAATGAGCATCAAAGAATACCGGACGGCAATCCAGGCCCGCGGCGGACTCCTGGTGGTCAAGGACGCCCCGGGTATCGCCTTCGGCGACCGGGTGCGGATCGAGAACCACGCGGGCGCAGTGCGCAACGGGCAGGTGATCCGCAGCGCCGACAGCGAGGTGCTGATCCTGGTCTTCGAGGGCACCGACGACCTGGATCTCGACCATACCTGGGTGCGTTTCCTGGACGAACCGGTAGAAATAGCCCTGTCACCCGAGCTGCTGGGTCGTGAGTTCAACGGCCTGGGCGAGCCCCGCGACGGCCGCCCGCCGATCCTCGCCAACCTGCGTCGGCCGGTGAGCGGTTCCGCCATCAACCCGGCCGCCCGCACCTACCCGCGCGAATTCATCCAGACCGGCATCTCGACCATCGATGGGCTCAACAGCCTGGTGCGCGGCCAGAAGCTGCCGATCTTCTCCGGCTCCGGGCTGCCCCACAACCGGCTCGCCGCCCAGATCGTGCGCCAGGCCAAGCTCAAAGACGAGGACACCAGCTTCTCCATCGTTTTCGCCGCCATGGGTGTCTCTTACGCGGACGCCCGCTTCTTCCGGGAGGAGTTCGCCAGCTCCGGCGTACTGCGCAATGTCGTCATGTTCATCAACCTGGCGGACGATCCGCCAGTGGAGCGCCTGACCCTGCCACGCACCGCGCTCACCGCCGCCGAGTACCTGGCCTATGATCTCGACCGCCATGTACTGGTGGTGATGACCGACATGACCTATTACGCCGAGGCCCTGCGCGAGGTCGCCACCGCCAAGGGCGACGTGCCGGCACGCAAGGGCTATCCGGGCTATCTCTATTCCGATCTGGCCGAGATCTATGAACGCTGCGGGCGCATTCACGAGCGCCACGGCTCTATCACCATGATGCCGGTGGTCTCCATGCCGTCGGATGACATCACCCACCCCATCCCCGACCTTACCGGCTATATCACCGAGGGTCAGATCGTACTCTCGCGCGAATTACACAATCAGGGGATTTACCCCCCGGTGCATATCTCACCGAGCCTGTCGCGCCTGATGAAGGACGGCATCGGCAAGGACGACACCCGCGAGGATCACCCACGGGTCGCTGGCCAGATTTATGCGCTCTATGCCCGCGCGCAGGAGACCCGCAACCTCGCCTCCATCATCGGCGCGGATGAACTCTCCGAGCGCGACCGCCGCTTCCTCGCCTTCGCCGACGCCTTCGACCAGCGCTTCGTCGGCCAAGGCGAGTCCGAGGACCGCTCCATCGACGCGACCCTGAACCTTGCCTGGGAACTGATGAGCGCCTTCCCGCGCGACAGCCTCACGCGTATGAACGAGACCGATCTGGCGAAATATTACACGGGGACGGATTGAGCGCCCCGTGCCGCTTGCCCCCCACGGGCATCTCAAGCCCCGAAGGGGCGCGACATAGCAGCCCAGGGCAACGCCCTGGGGTAACACCAGCCAACCCATCAGCCCTTAAGGGGCGTGACATTTGGTGTCGAACATGACCCTGGTCCCAACTCCCATCACGATCAGCGACCTCTACGAGATCGACTTCAGCCGGTGGCTGTTCGAGAACGCCGCCCTGCTCCGCCAAGGGCGATTCGCCGAAGCGGACATCCCCAACATCGCCGAGGAGTTGGAGTGTCTTGGACGCGGCGAAAGACGGGCCGTCGAAAACCACCTCGTGGTGTTGCTCCTACACCTGCTCAAGTGGGAGCTTCAGCCCGAGCAGCGCAGCCGCAATTGGCGGGCCTCGATCTACAATGCTCGGGACGGTGCCAACGACCTGCTCCGGGACAGTCCGAGCCTGGTCAGCCGCGTCCCCGAACTGGTTGCGGAGAGTTATGAGGAGGCCCGCGACAACGCTATCCTGGAGACGGAGTTGCCGGAGTCCTCTTTTTCGGAGGTTTGCCCCTATACTGTCGAACAAGTGTTGGACGAGACATTCTGGCCGGGGCCGGGCGGGGCTGAGCTACCATAAGGACCAGACACGAAAAGGCCACGAATTGCCGCAGCATGAACGCTGGAAATTACTATGCTTCGAGTGCTCTTCTGGAACATCAACGGCAAACCGCTGGCCGAACCGCTACGGCAACTGTGCGATGAACACGAGGTCGACCTGCTGGTGCTCTCGGAATGTAACATGCCGGCAGAAATCTTGTTGCCAACACTCAACCGCGATAGTCATCGCACCTTCTGCGGTGTCTTCAGTTTGTGCGAGCGAATTTCGTTGTTCAGTCGGCTTCCGCCCGAGGCGATCATGCCGGTTTCGGATGATAGGCGCTACTGCTCGATCCACGCCGTCGCTCCGCCATTCGGGAAAGAAATTCTGCTCGTGGCCGCGCACTATCCCAGCAAGTTGCATATGTCCGATTCAGATCAGTCACACCTGATGCCGCGCATCGCCATGCAGCTACAGGAAGCCGAAGCGCGCCGCGGCCATACCCGAACAGTCCTTGTCGGCGACCTCAACATGAACCCCTTTGAGACGGGAGTCTGCGGCTCCGAAGGACTTCATGCAGTGATGTGCAAGCAGATCGCAAAAAAGAAAACGCGCAAAGTTTACGGCGAAGAACGCAGGTATTTTTACAATCCGATGTGGAATTTTCTCGGCGACGAGACGCGCGGCCCGCCCGGGACATATTATTACGATTCGGGCCGGCCCACGAATTACTATTGGAATATCTTTGATCAAGTCCTGTACCGGCCCGCCTTGCTGGAGGACTATCGCGATCATGACGTCAGTATCATCACCGCTGTCAACGGCGCAAGCCTGTTGCGCAACGGGCGACTAGCAAAGGAGTTTTCCGATCATCTGCCTATCACCTTCACCGTCAGAACCTAGAGCGAGGCCAAGACAATGACCCAAGCAGTTACCCAAACGGTAACCCCGGACAGTATCCGCCCCGTTGCGAATCTTTGGGGGGCTCTCCCCGAGGTCTCACCGGTTCTTGCCCCTGTCGCGATCCTGCGGGAACAGGGGCAAATGCTGGCACAGGCGACGAAAGGCTTACTGTATGCTGACGCCCGAATTCAGGCCGACCGTTCTGGTTTTGAGGTGGCGATGCGCATCGTCGCACCGAGCCTCAATAACTACACCTACGAAATCCTCCGAGTCGGACATGGCGTTGAACTTTACCCTGCCTGGGTAACAGCCGACGCCGAGCCAATCGAATGCCGCGACGAACGAGCATTTGAAGAGGCCGTGGCAAAGGTTCTCCAATCGGATCGCGTCCGCCGGGCGATTTCCGGACTATTGGCACAGATCCAAGCGAACTGATGTATATAGTCGTGACCCAGTGCGCACTATGCTCGATCCGGTCTGAAAATACGTAGCGTTGCAGCGTAGCGACCTCTAATCCATGCCCAAGACACCCGACGAACTCTTGTCTGCCGCGCCGCAGTCCCCCATCACCTGCGACACCTGCGCCGCCGTCTGCTGCCGGCTCGAAGTGCTGTGCATCACCGAGACCGGAGTCCCTCGCCGTTTCACCCGCTCGAACCCGGGGGGCGTCGCGTCGATGGACCGCCTGCCGGACGGCTGGTGCGCCGCGCTGGATCGCGACACCCTGCGTTGCCGCATCTATGCGCAGCGCCCGCTGATCTGCCGCGAATTCGATGAGGGCGGACCTGACTGTATTGATGAGCGCGCAAACTGGGCTGGCGACTAACCGCTGCATCACCGCCGAGACACCATGACCCAACCACTGATCAAAGTCCCACCCACTAAGAACACCCTGCTCAAACTCAAGAAGCAGGTCACCTTCCTCGAGAACGGACACGATCTACTGGAACGCAAGCGCGAACTCCTCACCCGCCTGGTCTACGAACGCATCGGCGAATACCGCAGCCTGCGCGCGCAGGCGCAGGAGGCACTGGCGGGTGCCTTCCGCTGCTTGAGCCTCACCCACCTGCGCATGGGCAGCCGCGGTATCCGCCAAGCGGCCTTCGGGGCCGAACCGGCGCTCAAGGTAGACATACTCCCGCGGCGCGCACTGGGCGTGGAATACCCCGCGGTGACGGCGCAGCGGTTGCCGCTGAAACCCGTGGGCCTGCTCGGCACCGACGCGAGCTTTGACACCAGCCGCGACAACCTGGCCAACGCCGCCGTCCTGCTGGCCCGCCTGGGGGAGGTGGAGACCGCCCTGCACCGGCTGATGGAAGAACAGCGCAAGGCGCAGAAGCGGGTCAACGCGCTCAAGTACAACATCATCCCGCGCTACCGCCGGACCATCCATTTCATCCAGTCGGCCTTGGAGGAGGATGAGCGCAACACCCTGTTCCAGGTGAAGCTCCTGCGCGAGCGAACCAGCGCCTGAGGTTCACAAGCAGGACGGCAATCCGTCGGCCAGACTCGGATAGCGCAGGCGCAGCCCCAACTCCTCGCGCAGCTTGCAATTGCTCAGTCGCCGAGACTCGGCGAGATAGGACAGCATCGCCGCCGAGACCTGGCCCGGCGCCTGCGCCAACGGGATCAGGGGCGGCCGCGGCAGGCCGGCGGCGTCCGCGATGGCAAGGAAATAGTCGGTCATGCTGCTCGGGGAGTCGTCACAGGCGTTGTAGACTGCACCGGGTTGGCCGCGCTGCATGGCGAGCATGCAAGCCGCCACCAGGTCATCGACATGGATACGGTTGCTGAAGGGCGAATCCTCCGAACGCACCATGGGTACCCCCTGACGGATGCGCTCTAGCGGCAGGCGCCCCGGGCCGTAGATCCCGGCGACCCGCAGGATCACGAGTTCACCCCCGCTCACCTCACTCCAGCGCCGCAGGGTCTCTTCGGCGTCCCAACGGCGGTGCGACCGGTCCACACCCGGGCGGGCGGGCCAGGACTCGTCGACCCAGGCCCCGCCGCAGTCCCCATAGACCCCGGTGGTACTGATATAGACCAACCGCCGCGGCTGGCCGGCCCGGGCGAAGGCGTCGACCAGGCGGCGCGTGCGCAGGTCCTCGCGCCCCTGATCCGGGGGGGGTGCCAGGTGGAAGACCAACGCACCATCCAACGGCAGCGCGTCCAGGTCGTCGCCCGCCAGGTCGGCGCGCCAGGCCGTGATCCCGGCCGCAGCGAGCCGCTGCGCCCCCGCCTGGGTCTGAACCACGCCGAGGACCGGCTGACCAAGCCCCAGGTATTGGCGCGCGAGCGGCGTGCCCACATATCCACAACCAACGATGATCATCTTGCTCACTCAATTCACTCCACAGCGCCGACCGCCTTGCTTTCGATGCCCTGAAGCGGTCAAACTCGTCGCCAGACCGGGGGTTGCCCCGACCAAGTCCTTAAGGATCGACCCGATGCGTCCAGCCCGAACCGGCATCGCCCTCTTGTTGATGTCCCTGCTCGTCGCCCTCCTGGGTGGCGGCTGCTCCTCGACCCCCATCGTCGCCTCCTCCTGGAGTGACCCCACGGTCACCCCCAGGCCCTACCGCAACCTGCTGGTATTCGGCATTGCCGCGAACGCTCGAGTCCGAGACGCCTATGAAAACAACTTCGTCGCCGCGCTGCGCCAACAGGGGGTCAAGGCGCGCGCCGGCCATCGCCTGCTACCCGCGGGCGGTCTGGGCGATGTCAAGGCGGTCAAGAAGGTGGTCGAACAATCGGGGGCCGACGGGGTCATCGTCACCCACCTGGTTGGCGCACGCGCCCAGACCGTCTATATCCCGGCCGGCACCTATGTGAATCCGAACCTCTACGGCAGCCTCTACCCTTATTACCAACGGGTCTATAGCTATGTCACCGAGCCCGGATATTACGCCACCTACCCGGTGCTGCAACTGGAGACCAACCTCTACGACGTCCCCCGTCAGAAACTGCTCTGGTCCACCCGCTCCGAGACCATGGACCCGGGCTCCGAGAAGACCACCATCAACGAGGTGATCGAGTCAGTGACGGACAGCATGGACAGGGCCGGCTACCTGCCCCATTAGTACCGCGAAGCGGAACTCCCGGTCCCACTTCGTCGGTCGAGCGGGCGGCGGGAAATTGGACTGGATTAACAGGATTGCGCAGGATTAACAGGATTCCCAGCTGCAATGCCCAGCACGAGCAGTTCCTGTAAATCCTGTTAACCCTTTCTATTTCTTGATCTCACGCTGACTCCCGGATGGTAGCGGGATCTGCGCTTCACTGTCTTCGTTCACACCTGCTCAACCGCTGGCAGCGCGTTGAGATCGAGCGGCGCACCAAGCGCCACCCCGTCGAACTGCACCTGCCCGTCGCCCCCCAGCCGCAGTCGTCCCTGCGCGAACCAGCCGACCGTGCGCGGGTAGAGCCGGTGCTCCTGCACCAGCACCCGCGCTGCCAGGGTCTCGGGCGAGTCCCCCGGCAGCACCGGGAGGCGCGCCTGCATGATCACCGGGCCACCGTCCAACTGCGCGGTGACAAAGTGCACACTTGCCCCATGCGCGCGCTCCCCCGCCTCCAGTGCGCGGCGGTGGGTGTGCAGACCGGGGTACTTGGGCAACAGTGACGGGTGGATGTTGAGCAGGCGCCCAGGATAGCGGGCGACGAAGGCCGGCGTGAGGATGCGCATGAAGCCGGCCAGCGCCACCAGGCCGGGGTCATGGCGGTCGATCGCCGCGGCCAAGGCCAAGTCATAGGCCGCCCGGTCCGGATAGGCACGATGATCAAGAACCTGCGCCGGGATACCCGCCGCGCGCGCCCGCTCCAACCCCCGAGCCCCGGGCTGGTTGCTGATCACCGCGACAATCCGATAGGGCCAGCGCGACTGCTCCGCGATCAATGCGCCCAAATTGCTGCCGCCCCCGGAGATCAACACGACCACCGGCAGCAGAGCGGCAGCCGCCTCAGTCATGGTCGGCCGCGTCACCGTAGACCACCCGCGGCGCCCCCGTGGCGGACTCGATCTCACCCAGCACCCAGGCCTCCTCCCCGGCAGAGCGCAACATGGTGAGCGCGGTATCGGTATCCTCACGCGCGACACAGAGCACCATGCCGATGCCGCAATTGAAGGTGCGGCGCAGCTCCGCCTCGGTGATGCCACCCTGGGTCTGGAGCCAATCGAAAACCGCCGGGCGCCGGAAGCTCGCCATATCCACCCGCGCCTGGGTCCCCGCCGGCAAGACGCGCGGCAGGTTCTCGGTGATCCCGCCGCCGGTGATATGGGCCAAGCCATGCACATGCAGCGCCCGGGTGAGCGGCAGCACCGAGCGCACATAGATGCGGGTGGGGGCGAGCAGCCGCTCACCCAGGGTCGCCCCGTCCAGGTCCGCTGCCAGATCCGCCCCGCTTACCTCGATCACCTTACGGATCAGGGAGTACCCGTTGGAGTGCGGCCCGGAGGCGGCGAGCCCGATCAATTGGTCCCCCGGGCGGACCCGCTCGGGCAGGATCAACGCCGAGCGCTCGGCGATGCCCACACAGAAGCCCGCCAGGTCATAGTCCCCGGCGCTGTACATCCCGGGCATCTCGGCGGTCTCCCCGCCGGTCAGGGCGCAGCCCGCCAGTTCGCAGCCGCGGGCGATGCCGGTGATTACCGCGGTGGCGACCTCCAGTTCCAGCCGGCCGGTCGCGTAATAATCCAGGAAGAACAGCGGCTCTGCACCACTCACCAGGATATCGTTGACACACATGGCCACCAAGTCGATGCCGATGGTGTCGTGGCGCTTCAGCGCGATGGCCAGCCGCAGCTTGGTACCCACCCCGTCGGTCCCGGAGACCAGGACCGGCTCCCGATAGTCCCGCACGGGCAGTGCGAAGAGTGCCCCAAAGCCACCCAGGCCGGATACAACCCCGGGGCGGGTGGTGGCGGCGGCCAGTGGCTTGATGCGCTCGACGAGGGCCGCACCGGCGTCGATATCGACGCCGGCATCGCGGTAACTGAGTGATCGGGAGGGTTGTGGTTCGGTTTCCTGGGACACGCGGGGGCTCCGGTGGGGTACATGGTGTGATTCTACCCGCAACCCGCGCCCGTCACCGCCTTGGACAGCGCGGCCCCATCGGGCTAGCATATCGCTTTAGAGCCGATTACCGGCGCCATCGGTCTATCCAACGTGAGGCCCAGCGACATCCCAAACATCATCAGTGCGTTGCGCCTGGTCGCCGTGATCCCGGTGGTGTGGCTGTTGCTGACCCAACAATTTGGCTGGGCACTGGTGCTGTTCGCGGTCGCCGGTATTTCCGATGGGGTCGACGGCTTTCTGGCGAAAGGCTACGGCTGGCAGAGCCGGTTGGGCGGAATCCTCGACCCCTTGGCGGACAAGGCCCTGCTGGTGAGCTGTCTGCTGGTCTTAGGCTCCATGGGCCTGATCCCGGTGTGGCTGGTGATGGCGGCCATCTTTCGGGACCTGCTCATCGTGGCCGGGGCACTACTGTACAACTACCGGGTCGAGGAGCTGGAGGCCGCACCGACCCTGAGCAGCAAAATCAACACCCTGTTTCAGATCGTGCTGGTGATCGCCGCGATCACGGACGCCGGACCCATGCCGATGCCCAACTGGGTGATCACGGCCCTGACCTGGGCCTGTCTGATCACTATCCTGGTCAGCGGCGTGCAGTATGTTCTGGTATGGTCGGCCAAGGCCCGCAGCCATGGTTGGCGGGAGGAGTAGACGGCGCTCCAGAATCGCGTGCGGGCTCACCTCCAAGAGGGCGCTGTCGTCGGCCATCAGAAGCGCAGTCGCACGAAGAGCCGCTCCGGGAGGTGGCGGATAATGAGCATGATCCCGCGCCAGAACCAAGGCGTGTAGATCACGGAGCGCCCCCGATCCATGGCCCGGACGATGTCTTGGGCGACCCGTTCGGGACTCGCCCACAGCGGCCCCTTGGCAAAACCCGCCGTCATCGGCGTGTCGACAAAACCCGGTTTGACCAGCAGCACCTGCACGCCGCTCTTATGCAGGCGTTGGCGCAGCCCCGACATGAAGATCTCCAGCGCCCCTTTGGCGGCCCCGTAGGCATCGTTGGCCGCGCGGCCGCGATCACCGGCCACCGAGCCGATGGCGACGAGCTGACCGTGGCCCTGGCGCTCGAAGTAAGCGGCGGCCGCGTTGAGCACCACCATGGCGCTGATGGCGTTGACCTCCAGCGTCAGGCGCAGCAGCGCCGGATCGGTCTCGACCTGGGTCTGATCCGGCAGCAGGCCGGCGGCAAACAGTACAGTGTCGAGGCTGCCGAGGGCTTGGGCGGCACGCGCGACGATACCGTTCAACGCGGGACGGTCGATGACATCGAGTTGCTCAATCGCCACTTCAGCGGCACCGCGAATCCGCAAATCCGCCGCGATCACTGTGAGTCGTTCGCCGCTACGGCCGGTGAGATAAAGTGATGCGCCCCTCGCAGCCAGGTGACGCGCCAAGTGCTCAGCAATCGCTGAAGTTGCTCCCAAGACTAACACGCTTGACGCACGCTTCAGACCAGAGATGCCGTGTAATCTCTTGTGATTTCCGCCAATGGCGATAACATTATGACGGTCATTTTTCATTAATTGAACCTCTGCACGCGCTCAATACTCGGATGATGCGCGAAGACGCGGCAAGAATCCCCGCGGATGTGTTCTGACAGACCGAAGACTAAAGCGGGTTGTGCCATACCTTTGCCTGTTGCAGTGGTCACGGCGCAACCCAGAGCGTGGCCAGGATGACAATGCCGGCGCTGAGTGCACCAATGAGGAGGCTCACGGGATCACGCAACGCGAACACCACCGGGTCATCGTGCATCTCGCCGCGGTGGGTCTTGAACCAGAGGCGGCTGATCCAGTAGAGCAGCAGCGGACAGACCAGCCAGAGCGCCTCGGGGGTCGCATAAAGGCGCTGCGCCGGGGCGCTGTCGATATAGAGCGCCAGCACCAGCACACAGGCCAGGCCGGCAGAAGTCCCCAGGCTTTGCACCAGCGGCAGGTCATCGACGTGCCAGCCGCGCCCGGCGGCGGTCAACTCACCGCGTTGCGGCAAACCCTGCAGTTCCGTGTAGCGCTTGCTGAGCGCCAGGCTCAGGAAGATGAACATGGAAAAGGCGAGCAGCCAGAAGGAGGCCGGAACCGCCACCGCGGCGGCGCCCGCAATCACCCGCACCGTATAGAGCGCAGCCAGCAGCATGACATCCAGGATAGGTTTGCGCTTGAGTCCAACGGAGTAGGCGCTGCTCAACAAGACATACCCCCCGAGTACCAGAGTAAAAGCCGGCGGTAAGACCAGCAGACTCAGGGTCGCGGCGGTCAACAGCAGAAGCGGCGTGAGCAGCAAACCCCAGGCCAGCGGCAGGTCACCGGCGGCGAAGGGGCGGCGGCACTTGCGCGGGTGGCGCCGGTCGGCGGCCAGGTCGAGCAGGTCGTTGAACAGATAGACCGCGGAGGCGCTCAGCCCGAAGGCGAGGAAGGCGAGAGCGGCGGCGAGCAGACGCGCTCCGTCGGTCGCCGCGTGCGCGGCAACCAGCGGCAGAAAGAGCAGCAAGTTTTTCACCCATTGGTGGGGCCGCATGGCGCGCAGCAGCGCCGTCGCGCGACCGTGCTGCGGCGCGAAGACCCGCTCGACCTCGGCCACGCGGCGCGCCGCGCGCTCCAACCCAGGCCCACCCACGACGATGGCCCGACGCGCCTCCCGCCACACCGGCAGGTCGGCATGGGAGTCTCCGACATAGTCGAAACCATCCTTGCCAAAGCGTTCAACCAACTCGAACGCCTTGGCCTCGCCCTTGAGATTGCGCCCCGCCTCGGTCGCCAACACCGTGTCGAACAGACCCACGCGCGCGGCCACCGCCTCGGCGATCCGCCGGTCGGCGGCCGTTGCCAGCACCAGCCGACGGCCGGCCGCGCGTTCGGCCTGCAACCAATCCAATAAGGGGGTATTGAGCGGTAGCACCGCGACGTCCAGTCGTGCGCTGTCGGCCACCCAGCCCTTGAATGCGGCACGTCCCCGCGCCAACCTCAGGACCCCGCGACCCAACGCCAGGGGGCGCTCACGCATCAACAAGAACAGCGATTCGAGCAAGCTGTCGGTGCGCAGCAGGGTGCCGTCGAGGTCAATGGCCAGAACAACATCGGTCATCCGTTCGTTACCTCATACTCCGTCATGGCAAGAAAAATGCCGTAAGGCGCTTGCGAAAATCCGCGTCTGATCGCAACGCCGGCTTGCGGAGCGTCCAACACACCCATCACACCGCTGGAGCGGTGGTCGTGAAGGAGAGCGAGAGCGGTTCACGAGGACGAAATCCACACAACCGCTAGGAAAACCGCTGGGAACCGCCAACAGCGGGGACTGCCCACCCCCGCCACCGGTACATCCACAGCCCCAGATACTCCCTGAGTGCGCGGGTGCTGGCGGCCAGTGCGTCGGCATCGGGCAACCAGCGCAGCAAACTGGGCGGTTCGGGCATCACCTCGAAATCGGTGGGGGCCGGGATCGCCTCGATCCCCACCGCCCGGAAGCTTTCCAGCGCGCGTGACATGTGCAGGGCCGAGGTCACCAGCAACACGCGCTGAAAACCGCGCGCGCCGATCAAGTCGGCACTGTAGAGCGCATCCTCGCGGGTACTGCGACTACGCCCCTCCAACAACACCGCCTGCTCGGGTACCCCCAACTCGACCAGGAAGGCACGCGTGGCCTCGGCCACCGAACCGCGCTCACCGCTCCAGGGCATCGTGCCACCCGTCACGATCACCCAACGGGCCTTACCGGCGCGCGCAATCCGTGCCCCTTGCCACACCCGATCGGCGGCCGCACCCAAGTCCGGATAGGGCCAGTGGGGCGGTCCGACGCTCACCCCCCCGCCCAACACCACCACCACATCGGCCTGCGGCAACCCGGCCACGGGATTGTTGGCAAACCGCCCCTCCAGCGACAGCCGCAGTGCATTGGAAACCACCGGCAACGACCAAGCCCCTAACCAGAGCACCGCGACCAGCACCGCACCACCCCCCAACCGCCGTCGTCCGAACACCAACAGCAGCAGGGCCAGCACGCACAGAGCGAGCGACAGGCCCAACGGATAGGCCAGCTGCGCAATCAGTTTATCGAGATAGAGCATCAACACCAGGCTCCCGCCAGTCCAAATCAAAGCGACATCCGTGCCCCGTGAACCTCAGTTCCAGACACCGCGTCGGCACCGCCCGACCGAACGCCGGATGCCACACGCTGGACGCCAGGCCAGCGTGACCACCGGTGAGCTGCCAGTCCACCAAATGACCGCCCGGCAAGCGCAGGCACCCCCGCCCGCCGTCATCCGCAATCTCGGCAATCACCTCTGGATGCAGATGGAAACGGGCCACGGCCGCGCCGCACTCACCCTCGATCGCATCGGTGACCGTCAGCCGCTCCGATGTCAATTCCCAGGTGCGCCGATGCAACGGCCGCCCCGGCAGGCGGCGATAACCGTCGTGGGCGGCGCAGACCCTCAGCGCGCGCTCCGCGGTGAACTCGGTGCGCGTCCCAGACCGCCGTGCGCCGCGGTCAAGCTCCGGCACCGAGTCCACCCGCACATCCAGGGGCCGCGCGCGCCGCGCCACCCGGAAGCCACCCCAGACCTCGCTCGAATCCGCGCCGTCGATCTGCACCGTACTGTGCGCCGCAGTGCCCCGCTGGGCCAAGCGCTCCGGACCGCTGCCGTAGCGCGAGGTCCCGCCGTTGACGATCACCCGCTGCCCGAACAGCGACAGCTCGAACGACAGCGTATCGGCGTGGGCATGACCCGGCAGATAGTCAGCTCCAAGCGGCGCCACGTCCAGCAGCGCCACCGCTGAGCCGGCCTCAAGACGGCAATAGCCGGAGTCACGCAGCCAGACCACTGCGCCATTGCTGGACATCGGGACGCAGAGCGTCCGCCCGACGCTCCCACGCTGGAGCGTGGGAGCGCGAGTGGCGAGCGTGGTCGCGGCGCCATCGAGACCCAGCCGCTGCCGATAATCAACCAACTGCGCCAGCGTCGGGGCAATGCCCAACGCCGCGTCGTTGAAAAAGCCGATCTCGCCATCGGGATGGCACATGACGGTGAGCCAACGCGTCATGGACTGCACACACTCACGGTATAAGCCCAGCATTGCCGGCACCGCCGTCTCCGGATAGGCAGCGACCAGATTGATCAGGTCCAGCACATCTTCCAGCACGATGGCGTGGTACATGGGGCTGCGCTCAAAATGCCCGCCGTCGGCCAGGGTCTGTTCGCGCAGCTCACGCGCCAGCAACCGCTCTGCACGGGCACGCCACGACTGCGCCTGCGGCCCAGCGAAAAAGGCCCCGGCAAAGGCCAGGGCCTTGGCATTCGCCAACAGATGGTTACCGAGTAGATGATGCTCCAGGCGTCGGCGCAGCCAGCGTGCCTGCACCGCCAGGCTCGCCACACACTCGGGTGGTAGCGCATTGCCCGCCAGCGACCACTTGACCCAATTGACGATGCGCAGCGAGGTCGGATAGGGCTCCCAACCGGTGCCGACCCCCGGCGGATTCTCCGCCACCCAGCGCCGCAACAGCCCCTGCTGCCAGGCGACCCGTTGCGGCCCAGTGGCCGCACTCAGGTCATCGAAATAGTGCAGGTTATACAGCCACAGCTTGTCACGGGCGGGATTGTTCCAGGCCCCCGGCCCAAGGAGTGCGTGCGTCTCGTTCAGCAAGCGCAAGCTCGCCGGCCCCAGCAGCGACACCGGCCGCAGCGCCGGGGCAACCCAGTGCGACTGCGCTCGCCGCAGCGGCGGGGCCGGGCGCGTATCAGGATGGGGTCGGTACAACCGAAACCAGACGCGCCCATAGAACTGCACCGGACGCAAATGGCGCAGCGTATGAAAATACCGCCGCAGCATCAGCCGCCCCGCGCGCCCACCACGCCTTTCAGCACCACCAACATGCGCCGCGCCAGCGCCGTGCGGTCATAGTGGGGCGCGGCCTGCAGACAGCGCGCACGCAGGTGTTGGCAGAGCATGGGGTCTTGGGCCAAGCGCAGCACGCCCGCGCACAGGGCCTGCGCATCCTCCGGCGCCAACACCAGGCCCACGCCCTCACGTTCGACGATCTGGGCAGACTCGCCCGCCACGCCGTGTAACACCGGCAGCCCCATGCCCATGCACTCGAACAGCTTCGAGGGAATCACCTTGGTAAAAGTATCACACTTTTTCAGATGGATAATCGCCACATCCAGCAGCGACCAGTAACGCGGCATATCGGCCTTCGGCACCGAGTCAAGAAACAGGACATTATCCAACCCCATCCGCGCGGCGGTCGCCTTCAGCGCCAGCTTGCGCGCACCGTCGCCCAGCAGCACGAAACGCACCCGAGCGCCCTGCGGATGCGCACGCATCAGCGCCGCCGCCTCCAGCACCGTCTCCAATACATGCGCCATCCCATGCGTGCCGATGTAGCCGGCGACAAAGCGACCAGTCAGCCCGAACCGCTGGGCCAACGCCGCATCCCGCTCCACCGGGTGAAAACGCGTCAGATCAACGCCATTGGTGACGACATGGACCTTGCTGCCGTCAATGCCGCGCGCGATCAAGTTGCGCCGGAACGACTCGGTCACCGCCACCACCGCGGCCGCTCGCCGATAAAGAAACAGCTCCACGCCCTCCACCAACCAGAGCAACGCAGGGTCCTTCATAGCCCCGACGGTCTTGATCGACTCCGGCCAAAGGTCGCGCAATTCGAACACAAACGGCCGCCAGTGGAACACCGACAGCATCCAGGCCGCACAGTTGGTGAAGAACTGCGGCGAGGTACCCACGATCACATCCGGCCGCCGCTGCGCCAACCCGACCAGCAAGCCCATCACCATAAAGGACAGATAATCGAGCGTCCGCCGCGTAAAACCCGCGTTGGCGATCATGTAGGTCCAGCCCCGTATGACCTCAATGCCGTCCATCGTCTCGCGCTGCCACAACCGGTTACGGTAACCAGGAAAGACCTTCCCGGTGGGAAAATTCGGCACGCAGGTAATCACCGTCACCCGATGCCCCGCCCGCACCCACTCGCGGCAATGCTCAAAGGTGCGTGACGCCGGGGCATTCACCTCCGGCGCAAAGTTATCGCTCAGAAACAGGATGTGCACGTCCACTCCGCAAGATCGGTTGAGTGTTAACTTTTCTTGGTGTTAACTTTTACAATTCGAGTACCACTTGCCGCCCGAGCGACAAGGATCACATCCCGTGGATGGGGTCATCCCAACTGGAATGACGGACGGCGATGAACGCCGTTGACAATTAAGCCTCAACCGCTAAGACGTCCTCAAGCCCTGCCACAATCCGTGCCCCCGCCCGCCCATCCCAGAGCGCCGGAATGCCGCCCCGCGGCCAGTCCCCGGCGAACAGCCGCTCCAGCGCGGGCGCCAGCTTAGCCGGGTCGGTGCCGATCAATGCATTGGTACCGATACTCACCGTTTCCGGCCGCTCGGTGCTGGCGCGCAACGTCATGCATGGCACGCCCAGCACCGTCGTCTCCTCGGTGATGCCGCCGGAATCGGTGATCACGGCCTTGGCGTGCCTGACCAGATAATTGAACTCCAGATAAGCCTGGGGTTCAACCAGCTGCAGGCTCGTCGGCAGGTCCGCCAATGCACGCAACGTCTTCGCCGTACGCGGATGTACCGGAAAGATGACCGGCAGACCCCGTGTACCCTCACCGATCGCCCCCAGCATCTGCGCCAGGGAATCGGCCGAATCCACGTTAGCCGGTCGATGCAGCGTAACAACAAAATAGCCGCCTGGCCGCAACCCCAACACCTCCCAGAATGCCGGCGGCCGCAGCCGCTCCAGGTTGGTCAGCAGGGAGTCGATCATGGTGTTACCGACAAAAAAGATCCGCTCCTCCCCCACCCCCGCGCGGCGTAGATTCGCGTTGGCGAATTCACTGGTGGTGAAGAACCAGTTGGTGATGGCATCCGTCACCATCCGATTGATCTCCTCCGGCATGCTCCAGTCTCCGGAGCGAATTCCCCCCTCAACGTGCGCCACCGGGACCCCGAGCTTTTGCGCCGCAATCGCACAGGCCATGGTCGAGGTCACATCGCCGACGACCAGACACAGGCGGGATGGCGCCGCCAACAGCAGCCGCTCGTAGCCGAGCATGATCGCCGCCGTCTGCTCCGCCTGGGTGCCCGACCCTACCTCCAGATTCACATCCGGCTGCGGGATGCCAAGCTGGGAAAAAAAATCGCCCGACAAGCGGGCGTCATAGTGCTGACCGGTATGCACCAACCGGTACCTCAGGCGCCCGCCCGCCGCTGCCCTGGCCTCTAAGGCACGGATGATGGGCGCGATCTTCATGAAATTCGGACGGGCGCCAGCGATGATGTCGATCAGCACAATTTCAGAATCTTCAGTGTCAACGATTCGTGATTATACCGCGGCTGTGCTAAACAGCTTGTGAACCGTGCAGCAAAGTACGGCAGGCAGCCGACAGCGCTAGCCTTAGGCGGCCACCTCAAGCGTCACCCGACTGACCTCCAGGATCTCCGCCAGCGGGATCGGCGCCGACCCGCCCGTGCGCAGGGCCGTCACAAAGGCTGCCGCGCAGGCACGCTGGCCCTTGTCCTGGCGCCATAGATTGAGCCGCTTGAAACCCGGCCAACCGAAACCGGTCAGGCGACGGAAATTGTCGAGTTGCAGCACCCTCCCGGCGGCGAACACCTCCAGCCGCTCCTTGGGAAAGGCCTTACTGCCGTTGGCCAGATAGTGGATGGTCCCGAGCGAGCCGTCGTCAAAACCCAGGCTGATGCTCACGCAATCCCCCGTGGCCGAGTCCATGACCAGCCGTTGTGCCCGCACGATCGGCACCCCGGCCAGAAATCGCAGCAGGTCGATAAAGTGACAGGCCTCGCCGATGATCCGCCCACCGCCCACCGCCCGGTCCTGGGTCCAGTGCCCCGCCGGGATGGCCCCGGCGTTGACCGTCATCACGAAGGCCTTGGGCCCGGTCACGCCGGCCAGCAAGGACTTGATCTTCTGCACCTGGGGCGCGAAACGGCGGTTGAAACCGACCATCAGCAAAGGCGCCTCGTTCTGGCTCCCACGCGCCAGCGTGGGAGCCAGCGCGGACGCTCCAGCGTCCAGTTGGATGGGAGCGACCGCCGCCTCAATGCGACACAACTCATCAAGGGTCAGACACAGCGGCTTCTCCACAAACACCGCCTTGCCCGCGGCCAGCGCCTGCAACACCAACCGCGCATGACTGTCATGCCGCGTGGTAATCACCAGCGCGTCGGCCTGCGGATCGGCAAATAGCCCCTCGGTGTCCGTCGTGGTGTGCGCAAAGCCAAACTTGCGCCCGGCATGCACCCCGCTCACCCCGCCGCTGGAGGCCACCGCCACCAGCCGTGCGCCCGCCGCCTTGAACGCCGGGATCAACACCCCGGTCGCGTAATTTCCCGCACCGATAAAGCTCACCGCCCCAGCCGCTGCCCCCACGCCGGGGTGCAGGGAGGCCGGGGTAACCTGCACGGTGCGCGCGCGTAACCGCTGCTCCTCCCCGCCCGGGTACTCCAGCACAATCCCCAGCGACGGCTCGGCCCCGCCGACCACCGCGTAGGCGCGCGGCGCATCCGCCAGCGCGAACCGATGCGAGATCAGTGGCGCCACATCAAGGCACCGATCGGCCAGCATATCCAGCACCGCCTCGAAATTGCGCTGTTCGGTCCAGCGCACAAAGCCCACCGGATAATCCTGCCCCTGCTCCTCATAGCGCGGATCATAGCGCCCCGGCCCGTAGGAGCAAGAGACCTGAAAACTCAGCTCTTTCTCGTAGAAATCCGCCCGCGACAGCTCCAGCCCCACGACCCCGACGAGCACGATCCGCCCGCGCTGGCGACACATCAGCGCCGCTTGGTGCACCGGCTCATTGCTGCGCGTGGCCGCCGTGATGATCACCGCATCGACGCCCCGCCCGCGCGAGAAGGTGTGCGCCACCGCCACCGGGTCCTGCCCAGCCTTGAGATCGACCGTCTCGGCACCGAATTGGCGGGCCAGCTTGAGCTTCGCCGGGTCCATATCAATGCCCAGCACCCGACACCCCTGCGCGCGCAGCAGCTGCACCGCCATCAGCCCGATCAGCCCGAGCCCGGTCACCACCACCGCCTCGCCCAGCGACGGTGCCACCAGCCGAATACCCAGCAACGCGATCGCCCCGATCACCGTAAAGGCCGCTGACTCGTCCGACACGCCATCCGGGATGCGGGCACACAGGTTCACCGGCACGCACGCCATCTCCGCGTGCCGGCCGTTGGAGGCCACCCGATCACCCACCGCGAAGCCCGTCGCCCCGGCACCCAACTCGGCCACCACCCCGACGTTGCAGTAGCCCAACGGCAACGGCTGACCCAGCTTGTTGAGCACCGCCTCCACGGTCTGCACCAGGCCGTCGGTGCGCACCTTCTCCAGCACCTGCCGCACCTTGTCCGGCTGCTGGCGGGCCTTCTCCAGCGGATTGGCCTTGCCGAAATCCACCAGCATCCGCTCAGTCCCGGCGGAGATCAGCGTGCGGGTGGTGCGGATCAACAGTGCACCGCGCCCCAGGCGCGGGCACGGCACCTCCGCCAACTGGGTGTGGCCGTCCTTGAGATTCTGCAGAATTTGTTTCACGGTACAACCTAGATCACATGAACACCCACCGACGGCAGCCGTCCTGCGGCCACGCGACAGATGCAAGAAATCGGGATGAGTGGCCGCCGTCCTTCGGGTATCTGAGCGTCCCAGCCGGTTGGCACGGACTCAGATCTGGCCGCCACGCCACAGCACGCAACCCACAACTTGAACGTGTATCCCTTGATCTGCGCGAGGGACCGTCTCGTCCGGATAGCGCTCGCGATTTTCGGAGCGCAAGATGAGGCATCCATCATAGCGGCGATAGAGGCGCCGCACCCGCAACTCGCGGGCGTAGCGAAGCGCGAAGATCTGTCCATCCCGGACCGCGCGGTCACCGAGATTGACGAGCAGCACATCACCCTCATGGATCAACGGCGCCATGCTGTCTCCCTGGGCGTCAATGACAGCAGCATTGTCCACGCTCAGTCCGATCCGGCTGAGCCAGTCAGCGTCAAATGCCAGTGGGGGCGTCTGCGGCTCAAACACCAGCTCGCCGCTGCTCGCGGAAAACACTAACCGCCGCCTGGGAATCAGCACCGAGCGATCGGTCGGCACGTCCCCCGATGCCAGGGAACGACCGCGCGCATCCGGATCTGCGGTAGCCACCTGGCAGCCACTCACGGGCTCCGCAATCGCCGGCCCAGGCGCGCACTCGGTTGCCGGCGGCGAGGTGATCGAGCACGCGGCGTCGTCAACGAGCAGGTGGTCCAGGGTCCAGCCGAGCGCGTCGGCGACCAGCCTTTGTCTGGTTCTGGGGAGCCCTCGCTTCTTCCAGTTATTGAGGTCCTGACTGCGCACGCCGATCCGCGCCGCAAACGCGGACAGGGATTCACCCCGCGCCCGAAGCGCCGCCTCCACTTTGATCATGGCTGTCATGGACCCTCAGTCTAAACAGTCTGCACACGGCAGCAACAAACATCATGTTTACATTATAAACACAATGAGATGATCTAAGACCGGCCGCTTCTCTCGCCCCCCTCATGGAGGAGGGTTGGGGTGGGGGCTGAACGGTCACGTGGCGTCCAATCCAGGTCCGTAAGGCGGATGGCATCGTCTCAATCGCCTGATCGAGGCGGTCAGTTCCAGGTCGGCAGGCACCCAACTCACTCCAGACCAATGACAATGCGGACTTACTTCGGCGCAACCTGGCGGGCAGCGGCGCGGTTGGGGAATAAATTGGCGAACGCAGGCCCCTTCGGCAGGCCTACCCGCACATCTGCCGATTCGGTATGGACGATGTTCACCTGGAATTCAGTACGGCGGTGCGGATGCCCGGCCACTGCCAAACTTAGTGCTTGTACTCACGGATAACCTTCTTTACGGAGTCTGGCGAAAGTGGTGCGCCCTCATGGACTGCGGCCTTTGATGCGCCAGCGCCAACACCAAGCTCAACAAACACACGGCACTCCACTGGCGTCACTCCACCTTCCATGAGTTCCATCGGGTGAACTAGCACCTCTGGTGCCCTAAGCCCACGGCGGACGGACTTCACCGCCTCCTTGAGTTGATGCTGCGCCATGGTAAAGTCTGCAATCAACATCCTGGGTGATGCATGGCTCATGTCGCGGCTGACCTCTTTGGCAGCGCCGGTGTCCATATTCTTGACAACGAATCGGTCACGGAAGACTTGGACGTAGATCGCATCGCGTGTAAGCATGAGGTATCCAGTGGTATTGGCTAATGTTTGTCACCGGGCTCTAGCGACTACCCAGGTGGGAGTTCCACCCACTCGATTACGCGACCTTGCCGAGCCGCACCGGCCCCTTTTCCTCCCTTTACCAGCTCAAGGATCGGGATGAGTCAGATGTGCACCATGGTGCCTGGCTTCAATGAGATCCTGGACATCCTGAATGACTTCCAGCTTTCGGACATGTTTACCAGGGCAAGCATGCGTGGTCTTCGGATCCTCGCGATGTATCTTCATCGTTCCGGCATCAAGCCCAAGAACAGCGGATAACGTGGCGATGGCGGAAACAGTATGCTTACGTACCGCTAATCCGCGGCCACTATCGAATGCCTCCGTATCATAATCGCCCAACATCTCTATACCGATGGAAACAGAATTCCAAGACGGAGAGTGGACGCCAGAAACCGTTAAAGGCGTGAACACCCATATCTGACGGTCGTCGATAAAAAGGTGGGGGCCGGCGCTCCACTTCTGTGTGTCGCGATAGAAAGCTTCAAGGTTTTGAATATGCTTGCCCGTCAACCCGTCAGGTCGTTGCGCCAGCGACGGAGCCCCCGTGTTATGTAAGACAATGAATGAAGGACGCCATGCACTCCAGTGCAGCGTGTGGCAATAGGCATCGAATTCATCCGATGTATAGCTCTTACCGACGATACCTTTCCAAGCAGCCATGTCTCGTTTCACCTCTTTGTTGAAGACAGGATCTTTATGGCCAAAAGGGCCCAGGCCAAAAGCACCAAAAGGGCACCAAAAAGGGCCAGGCTCAATTCTTGCGATACTTGCCGCATGGCCCGCCGCCGTGTCCATCTCGATGCCGTCCCGCTGCACACTGTGCAGCGGGGACATAATCGTGGACCGTGACTCTTCGACGAACAGGACGACCATGCCTGCTTGCAGTGACTCGTGAAGACGTGCTCGCACGCGAGCGCTTCGCGCCTACGTGCGGATGACCAAGCACGTCCATTTGCTGGTCACGGGCGCAATCGCCGAATCGATTCCGCGGGTCATTATCGCCGCGGAGCGCCGGTACCAGCGATACATCAACCACAGCGACCGGCGCACGGGAACCCGCTGGGACAGCAGGTACAAATCCTCCCTGATGCAGGCCGCGATGTATCTCTTGTTGTGCCAACACGACATCGAGACGAACCCGGTGCGGGCGACCATGGTCGCCGACCCGGCGCAGTATCGCTTCGTTCCTACTGGAGATAGTATACTGTGCCGTGGTAACGACGTTGACCGACGATATTGCTCTAATTCGTATTCAATGCCGGGCTGCAGACAAAGGTATTCGTCTGAGGATCTAACCCGATCAGTGCCTGTTGCCCCGAAGGGCACACATGCATCCCATTCCTTTGCGTCGGTATCGGTTGCGTTGGGTTGGCGGGGCAATCGATACGAAATGTCTTACATAGCCAACCCGGCGGCCCAGGCAGAATTGGATCACCCGGGTCTCTTGTCAATCGTTCGTTCGAAGGCTTCGCGAACGGAGCACAAAGGAACTGTTGCCGGTCGAGCCGAATGCCGGTAATCGCAGATCCGATCGGGCAGGCCGGAATACCATATTCAGCGTGCGTGGCAAACGACACAACAGCTTCCGCGCCAATTGTCGACGCAATGCTGTATCCAAGCGGTCCATCGCAGAGGAGTATATTATTCGCCGCGTGCAAACCGGTGACATACCGGAGTGCGCCGTTGGGTTGTGGAAGGCAAGCGTGCATATCGTGGCGCTGGGTCCCAGGAGATCCATCAACACATTCGCCAGGTGTTCCATTTGCATTTGCAGCCGCGCAGGTCGGCGGCTGCGCCGTCGCCATCGTGGCAACGAGCAGCAGATTGATGCCGCAAGCCCAGCGCAACGCGCCTCGAAGGAGAGGTTTCATAGTTTTCGCCCTGCCCGCGACAACCGGTTATATTGCCGCCAGCCTGTTTATGATGAGTGGTGCCATGACAAAGGATCGGGAAGTAACGGCATCGCTCGTCAAACTGCAATACCGGTTGCTGCCTGCCAAAACGGGAGTCGCGTACCCCCAATAGACTACGGGTTAGCACATGTCACAAGAAGTCCGCTGGCCGCGGGTGACTGCCGGCGCTGCTGAACATTCTCTTGTCACGACGCAAACGTTTGCTGATGCACGAAAGGTCAGCGCCCTCGTCCATCCCCGTTGCCTTGCCGGTCACTCCGCTCATCGGCACACATGTCGCACATCGCCCGTCGCAGGCGAGACACCGCCGCAGCGGTGTCTCGCGCGGGTCGGGGTGCCGCGACCGGGATAATGACTAAGGTCGCCCCGGGCAATTGCAAACGAGGCTAGACTATGGCTTAGAGCCTGTCAAGGAGCGAAGCGACAATCGGTTCTTTCTGCGCTCGGTGTATTAATAGATTTAATGACTCAGGCGTCAAGCCCCCCGTCGACCGCTGGATGGTAATCCGGGCCGAGCAAGGCCACCAAGGAAAATGGCTGGCTGGCTGAACTCGGCCGCAATCCGGGCCGCAAGCCCTGGCAGTTCCACGCGGCGGTCGGTGCGATCCAGATCGGCGTGTAAACTCGCGCCGAACCATCCGAGGCTGCTGCCGGACTGTCAGCCGGTACCGAGTGTTGTGGGCGCAGCCGCCCCCCCGGTCTTTCCCCACGAGCGCGACGGGAGAAGAAGCCGCCCCTTTTTCCGTCTGTTACCTGCGAGCAGGCAGGCGCGGAAGGGGACTCGGTGCCGTGCCATCGCCGCATCCGAGCGGTCAATGCGTTTAGCGCTTACCCGGCCGGACATGCCGCCTGATTAAATTTCCAACGGACCCCATATACTAGCGGCTAGATTCCTGTCCGCTGATCTTTCGGCATCGATGTAGGCAACCCTAGGCATGGCCGGTACCTCTGAGCGACGACTGACCGCACACAACCCACCGACACCACCCTTCGACAACACCCGCGACACACGCTATTTCTTCCCGTCGGCGGGACATGCGGAGGCCTTGTCGCGCCTGATGTTTCTCGCGGAGGACCGCAACATGGGCATGGGTCTGCTGACCGGCGAGATCGGCTCGGGCAAGACCATGCTGCGCACCGTGCTGCACGCCCGCCTCTCACCCGAGACCCACGCCCGGGTCAGTATCGAGAACAGCCTGCTCGGCTTCGACGACCTGCTGCTGGAGGTCTTAAGCCAGATCCAGGGCCAGCGCCTGCGCGCCGCGGACTACCCGGACCGCTACAGCCGCCTGGCCGCGTTCAAGCGCGTGCTCACCGAGCAGGTCGCCGGCCGCGGGCGCCATCTGGTGATCCTCCTGGATGAGGCCCAGCAGCTCGACCTACCCTGCCTGGATGCCATCAAGGGACTGACCAACATCGCCTCAGAACGCCAGAATTTCCTGACCGTTATCCTGGTCGGCCAACCGGAACTGCGCGAGCGACTGCAACGTCTGCCCCAGGTGGACCAGCGGGTCAGCCTGCGCTTTCACCTCGGCGCCCTGACGGCGGACGAGACCCGCGAGTATGTGCGCCACCGCTTGACCGTCTCTGGTTATGAAGGCGAGTTCCCCTTCGACCCGCCGGCCCTGGATGCACTGTATCGCGCCAGCCGGGGCATCCCCCGCGAGGTTAACCGCATCTGCAAGATCGCGCTGACGCATGTCCTGGGCGAGGGACTGGGGCGCTTTAGCGGGTCCGCCATCGCCACCGTCGTGGACGATCTGCGCCGCCATGGCGGCCTGTTCGACGGTGGGATCGATCCGCCGTGAGCCAGGAACTGCGCATCCGCGACAGCGTCCCGGACCAAACCGGACGCGGGGGTGACGCCGAGCGGTCTAGCCCGGACCCGGGCGAGGCCGCCTGGGACCTGCCGGAGCCTGCCGAACCCGGCTTCAGCTTGGCCCCCCTGCCCGTCGCTCCGCAAGCCGCGGGGGACGAGCGGGACGAGCCTCCCCTACCCTTCGCCGGCTTCCCGGGCATGGGGGGTGACGAGGAAGAGGAGCCGCCGAAGGGCCCGGGGCTCGACCTCCAGCGCCTGGTCCGCGGCATCGTGAAGCGCCTCTGGCTGGCGCTGGGGATCGCCTTGGCCATCGCCAGCCTGTTCCAGGTGGCCGCCAGCAGGATCAAGCCCAAGTGGGAGGCATCGGCCTCCGTCATCCTGCACACCCGCCAAGACAAATTCTCCCTGGGCGGGACCACGCCCTACGAGATGCAGAACTACAACGTCAAGACCCTGCTCGACACCATCAAGCTGCCAACCGCACTGCAGGAGGTCTACGACACACTCAAGCTCAAGGCCCCCCCGGGCGCCCTCGGCCCGGCCATCAACGCGACGATCACCAAGGATTCCAATATCTTTCCGATCACCGTGGTGTGGGATGAGGCACTCGGCGCCGTCAACATTGCCAACACAGTGGCCAAGCTGCTGGTCGAGCGCAGTCGCGACCGGCGACGCGAGGAGGCCGCAGCCGCCTACGCCAACTACAGCGAGCAGGTGGCGTCCGCCCGCACGAATCTCAGCGCCGTCACGGATGAGATGCGCGCCTTCAAGGCCAGCCACCAGGTCGTCGACTTCAAGGCCGAGATCCAGGTCCTGCTCGGCAGCCTGAGCGGCCTGGAGACGGACCTCAACACCAAAATGGCCGAGGTGCAAGCCTACAAGGAGACCTTGGCGGAGGTCGAGAAGGCGGTGAAGGGGGAGCCGGAGATGGTGGTCACCTCCAGCGTCTACCGTAATCCACTCAAGAACCGGTTGAGCGAGTACGAATGGCAGTTGCAGGAGGCGCGCAGCCGCTACACCGAGCAGAATCCCAAGGTCATCAAACTGCAGACCCGGGTGGATACGCTCAAGCAGATGATTACCGAGAGCAAGGATGAGGGCGCACCCGAGAACCTCTACTCCGCCAACATCAAGCTGAAAGACCTCCTGGAGCGCCGACGCGGACTCACCAATGACATCCGGATACGCGAGGCGCAGATCGCCGCACTGACCGAGACGCTCGCGCGCAACCGCACCAAGCTCGCCGCCCTGAGCGCCGCGGAGAAGGACTTCCAGTTACTGCTGGCGCGCATGATGTCGGCGGAGAATCTGGTAACCGGCTTGGTGGGGCGGCTGGATGAGGCCGAGATCATGAAGAAGCGCAACGAGTCGGCCTTCGAAGTGTTAGAGCCGGCCCGAACGGCTGCCCCAGTTCCAACGAAGAAGAAGCTCATCGCCATCGCCGGGGTGGTGCTCGGCGGGGGTATCGGGCTCGCGGTGGTGCTGGTGCTGGAACTGCTGGACCCCTTGGTGCGCACCCGCCGCGACGCCCTGGGTATTGCGGGGATCGAACTCGCCTGGGAGTTCCAACAGGTCCCCGTGGGGGAGTCGGCGGTGATCGACCGGGACCGCAGTGCCGATCCGGTCGCCGATCTGTTCCGGCGCCTGCTCAACGAGCTCGACACCACGTTGGAGCCAGAGCAGTGGCGCTGCCTGGGGGTGAGCAGCGCCGACCCCGCGGCCGGCCGCACCCTGATCGCCACCAACCTGGCCCAGGCATTGGCGCTGAAGGAATACCCGATGATCCTGGTGGACGCGGACCTGCGTGCGCTGGCCGGGAAGCGCCCGGCGGCCTTGTTGGGTCTGCCAGCGAGCCAACCCGGGTTGCTGCAGGCACTGCGCGGCGAGGCCCCGCTTACCAGCCTGGTCACCGTCACCGGGACCCCGGACCTCGCCCTGCTCACCGCCGGAGACTTACAATCTGATCTGGCCCTGGAGCGCCGCACCCAAGACACCCCGGCAGTCACCCAGCCGCCGGTTGACCCCGATCCGGATCAGCTCGCTACCCAGCCTCCAGACCCCAACCTGACCGCGCTGGGCAGCCGGCAATTTCGCGCCACTCTCGATACGCTGCGCCAAACCGGGCGCCACCTGGTCTACGATCTACCACCCATCGGCGCCCAGGAGACGGTGTTGGAGGCCGCCGCCAGCCTGGGCAACCTGCTATTGGTGGCGCGCAGCGGACAGACGACGCGCACCCAGTTGCGCGAGGCGGTCGAGCTATTGGACGAGCGGGGGGCCAAGGTCCATGGCATCCTGGTCACAGACGTCCCGCCCGAACTGCTGGAGGACAAGCCGCTGTTCCCGCCCAAGCCTGACAAGAAGACCCGCAAACACTGGTTCGGCCGCGCCGCGCCCCAAGCGCCGTCAACCGCCGCACCGGACCCCCAACCCGATCCCGAACCGCATGCCAGCTAACCGCCACCCGCCATCGCCCCCGTTCGCGATCCTCGTCCTGTCCGCCGCCCTGCTGGCGGGCTGCCACGGCATCCCCACGGCACCCGCGGGCGCTGCCCCGCCCCCGCTGGCGGCCACGCCAGCCCCCCCGACTCAGATCAGCCAACACAAGAGCGTTGACGAGCAACTGGCGGAACTGCAACGGGTGGTCGCCGAGACGACGATGGTGCCTCACCTGGGCAAGGGCGACGTGTTGAGCATCTCGGTCTATGACGAACCGGAGCTGACCATCGCCGGGGTGCCGGTACGCCCCGACGGTATGATCTCCTTCCCCTTGGTCGGGGACGTGCAGGCCGATGGTCGCAGCGTCGACGAGTTGACCGCGGACCTCACCACGCGCCTGCACCAGTTCCTGCTCGCCCCAAAGGTCTCGGTGATTGTCACCGCCTTCAACAGCCTCTCCTATGTCATCAACGGTGAGGTGGCCAAACCGGGCGTCTATCCCCTGGTCACCGACGTGACCCTCACCGCCGCACTCGCAGCGGCCGGTGGACTGAGCAAGGGGGCCTTTCGCGGCAGTTCGGTGGAACTGGCCGACCTCACCCATGCCTTCTTCTCACGCCAGGGCAAGCTGCTGCCGATCGACTTCGTCCGCCTGGTCCGCGAGGGCGACCTGCGCTTCAATGTGGCCATGCAATCCAGAGACTATGTCAGCATCCCTTCGGGTCTGTCCAAGGAGGTCTACATCATCGGCGAGGTCAACTCCGCGGCCGTCTTCGCCTTCCGCGATGAGATGCCAATGTCCAAGACGGTCGCCCTGGCCGGGGGCTTCACCCATGATGCGGACCTCTCGCGCATCCATGTCATCCGCGGCTCCTTAAGCAACCCGACGCTGATCGTCACCGATTTCAACAAGGTGAACGCCGGCCAGGAACAGGACGTACCGCTCCAGCCCGGTGACTTGGTCTATGTCCCGCCCACCGCGCTGACGACTTGGACCCGGATGCTCGACAAGATCGTGCCGACCGTGACCGCCCTCCAGACCGGCATCATTCTCGGCAACACAGTGAAGACGACCAAGCCTTAATCATGGCGCCAGCCACGCCCCCCCAACGGCGCGGCGCGGGCTGCGCGCGCCAATGATCAATGATCGGTCCTGCGCCCCCCCCCATCCGAAGCCAGCACCAGTGGCCGGAGCGTTGATCAAGGCCGGCGCAGGCTCACCACGAAAACAGCTTGCGGATTATATTCCATACATCCACCAAGTGCAAACTGGTAAAAAAATCAATCCCGAGCGCCGATTTAACCAAATAGGCGAATAAAAAAATCACAATGCTTATCAGTAAGTTGAGCACCGCCAGTACAATCATAGCGGCGATCAGATTCGCGATTCGCACCAGCGGTTCCGGCAGCGACCGGAGTCCTTGCCGGCGGCGATCTTTCCCCACCAACAGCACGACATAGAATCGGGAAATCAGCAGGTCGACACTGAATTTCAAATTGAGCAGTTTCGGCGTGGACTCGGGAATCGCCGCCGCCAACAACTGCGTCATGGCTTCGAGTTGCGGCGCGGTAAAGCTTGATCGCATCTCCGGAGCCAGCGACGCCAGGTAATGCGCCGGTGTCTTGTCCAGGTAATGCGGTTGACTGCTAACGTCTTTAGTCAAAGGACTGGTCTTCATTATTGCAGCACTCGCCCACACTAACGCCAGTATACCAAGCGGCCACCCGCCATCGCCGCCACCACCAATAACACCAAGGCATAGGCAACATGTTTACCGGGTCGCCCGAGGGCGCGGGTTACAAATTGCGGGGCACCGGCCAATAGCACAACACAGCCGATTGCACCAATCCAGATACCCAGCAGCCCCAGCGCCCACAATTGCGCGTTGCTATAGGGTAAGCGGCTGTTCCCTAGCGGCGTCCATGCCTTCATTACCGCCGCGACGAACATCACGCCCGTCACCCACGTGCTTGCCAGCGCAATGGCCGCCGGACCTGAGCGGATCAGATGCAGTGTCACCGCAAACGTCACCAACCAAATCCACCAAGGAACCTGAAAGGCCGCCAGCATCCACCCGACCAAGGTATAGCTCAGCAGCAAAATACTCAAATATCCCCAGCCCAGCAGGTCCGGGGAAATGAGCCTGTTGATGAACTTGGCGGTCTGCGCAATCATTTGGTATACGCCGGAGTGCTGGATCGCCGTCATGGTACGCGCCGGCCCGGCACCTTTCAACACGGGTCCCAGCACCCGCTGCTGCCGCGGGACTCTTCAGCTGCACTCGACCCAGGAGCCTGGAACCTGGAAAGCGTCGTCAAGCCGCAGATGAACGCGCAACAACACACCATAACACCACGGCTACCGGGTGTATCTCGAACAAGCTCGGCCCGCCCGCCGGGCGAACTGCCTCCTTCAGCATGCAACGGATAACCTATTGTATTCCTTATCGTTCGTTTCGGTTCATTAGCGCTCTAATACGCGTTCCAGGTTGCGCAGCTATGCCAAATCTAACCTTACCCCGTGTGCGATCGCTCCCTGCCCTTACGCGCGGCCGGTCATGCCCCAGGCGCCGTGCCGCGGCGCCCATTGCGATAACCTCGGGCGCACTGGCGACCAACTTGCGGTCGGACAGGTGGCGCGAGGTGTCGCGAATGACCTTGCTCAGAACGCCCCCCGTAAGGTCTTAGACTTGGAGCGGATGGAGCCTTGAGGCGGCCGCCGAGCGGGCGTAAGATTCACGCTATCCGCACGCCCGCTTGGCTACCCGGCGCAGACACGCTAGGCCGCCGCCAAACGCCGCCCGATGCTGGGCGGGTATCTCGTTGTTCCTCCCGCCAGACCGTTGGCCCGAGCCGATCGCCGCCCTCCCAGTCACTCACTGACCGGAAACTGCAAATGTCAATCTTCAGTGCCTACGCCAGTGTTATTTCCACACACCGGACGAGAATCCAACTGGCTATCGGCGTCATTCTGCTGGCAGCAACCTTGCTGCGGCTCGGCAGCCTCTTCCAGAATACTATTTTCATCGATTATCTGGCCTACTGCGACACCACTCAAGCCATCATGGGTGGGCGCAATCCCTACGTGTTACAGAATCTGCGCTATCACGACTGGGGCGAGGTCCCGATCGTCTATCCCGGTTATGTCTTATTTTTCCAGTTGATCGCCAAGAATCCACAACAATTTCAAATTACATACCTCCTTCTATCAATCATTTTCTTATTCGGTACTCTAACGTTACTGCTAACCAAGACCTGCCTACGAAACGAAATCCAGCCGCTGCGCCAGGCGCATGGTTTTCTCATTTACAGCCTCGTGATATTCGCCTTTTTCAACGCCAGTCCGACGCTGGCCACGCTGCGCCAAGGGCAAACCACGTCCATCATTTTCTTCTGTTTATTTATGATGCTGATTGGCCCTCGACAATTCCCCCGCTACCTCCTCTTTGGCACCGCCGCGATTATGAAGTATTCCCTTCTGACCATCTGGGCGCCGCTCCTTTTTTTTAAGAAATACTATACACTCTGCCTCATCGCTTTTCTCTTTTTCATCGGCGCTGGTCTTTATTGCGTAGTGTATTACCCCGACATCATCGCGCTGATCGCGGCCTATCTTCATGAGCTGACCCAGAGCACCAGCGGCGGACTGAACACCTACAGCGTCAGCGGCTACAACATGCTGCACCTTGACTTCATAAAGAGCAGCGGGCTTGCCGCAAGCTTGAAAATCGCGTTCCTGATCGGCGGCATCGGGCTTTTTCTCAAAGAAAGAAAGCAGCAACAGATTTCGCTGTATCTGCTGTTTTCAGCCACCTGTTTGACCATGCTGATATCCTATCATCGCGTCTATGACGTGATCATTCTGCTGCCGTTTCTCAGCCTGTTTTGTTATGAGTTTCTAGTAACAAGAAAATACCGTCTGCTCGCGATCTGCTTGGTTTTTCAGGTCTATTTTCTGATCCCGGAGAGCATGGTCTTCAAGATCAGCGATCTGCTCGGCATGCACGTGATATTTCTGGAACAATGGCTTCATCTCAGCCATTATGAAGAATGGCATCACCTGTTACCGACCCATGCCATCGTGATGCTGCTGATGACCGGCTTTGCCTATTATCTGAACCTAGCTCACACCGGGCTTTACTGCTTCGATCTGGTGGGCAGCGGCATAAAATGCGCCGCGACTGCGCCGCACGACGAGCACTCAAACTTCCACGCAACGCCAGTCGGTTAGACTGACCCGTGTCACCATCACGAGGATTTGCCGAATGACTGCGCGGTCAACGCCACTTTCTGAAGCTGTATCAGAGCGGATAGGACACCTGCGATGTTGAGCTGGCCGTCACGACCATCGCCAGTCATGACGGTCTTGCCTTGCCAAGGATAGTCCCATCCGTTTACCGGACATTGACCGGTTCCCGTTCAGTCCGCCAGACCAGGACCCGCACACGATGAATGCCAACTCGAACCGTCTCGACGACCGCCGCCCGCTGGCGAGCACCAATACGACGATGCTCATTGCGGGAGTCCTGATCCTGGCAGGGCTCCTGTGGTGGGTGCTGGAACCTGCGATCCCCACCGTATGGTACTTGGCCGCCATCAAGTTGCAACTGGCTGCGGCTTCGGGACTCTTTCTGCGTGGGCTGCGGCGGCGGGTGTTTTTCGGCCGCCGCCTGTCGCTGCACCAGTCACTGTCATTCGAGGTGGTGGTCCAGATCCTCCAGTGTGCGAGTCCGCTCCTACCGCGCAAGGCCTTCGAGGCTGAATTCATCGTCCGCGAGACCGCCCTGCCGCGCGCACTGGCCCACGCCTGGATTCGCAGTCGCAGCGCCAGCGTCTGGTTGATCGCACTTGCCGCACTGAGCATATTGTGCTTGCTCCATGGCGCCCCGGCAGCGGCCGCCTTGGCCGCGGCACTCGCTGTGGGCGGATTCTTCTATAGCCTCCGGGCCTTGGCACGCGAATCGGGCGAGGCAAGCCCACCGGTGGGTTTCGCCCGACACGCCGCCAACGTGGCGATGGGCGCACTCACCTGGGGCCTGGAGGGCGCATTGTTTGTATGGGCGGTCAGTGGCTTGCTGCCCGCTGCGGGTGCACTCCTGCTGTATGTCGCGTTCACTGGCATCGTCGAGCTCTCGCCCGTGCCCTATGCCATCGGGGTGGCAGAGCTTCCCGCACTGCTCGGTATGTTCTCCGGCCAGGGGCCGGTGGCCCTCGGCGCCCTGCTGGTCTTTCATGTCGCCCGCCTCTGGCCCCTGCTGCCGCTGGGCGTCATCTACCTGGCCCGCTACAAATTGCAGGTCGCCGACTTTCAGGATGCCGGCATCATCGGCCGCATCACCCGCAGTCAACGCCCCACCGCGGGCTGGACCTTTGCCGGGCAGGACGCCGATCTGGACGCGCAGCTGGTGAGCCTGGTGATCCCCGCCTATAACGAAGAAGAGCGGCTACCCGCCTATTTGAACGACATCCGGGCTTACCTCGACCTCAGCCCACAGCGTGCCGAGGTACTGGTGGTCAACGATGGCTCCCGCGACGGCACCGCAGACTATGTGCGCGGCGTGGCCGCCGTGGACCCGCGCGTGCGCCTGGTCGAGCAACCCACCAATCAGGGCAAGGGTAACGCGGTCAAACGCGGGGTGCTGGAGGCCCGGGGCCGCTACGTGCTCTTCACCGATGCCGACGGCGCCACCCCAATTGAGGAACTGGATAAACTGCTCGCCGCCATCGGCGAACGCGCGGAAATCGCCATCGGCTCGCGACGCCTGGTGTCCGCCGAGGCCGAGCGGGAGCGCACTGGGCTGCGCAACCTCATGGGGAAGGTTTTCTACTCGGTCGTCAATTTCCTCGCGGTCCCAGGCATCCACGACACCCAGTGCGGCTTCAAGCTGTTCCGCACGGACGTCGCCCGCGAACTGTTTCGCGACCTCAACGAGTCCGGCTGGGCCTTCGACGTCGAACTCCTGTACCGCGCCCAGTTGTTCGGTTATGGGATCGCTGAGGTCCCGGTCAACTGGCACGAGGTGGCGGGGTCCAAGGTCAACCCGATGAAGGATGCGCTCAAGATGTTTCTCGCCATCTTCCGCATTCGCCGCCGCAATGCCGGGCTGTTACGACACGCCCCGAGCGGACCGGCAGCCACGGCGCGCTGAGAGGCCCAGGATGAACCCCTTCGCGCAGCTTGCGGGCCAACTCACCCGATTCGGTTTGGTGGGGGTGTTCAACACCGGCGTCGATTTTGCCATCACCAATGCACTCTTCCTGCTACTGCGCCCGGTCGGTGACCTCGGGCTGCTGACCATCTCAGCGATAGCCTGCGCGGTGGCGGCCGTCAACTCCTACTGGATGAACTCGCGCTGGACCTTCCAGCAAGGCGCCGGGGAAGACCGGTCCGTGACCGGCTTCGCCTTGGTCGCGGCGCTCGGACTGGTGGTGAACTCCGCCACGTTTCTCTTTTTGGTCAAGTATCTCCACCTGTTGGTCGAGACTGGACCGGTGCTCACGATCAATCTCGCCAAGCTCGGCGGCGTCGGCGCGGCGATGGTCGTGACCTTCCTCGGTTATCGGTTGGGTGTATTTCGCACCGAGGGCACGCGCACCTTCCGCCAGCTCACTCGGCTGGAACCGGCTGACGGGCCACCGCGCTGGCATTGGCTCGGCGGCATGATCCTGCTCGCGCTGCTGGTGCGACTCGGATTCCTCGCCCTGGCCCCGGTCGCCTATGGGGATGCGATCAGTTATTCCTGGGTGGCCTGGTTCACGGCCCACGGCGAGTTCGCCCAGGTGGACACCTTCTGGCATAGCCTGTTCGACTTCTGGCAGGCGCTACTGATCGTTGCCGGTCTGGAGCGCTACCCGGCACTCGTGGTGTCATCCCTCATTCCAGGGCTGTTACTTGTACTGCCGGTTTACCTCATCGGCCGGCGTCTGTATGGCGAGACCGCGGGGCTCATCGCGGGGCTCTTGATCGCGCTGCATCCGCGATTGGTGGAGTATTCGGTGAACGGCTACCCCGAGTCGTTCTATCTGTTAGCGGCGGCCTGGGGAATCTGGGGATTGACCGCGCTCTATCAGGGGCACCGGGGCTGGGCATCGGTGCTGGCGATCGGCTGTGGCCTGGGGGGGTACTTCCTGGTACGTAACGAGGGGATGCTGCTGCTTGCCCTGTTGCTCGGGACGGCGTTCTATCAGGTTGGCCGGCGAGATCCCCGCGCCCGCCGCGCACTGCTCTTCAGCGCCGCCATCATCGCAGCCATGACCATTGGTTACGTGGGGGCGACGCAATCGTTCTGGGGCTCTTCGGGACTCTTCGCCAAGAGCAGCGATCTCGCCAAGCAACACCTTGAGACACTCGACATCGGGACGGCCGCCCGTGAGACCTATGGCGGTGGGGAGCGCCCGGTCACGGCAGCCGGCTGGAGCGCTCAGTTCCCCAATCTGCTGGAACGCTGGCCGCGCAACCTGCGTTACGCCGCCGAGCGACTGCCCGGAGTACTGCTCTCGCCGGTGGTGCTGTTTGCCCTGGCCCTGCCGCTGCTGGTGGCAAGGCGTGGGGGGGCGCGTCACGCCGAAATGCCGTTACTGCTCTTCACCGTCTGGCCGCTCGCCTTCTATCCCTTGCTCCAGCTCGAGCCTCGACTCCTGTTTCCCACCCTGATCGGGGCCTGTCTCTTCGGCGCCGCGGGGGTGGTCGCCGGCGGGCGGTTCCTGGCACACGAACTGGCGGCTAGACCTCGCCTGGCCGCCGCCACGACCTCCGCATTGGCCACCGCCATCCTGGTCCTGCTACTGCCCCTCACGCCACTACTGGCCTGGAACTCCGAATCAGAGCGCGGATATCACCGGGCGGTCGGGCATTGGATCGCCGAGCATCTATCGCCGGACCTGAAGATCGCGGGCGACGGCTATGGCTATGTGAGCGCGTCCACCTTCTGGGCTGGCCGCAAAGGTGAGCCGCGACGCTGGACCGAGACTCCTGAGGAATTGGCCACCTGGGCCCGGGAGCATGACTTCACGGTGCTGATCTGTTACGAAGATTATCTGCGGCAGGCCAATCCGCAACTCCTTGCGACGCTCGATCAGGGCTTTCCCGGTATGACCCAACTCCACCAATTCGAGTTTCCACGGGTCGGTCGCGTAACTCTGTGGGGCAGCGCGTCAGCGACCCCCGAGGCGTTGAAGCCATGAATCTAGTGCCGCGAAGCGCAACTCCAGATACCACTCTGGCGGTCGCACAGGTGGCGGCAATTCCAAATTTGGGCTGCATCGCGCGACCTATGGTGGATGCGGCGCGCGCAACCCACGCGCCCGGTCCCGAAAACCGCGCGGCGCGCCTTATCCACCCTATGATGGAGCCGGTTTCGTAGGGTGGATAAGCGTAGCGCATCCACCGTCAGCCCCGCCGCCAGCACGATGCTGGCGGCGGTCGCGCAAATTTGGAATTGCTGAACAGGTGGCGGGAAATTGGACAGGATTAACAGGATTTGCCAGGATTAGCAGGATTACTGGTTGGGATTTATATCCACAACACATCTTGTAAATCCTTAGAAATCCTGTACATTTCTTGATCTCACGCGCAGTCCAAGCGGGTTCGCGCTATTTGCGGCGTTTGAGGATACGGGTCAAGCGCACCCATGGCCCGTTGAAACAACGCAAGCCGAACTTGTGGGTGAAATAGCTCGGCCATTCTGCCGCCACGTCACGCTGCACGCCGGCCCGATCGCAGATGTCCTGCAGGATGGCGATCAGTCGGCCGCGATGGGGGCGAAACTTGTCGATCGTACGCTGCCGGATCTCCTCGGGGGTCAAGGCACAACGCGTCATCGCCTCGACCCCATCGCGGACCGACTCGACGCTGTCCTGCGCAATGTACGCATAGGCCGGCTCAAAAAAGGCGTCCCGGCCCCCCAGGTTCCGTGTCGAAACCAGCGGGCGGCCGGACAACAGATACTCGGCACTAACAAACATGGCCCCCTCTTCCGCCGACAGGCACAGCCCGCAACGGGCCTCGCAAATGGCGCGGGAGACGAACCGGGAAAAGACCTTGCGCTGCCAACTCGCGTGGGGGAACTGGCGCATCACCTCGGCAAAATAGGCCGCCTCCTGCGGCGAGTGATCCCCGATCAGCCGCAGCGACTTAACCCCCAAGGCCAAGTGATGACGCTTGAACGGCGTGATGCGGGCCAGGTAGATGGCATCGAATTTGATCGGCCGGTCGTAGATACGATACTTGCGCTCATCGAGAAAGGCGTTCTGATGGCAATACTCGGCCCGCAGCCCGACACCCGAGATCAGGGCGACCTCGCGCTCGGAATTGCACAGGAAGACCAACTCCGCCTCCGGACAGAGTCGGCGCACCACGGCAGCCTCCGCCGCCACCTCCTGCGCTCGCGCCTGCGTCTCCCGGTGCCAGCCGAACTGGAACAGCAGGTGCGGCTTGGACCCGCCCAGGGCCTGGAGGATCGCGTCGCGATGTTTGACGAAATCCTCAAAGTAACTGATGACCACCGCCGGCTCGCGAAAGATCACGTAAACCGGCAGGGCGTCGCCCTGGATGAGTTGCTTGATGAACTTGGCGGTCTGCGCGATCATGTGATTGACGCCCGGGTACTGGATCGCTGGCATGGTACGCGCCGGACTTGCCGCTTTCAACATTGAGACGCCCGGCGCGCGGGCGTAAGATCAAAGCAGCCACCCTCCCAACGGCGAGCCTGGCCGCCGCCGAGCGCCGCCCCACGACCGACGGGTATCCCAGTTGACGCTCCCACCCGAACTCTGGTCCGAGCCGATCCTCGCCAAACACGTGGTCTTCGTGGCCTTGACGATCGGCTTCCTGTCCTTCGCCATCCCGCTAGCCATCAAGCACGCGTGGATGGACCGGGTGTGCATGGCCGGGATCTGGTTCATGGCCATCAACCCGGTGAAAATGACCCTTTTCAGCTATACGCTATATCGCGGCGACATCCGCGGCCTGGAGTTCGGCGTCACCGATTGGCTCGCCATCACCATGGTCGTGGCGATGAACAAGGCGCCGCGCTGGCGCAAGCGCAAGCTCTACACCCGCAACCCCAACGAGATCTTGTTGGCCCTCTACCTGGCCTATTGCATCTTCACCATCAGCACCGCACTGATACCGCAGTTCGCCGTCTTCGGCGTCAGTAAGATCATCCGTGCCTACGTGACCTTCTGGGTGGCTTATAACTTTATCCGCAGCGAGGACGACCTGCGCTTCGTGATCTGGACCGTGATCGGGATGACCTTCTACAGCTTCACCCAGGTCCTAATGGACAAATATACCCGCGGGATCTTTCCGCCGCGCGGCTCTTTCGACCATCAGAACGGGCTCGCTACGTTCCAGAACATACTGAATTTTATCATTTTCGCCGTGCTCATGCAGGACAGCGAGAAGCTCTTCGACAAGCGCACCCTGATCTATTGGGCCGGACTCGGGGCGGGGGTCCTGACGAGCGTAGCCACCCTTTCGCGCGGGGGCATGGCCACCACCGTCATGGGCTTTACCATGATCATCGCGATGGCCTTTTTCCTAAAGCAGAAACCGGTCAAAATCAAGAAGAAGCTTTCGGCCATCGGCTTGCTGATACTGCTCGCCATTCCGGTCTTGATCATCATACTGCCGCCCATCATCCAGCGCTTCGAGACGGCCCCGGAGGAGTCCGGTGAGTCCCGCAAAGAAGCCAATAAGGCCTCCGGCCACATGGGTCACGACTATTTCTTCGGCGTGGGATTGAACAACTATTCTTATGCCATCAATTATCTGCCATACGGCGAGGACCTGGCCCCCCTGGATCGCGGTATTGCCCACCACATCTTCTGGCTCCATTATGCCGAGTTGGGCATCATCGGCGTCATCCTTTTTACCCTGCTGACCGCCGGTTTCATGTTGATCGCGTTGCGTTTTATTCTGAAACGCCGCGATGGCCTGGAACGGGTCTTCGCGATCGGGATACTGACGGCCTTTGCAATCAATTGGCTCGTCGGCACCCTGGAGTGGAACTTCCGCACCCTCCAGATTACCCTCACCTATTTCATGCTCGCGGGATTCCTTACCTCCCTGGACCGGGTGGAGCGTGAGCGGCTCAAACTGGATCAGGACAAGAAAAATCGGCTGGCCATGTTGTACTTGGTGATGACTCAGCGACGGGGCGCGTCGCCACCTGGCCAACGGCCCGCTACCAAACCCCAACGGCGTTGAACCCGGGAGACTGACTCAATGCGCGACCTCTCACTCGATCTACTCAAGGGCGTCGCCTGCATCCTGATGCTCCTGGCGCACACCCAACTCCAGATCGATCTGCCGTCGAAGGCAATGACCTTCCTCGGCAGCTTCGCCCCTATCCTGTTCTTCGCCGTGTCCGGCATCACGGCCAATTTTCAGGCACGTAAGTACCCGGTGACCGGGATCGTCATCACCTATGCGATGATCTTTCTGTTGGGTCTGAGCTTCGCCGCCATGGTCACCGGCAACGTCTGGGTCCCGTTCGACATGGACATCCTCCAGATCATCGCCGTCGGTGTACTCACCCTTTACCTGGTGCAGCGCTTTCTCAACCCGGGGCACTGGTATTACCTCGGCGCTGCCGTCCTCCTATTCGCGCTCAAGCTTGTCACCGATTCACTGCGTGATACCTGGTGGATGGCCTCGCTGGCCTATGTCGTCGTGGAACCAGGTAACTTCGTCATCATCCCCTGGCTCTTTCCCTTCTTCCTCGGCATGTTCTGCTACCTTGCCCCCAACCGGCACAATGTTATACTTGCCGGGACCGCGCTACTCGCGATGGGAGTCGCCTGGGGGTTGGGTCTGACGCTCGGCATCGACAACCGCTGGGACATGACCATCGGCTATTTCCTGTTCGCGCTGTTCCTGACCTCGGCCACATTCTATAGCGCCCGCCGATTACCTCACGAATTCATGGCGCGGGCCTTCCCGCCTTTGATCTGGCTAGGGAAATATTCGCTCCTCTTCCTGTATGTGCACATCGCAGTGATCTGGCTGGTGCGGCACTATACCCATGGAATCTGGGGGACCTATTGGGTCTGGGCGGTGGTCGGGGCGGCCTCCATCGCGCTGATGTGGGTCCTGCCGCCGCTGCTCGGCGCCCTGCGCATCCCGGCCCTGATGGCCCGGTTCCCGGCCTGGATCGCACTGCTCATACTGGTCCTCGCCGCCCCGCTGGTGATGCCCCCCGGGACACCGCTGGTATTAACCGAGTTCGCCCTGGGACTGGTCTTCTCCTTGTACTATGCCACCATGACCCAGGTCCTCAAAGGCGTCACCTGGCCCGCGGCCCGACCGACACAGAGCAATTAAACCATGGCACAAGCACAACACGACGCGGCCGGCGGTCGCGACGCCTGGGTCGATTACGCCAAGGCCATCGGCATCGTCCTGGTGGTCTATGGTCATGTGGCGCGCGGTGTGTTCAACGCCGGCATCCCGATGGACGGGCCGCTCTACCGGCTGGTGGACAGCATCCTCTACAGCTTTCACATGCCCCTGTTCTTCTTTCTCTCCGGGCTGTTCTTCTTTCACTCACTGCGGCGGCGCGGCCCAGTGGCCCTGGCGGCGAACAAGGTCGACACCATCCTCTACCCCTATGTACTGTGGTCCCTGATCCAGGGGTTGACCGAGGTCGGGCTCGCCAGCTACACCAACGGCAACGTGACCCTCCCCGAGGTACTCGCGCTCTGGGACCCCCGTGCCCAGTTCTGGTTTCTTTATGCACTGTTCATGGTGATCATGACCGCCATCCTGGTCTACCGCCGCGATACCCGGGGGCTGCTCTGGGGGTTACTTGCCGTCTCGGCCCTCGCCTATGTCTTCCAGGCCAGCATCCCCTCTTTGCTACACTCCTACTTCGTCGTCAAGAACTTCGTCTTTTTTGCGCTGGGAGTCTGGTTCTACACTGTCAAGGACCGCCTGATGCTGCACCCGGGGGCTTGGGCGGCGGCCGGGGTCGCCGCCTTCGTGGCCGTGCAGTACGGCTTCCACGCCCAACTTGGACTGATATGCTCCGACACCGGGGTCGCCTCACTCGTGGTGGCCGTGGTCTCGATCCTGGCCGTGGCGAGCCTATCGATCTGGCTTGCCCGCTTCCCGGCACGCTGGGTGCTGGCCCTAGGCGGGGCCTCCATGGCGATCTACCTGATGCACGTCCTGGCCGCCAGCGGTGCCCGGATTTTTGTTTCGCGATTCCTTGGGATACATGACGCCAGCGTCCATCTCATGGTCGGGTGCCTGGTGGGCATCGGACTTCCCATGCTGGTCTTATTGATCATGGCACGCCTCAAAGTCCAGGGGGTGTTCGAGACCCCAACACGGCTCTCGCTCGAGACCTGGTACCGACGTCACGCCAGAGAATTATGATCATAAAAAAGGCACTTACCTCAACCGCCCGGTCTGGCGCGTTATTCGCTCTTGCGTTAATGGTCGCACCGGCCAACGCCGGCACGCCTGAACCCTTCAAGTACCTCTTTGGGATGGGGGCCGATCTGCATGACGGCGGACAGCTTGAAGTCGTCAACAAGGACTTGACGATCGACCCAAATGTCCCAATCGGCTGGCCTGAATACAATGCCGTCAGTGGTGAGGCGCGGATCGCCACCGGTGACATCGACGGTGATGGCAAAGATGAAATAGTCATAGGCTTTGCCCCCGTCGGTCAGAGCGGCCTGCCGGGCGGCCGGTTTGAAGTGCTTGATGACGATTTTTCATTCTTGACCTGGGGTCAGGTCGAGTGGGCTGACTACAATTCCAGCAATGGTGAAACACGTCCCGCCGTGGGTGATATCGATGGCGACGGCAAGGCCGAGATTGTGATCGGACTCGGACCCGGTGGCGGTGGGTTGGTCGAAACCTTCCGCTTCGCCAATGGCGCCCTCTCACCGATCGGCTGGGCCGATGTCAACTGGCCGGAATACAGTCAGGCCAATGGCGAGACCTGGCCGACACTCGGCGAACTCGATGGCGATGGCCGGGCCGCGCTGGTGATCGGTTTGGGCCAGGGCGGGGCCGGCACCTTCCTGGTCAAGAAGGGCTTCGATGCGGCTCGCTTTGCCGCGGGACAGGACCCCTGGATCGAGGAACTCCGGGGTACTCTGTCGTGGACCGACTACGCGACCGCAATGGGCGAGACTCGTCCTGCGGTTGGCGATCTCACTGGCGATGGAACCCGGAAAATCGTTGTCGGTCTGGGAAAGTCCGGCGGTGGTAATCTCGAGATCTTCGATTATGTCGGGTCCTCCCTCGTACCCAGCGGATCGCTGAAGGTCGATTGGCC
Organism: uncultured Thiodictyon sp.; assembly: GCA_903837595.1. Taxonomy (GTDB): domain Bacteria; phylum Pseudomonadota; class Gammaproteobacteria; order Chromatiales; family Chromatiaceae; genus Thiodictyon. The sequence goes on from CAILVI010000405.1 coordinate 47,915, forward strand.
GGAATATAATGCAGCCAATGGCGAGACCCGTCCGGTCATTGGGGATAGCGACGGTGACCGACCAGCCGAGATCATGGTTGGCCTCGGCCGCGGCGGCGGCGGCTACGTCGATCTGTTTGATGATGCCAAGGCGCAATTTGTCGGTCTCGACCGCTTCCAGTTGGGTACGCCGGCCTATCAGGCAGCGAACGGCACCATTTGGCCCGCCTTCAAACGGGAACGCCCGCCCGTCTTGTACCAGCTCAGCGTGCTCAAGAACGGCACCGGGACGGTCGGCGGCGGGGGGCGTTACGTGGCCGGCACCCGGGTGGCCCCCACCGCGACCGCGGCGGACGGCTCGGCCATGGCCGGCTGGACGCCCAGCAGTTGCGGTGTCACGTTCGCCCTCACCGCCGATACCACCTGCTCCGCCACCTTCACGCAGCTGCCCGCCTACACCCTTGCCGCAAAACTCAGCGGGAGCGGAGCGGTCACCAGCACACCGGCGGGGATTTATTGCGGAGCCGATTGCACCGCCCCCTATGCCAGCGGCACGGCGGTGGCCTTGACCCCCACGCCCGCCATCGGCTACACGTTTTCCGGCTGGAGCGGTGCCTGCACCGGCACCGGGGGCTGTACCGTACCGATGAGCGCCGCCAAGACCGTCACCGCGACATTCAAGACGATCCCCGGATACATAGAACAAGGCACCACCGCGACCCTGGCCGACGCCTCCCAGCGCCAGGCGCAGCCACTGACCGCGGGATCGCCGCGCTACCTGGAAACGCGCTCCGCGCGCGCCCTGACCATGGGCTTCGACGCACTGGATCTCGCCGTCGCCACCCGCGACCCGGCGGCCTATAGGCTCATCGCCCAGACCGATCCGGCCTATGCCAGCCCCCAGCCGGCCACCCGGGTGGGCGGCGACCGCCAGGCCGTCGGCGTCGACGGCGCCAATCAGCCGGTGGCCGAGACGCGGCTGCACCTGCTGTTGCCCTACCCGCTGCGCCCCGGTGTCGACTATCGCCTGGACGCCTGCGCCGCCGTGGGCGGCAGCGCCGATCCGGCGGCGCCCTGCCACGCGCTTGCGGTGCGCTACGACCCGACGCTGGCCTCCGGCTCCATCCAGGTCGATCAGGTCGGCTATGCCCCGGGCACGACCAAAATCGCTTACCTCGGCAACTGGTTAGGCAGCGCCGGCCCCTTACCGGTGGATGCCACGGGTTTTGAGGTCGTTGATACCTCGTCCGGTGAGTCGGTCTTCAGCGGCCAGGCCCGCCTCACCGCCGCCGCTGACCCCTGGAGCGGCAACGACGTGTACCAGGCCGACTTCAGCACCCTGGAGCGCCCGGGACACTACCGGCTGCGGGTCCCGGGGCTCGGGGTATCCGACCCCTTCGCCATCGCCGCCGACGTCTATGACGCACCCTATCGCGCCGCCCTGCGCCTCTTCTACCATGCCCGCAACGGCACGGCGGTGGTCGCGCCCTGGGCCGAGCCTGGCTACGAGCGGCCCCAAGGCGGGGTCCCACCCGCCATGGATGCCGCCTTCCACGCCGCGGTGGCCGGCTCCCCCCTGAGCGCCGGCAGCACGACGGATACCGGGCCGACCGCCCGGCATGCGGTCCGCCATGGCTGGTTCGACTCCGACGACTATGGCCAGTACGTCCCCAACGCGGCCCCGGTCTGGTATCTGGTGGGCGCCGCCATGGACCTCGCGCCGCAGCGCTTCGGCGACGGCGATCTCAACATCCCCGAGTCCGGCAACGGCATTCCGGACGTCCTGGACGAACTCGATTGGGGCCTGGACTGGCTGCTCGGAATGCAGGACCCGGCGGATGGTGGCGTCTGGTTCCGGGTCGGCAGCCGCACCTGGGATTCAGTCCCGCCCTACCTGATCGCCACCCCGCGCCTGTTGTTTGAAAAGACCAGTCACGCCACTGCCGCCTTCGCCGCCGCCTGCGCGCTGCACGCCCGGCTGATCCGCCCCTACCACCCCGAGCGCGCCGATGCGGCCCTGGCCGCGGCACGCCGCGCCTGGGACTTCCTCGCGAGCCACACTGACTGGCCCGCCGAGGGACAACGCTACCTTGGCCCGACGGGCGTGCGCGCCGCCGACTACTCGGATGTCTCAGCACGCGACAACCGCCTCTGGGCCGCCGCCGAGTTGTACCGCACCACCGGCGAGGCGTCCTATCGAACCGCCTTCGAGACCCTGATGCCCCAGGTCAAGATCGACCCCACCGCGGGCATCGGCTTCCAGGACGTTTCACTGGCCGGGCTCTGGGCCTATCTGCTTAACGAGGATGCGGGCAAGAACACGACGCTGGTCAAGCAGGCCAGCGACGTATTCATCGCGGCGGCGGATTGGCGGGTGCGCAATGCGACCGCGCACCCCTTCCGCGCCCCCAGCCACCCGACCATCGGTGTCGTCGGCTGGGGTTCCTTCGGGGTCTCCACCCGCGCCACCTTGCCGCTGCTGCAGGCCTATCGGCTCACCGGCAAGATCGACTATCTGGACCGAGCCTGGCAGAGCCCCCACCCGCAGCTCGGGGCCAATCCCCAGTCGCTGAGCTATCTCCCGGGCTTCGGCGCCAGATACCCCCACTTCCCGCTTTCCAAGCTCACCAAGGGCGCCGGCGCGGGCCCCGGCGACCCCATCAAAGGGCTGCCGGTCCTCGGGCCCCAGTTCCAGTCTTCCGCTGAGATGACCGCGATGAACGCCGTCTACGCTCCCCCCGCGCAGATCGGCACGACACTGCCCACGAACCCGGCCGGGTACGCGCAACTCTACCCCGCGCTGCGCCGTTATACCGACGCCCGGGGTCTGCCGGCCATGTCCAAACCCACGGTAGTGGACTATGCCCAGGTGGGGCTAGCCTTCGGGCTGCTGCGCCGGGGCGGACTCAAAGAGGAGATCGACACGGCGGGTAAGGTCCAACACCTGCTCACCGTGACGAAAAACGGCACCGGTAGCGGTACGGTCGGCGGTGGGGGGCGTTATGCGGCCGGCACCGCGGCGACGGCGACCGCGATCGCGGCAGACGGATCGACCTTTGCCGGCTGGACGCCGTCGAGTTGCGGCACGGCCGTCGCCCTCAATGCGGACACGACATGCATGGCCACCTTTACCTTGCTCCCCAAATATGCCCTGACCGTCATCCTGAGCGGAAGCGGCACAGTCACCAGCATCCCGGCCGGGATCAACTGCGCAACCGATTGCGCTGAGGCCTATGTCAGCGGCACCGCGGTCAACTTGACCATGGCCCCGGCAACCGGCTATCTGTTTTCCGGCTGGAGCGGTGCCTGCGCCGGCACCGGCGGGTGTATGGTGGCGATGGGCGCCGTTCAGACTGTCACCGCGACCTTCAAGGCCATCCCGGCGACCGTCGAGCGGGGCATCACCTCGGACCTGGCCGACGCCTCCACGCGTCAGATCCAACCCCTGACCGCGGGGCCTGCCCGTTATGTGGAGACGCGCTCGGCGCGTGCCCTGACCCTGGGCTTCGACACCCTCGATCTCAGCGTCGCCACCCGTGACCCGTCCCTCTATACCCTTACGGATCCGAGCGATGGCAGCCCCCAAGCGGCCACGCGGGTGGGCGGCGACCGCCAGGTCGTCGGCTTCGACACCGCCAAGCAGCCTCAGCTGGAGACGCGCCTGCACCTGCTCTTCCCAACCCCGCTGCGCTCCGGTGTAGACTATCGGCTGGACGCCTGCGCCGCCCTGGGCAGCAGCGCCGATCCGGCGGCACCCTGCCACGCAATGGCGGTCCGCTACGACCCGACCCTGGCCTCGGGCTCCATCCAGGTCGATCAGGTCGGCTATGCCCCGAGAACGACCAAGATCGCCTTCCTCGGCAACTGGCTGGGCAGCGCCGGACCCCTGCCGGTGGACGCGACCGGGTTCGAGGTTGTCAATGCCGTCACGGGCGAGTCGGTCTTCAGCGGCCAGGCCCCCCTGACTGCCCCCGCGGACCCCTGGAGCGGCAACGACGTGTACCAGGCGGACTTCACCGCTCTGGACCAGCCGGGGCGCTACCGGCTGCGGGTTCCGGGGCTCGGGGTGTCGGACCCCTTCGCCATCACCGCCGACGTCTACGACGCCCCCTACCGCGCAGCGCTGCGCCTCTTCTACCATGCCCGCAACTCCACGCCGGTGGTTGCCCCCTGGGCCGAGCCTGGCTATGAGCGGCCACAGGGCGGGGTCCCGCCCGCTATGGACGCGGCCTTCCACGCCGCCGTGGCCTCCTCGCCCCTGAGCGCCGGTAGTTCGACTGACACTGGTCCGACCGCCCGACACGCGGTGAGCCACGGCTGGTTCGACGCGGGCGACTACGGCCAATACGTCCCCAACGCGGCACCGATCTGGTACCACGTCGGTGCCGCCCTGGATCTGGCCCCGCGACGCTTCGTCGACGGCGATCTGAATATCCCTGAATCCGGCAACGGCATCCCGGATGTCTTGGACGAGCTCGATTGGGGCATGGACTGGCTGCTCGGGATGCAGGACCCGGCCGACGGCGGGGTCTGGTTCCGCGTCGCCAGCCGCAACTGGGACGCCGTACCGCCCTACCTCATCACCACGCCGCGCCTGCTGGCCGAGAAGACCAGCCATGCCACAGCGGCCTTCGCCGGCGTCTGCGCACTGCACGCCCGGTTGATCCGGCCCTACCGGCCGGCGCGCGCCGACGAGGCCCTGGCCGCGGCGCGGCGGGCCTGGGACTTCCTCGCGAGCCACCCCGACTGGCCCGCTGAGGGGCAACGCTACAAGAACCCCGCGGACGTGCATGCCGGCGACTACTCGGATGCCTCAGTCCGGGACAACCGCCTCTGGGCCGCCGCCGAGCTGTTCCGCACCACCGGCGAAGCGGCCTATCGGAGCGCCTTCGAGGCACTCCTGCCGCAGGTCAAGATCGATCCTACCGCGGGGGTCGGCTTCCAGGGCTTTGAACAGGCCGGACTCTGGGCCTACCTGCTCGCCGATGGCGCAGGCAAGAACCCCAGTGTGATGGCCCAGGCCCGCGGCGTCTTCATCGCGGCGGCGGACTGGCGCATACGCGAGGCCAACACCAATCCCTTCCGCGCCCCGACCCATCACACCCTGGGTCTGGCTGGCTGGGGTTCATTCGCGGTCTCCACCCGCGCCACCCTGGCCCTGCTTCAGGCCTATCGACTCACCGGTAAGACCGACTATCTTGACCGGGCCTGGCAGAGCCCGCATCCGCAACTGGGGGCCAATCCACAATCACTGAGCTATCTCACCGGGTTCGGCGCCAGGTCGCCCCACTTCCCGCTCACCAAGCTCAATCGCAACGGCGTCCCCGGCGACCCACTCAAGGGCATCCCGGTCCTCGGGCCCATGTTCCACCTCCCCGCCCTGTGGGCCGAGATGATCGCGGTGAACGGCGGCTACTTCCCGCCCGAGCAAATCGGCAGCACACTGCCCACAGACGCGGCCGGGTTCGCGCAACTCTATCCGGTCCTGCGCCGCTACACCGATGCCCGCGGGGTACCGCCCATGTCGGAACCCACCGTGGTGGACTACGCCCAGGTGGGGCTCGCCTTCGGGTTGCTGCGCCGGGGCGGGCTCAAGGAGGAGATCGACGCACTGGGCCCGCTGCCCCATTGACATCCTCGCCGGCCTAAAGGCCAGCTGGCTAACGTGCGGCGCGCGCCCATCATGGTGCCTTGATCATCCCTCCGGCCACAGAGGCGGGTCGGTCGGCTTTCAGGCCGACCGACGGGCATTGCTTGCCCTATTGCTTATGGCACCCGACACGGGACTTCTGCATCCAGTAGTAACTGCGGAATAGAATTCAGTTGCGCTTGGCCCTTTATCTCCAACGCAAAGACGGCTCAGTGGCCGTCGATCGGCCGGTAGTAATATTTCAATGCGGTTCCCTGGATCTCCAAATCGGAATTATCCATCAGTCGAACGGGGTCTCGCGACGACTCGCCGTTGATCCGTACCCGCCCCCGCTTGGCGGGAATCAAATAGTGGCCGTCCTGGCGCCGCTGGATCGTGGCCGCCAATCTGGGGGCAAGCCAGCCGCCGCAGCGCAGGTCGCTGTAGCGTCCGCGGCCGAGGGTGAAGTTGATTTTTTCCAGCAGTATTTTGACGCCCGAGGCGATAACGACAATCTGCCCCATGCGCTGCTTCTCCAATTGCTTCCACCGCGAAGCCATGGCACCAGGCTTCATAACGACCGTGCCCAAGTGCTTGAGCTCGGAGCGTTCGCTGATTTCGTGTCCCGTCGTCTCTCCGGACAATCTGGCGCCCGACATAAACACCAACTTGTAGGGGTAGATTTGAATCTCGTCCCAAAATTTCAGGATGTGTCTGGATACCTTCTGTTGATTGACGAAGACGCCATTCGCACTGCCGTCGTCCACCAGGACGTAGTGGCTCCCATCGGCTTCGATGTGCGCATGACGCTTGGAGATCCCGGGGTTCTCGAGCACGATATCGTTGTCCGCCGCGCGGCCGATATTGAGATCCTCGGCTCCCAGTTCCCACTGATCTTCGAGGTTGTCGCCGGAGTAGAGTCGCAGAAAAGGCATGGGTCAAAGCCCTCTTAAGGTTGGATGCGGTCGCCGAAGGCCGAGCGCTCGATAGCGACGCGGCCACAGACCGCGAGGCGTCGATGGCATCGGGAGAAACCGGCGGGAGAAACCGGGGACCGGCCACAGTTTACTGCTACTTTGAAGCCAAGCGATCGTTTCCGTCAAGGTCTCAACATGCCCCGACAGGCTCGGATCGAGGCCGCCGGTTACCCCAAGCATGCGACTCTGCGACGCCTACCTGTTCGCTTGCCAGCGCCACATCGAGCCTAGATCGGAAACCGTGGTCTGCCCCTGAGGTATCCCCACGAATCGCTCCTCCGCTTATGAATCCAACAATAGCGCCTGGTGGAATTGGGCGACCAATTCTTCCGAGCGTACCAAGACCATCACGGCAGGCCATGGGTTGCTTTTGGCGCAATCGCCGATGCCGAGTCGAACGGGCTTGGCCCTTGCCTTCGGCAACAACGATTTGCCACTGATCCAATCGGCATACAGTGCGGATGTAGTCGCGCCCCCTCAAGGGTCCAACCCAGTGCCAACCAAGTGCCCCGCTAAGCGCGCAACGGCCGCCCCACGCTGTTCCGCCCGCTCCAGGCGCGACCGGTGCTTTACGACCAACCCCCGGCCCCCCGCGGTACCACGTCCGATGACATCAACCCGGAGTTGCCCCGACGATGACTTGCCAAGGGTAATAAGGCGTAACTCTCCAGTGCGGTGCGACGCATCACCTGGGGGGTGCCGTTGCGGTCCGGAAACCAGAACAGCTCGAAACCCAAAAAGGTGACGCGCCGCCTTATGCTCGGATGAAAGCGGCTAAAACGCAAGATCTGCGTCTTCTCCGGGGCGACTTCGAGGCCGAATTTCTCCAGCCGCTTCGGTAGCACCGCGAAGAACCGCTGTGCATCGTCACGCAAGCGGAAGGCGCAAACGAAATC
>CAILVI010000406.1 GCA_903837595.1 uncultured Thiodictyon sp.
CAGCCCAGGGCAACGCCCTGGGTTAGCGTTGTTTATTCGGCCCAGCCCTGAAAGGGCGTGACATAACGGTGGGGCTCGTTATGTCACGCCCTTTCAGGGCTGGGGTCTGTTATCCGTTATACCCAGGGCGTTGCCCTGGGCTGGTATGTCGCGCCCCTGCGGGGCTTGAGCAGGCGCAAGATTAAGCGGAATAAGGTATTAGCGCAGAGGCCGGGACTATGACCAAGGCCACACAACCGCTCTGCCCCCACCCCAACCCTCCCCCACGAGGGGGGAAGGAGAGTAGGGGTTGTTCGATCATCACTCCGAACTCGCCGGCAGGTCCTTGGCAAGCCGAAAACCGAGGCGGCCGCCGCGATTTCCCGGCTGGAGCGCGAGGCGGCAGGCGGCGCGCACGCGACTGGGTTGGCAACTCCAGGAACCACCGCGCGCCACCCGCGCGGTGCTGCCGCCAAGCTCCCAGGCACTCCCGTCCGTTGGGGCGCCCACATAGCTGTCGTGATAGCAGTCCTGCACCCATTCGCGCACATTTCCGTGTACCTCGTGCAGGCCCCAGGGGTTCGCCGGTAGACTCCCCGCCGGGACGGTCTGCTTGCGATACAACCCGGTCTTGGCACCACAGCCGTGGTAATCCTGATTCCCATCGTAGTTCGCCCGGTCGGTGTCGATGCAGGCGCCGGTCCAGAACGCCGTCTTGGTCCCCGCCCGTGCCGCGTATTCCCACTCCGCCTCGCTCGGCAGCCGATACGACTCCCCGGTCTCTTGCGACAGCCAGGCCGCATAGGCGAGCGCGTCGTCCCAACTCACGTCGATGACGGGGCGCTCGCGCCGCCCCCAACCCTGGTCGCTCGGCCTTTTTGGCCGCTGCGTCGCCGCACAGAAGGCGTCATATTGCGCAAAGGTCACCGCGGTCTTGCCGATGGCAAAGGGGGCGATATGCACCATGTGCCGCGGGCCTTCATCCGGGCCGCACTCCGGTTCGTCCGGCCGCGAGCCCATCCGGAACGCCCCGCCAGGCAAGGCAATCATCGCGGGCGGGAGCGACGGCAGCGGGGCGAGGTCCGGGGTCGCCCGGCGTCTGGCCAGTGCCGCCCGGATCACGAACAACCCCAGGCCCCCGAGCACCAACGCCAGAAGGATCGCCGGCAGCCCCAGGCGGGTGCTGGTCCAGGACGGCTGGGCGTCCGCCACCGCCGGGGTCCCCGGCGCGGGCGACGGCTGCATCAGGACCACGACCTGGGTCCATTGCCCGGCGGTCACGGCGTGGCGCGCGTTCAGCGTCTGATATCCCGCCGCGCTGACCTCCACCCGGTGCTCACCGACCGGGAGCCCCCGCAGCTCCAACGGCTCGCCGGGGGCGGCCCGGCCGACCAGGCTGTCATCGATGCTCACCCGCGCCCGGGTGTCTACATTAACCTGGAGCTGACCGCCGATACCGGCCACCGCCGGCAACGGGGCGGCCCTGGTCGGGGCGGCGCCCGGGGCCGCCGCCGCGTCCACGATCAAGCGCAGGCCGTTGTCGGGTGCGCGGTTGGCACCGCCCTGCCCATAGAGCGGGGTCTCGTTGCGCTCGGCCGCGTCGATCCCGCCCCGGCCGGTATGGACGCTGCCGCCGCGGATCACCGCCGCCCCGGTCTGCCCCGGATAGAGCGGGCTGCGGTAGAGGTCGAGCGTCAGCTCTTCGACATTGCCATAGAGGTCGTGGAGACCCAGTGGGTTGGCCGCGCGCTGGCCGATGGGCTTGAGTTGCTGGTCGCTGTTGCGCTCATACCAGGTGTGGTGCTCCAGGCCATCCGCCATGGGATAGAGCGGCTCACCAAACTCACCCGGGGTCACCGCCAGACCGCCGCGGGCCACATATTCCCACTCCGCCTCGGTGGGCAACCGGATCAGCGGGGACTGGCCCGCGCCGCGGGGGACGCACAGCGGGGCCTCAGGCGCACAATCGGGCAGCGCCCCCGCGTGCTGCGCCAGCCAGCGCGACCAGCGCGCGGCATAGCCCAGGGCGTCGTACCAGCCGACCCCGCCCTGCACCAGCCGTCCGGCCTCATCCGCCCGGGGACAGGGGCCACCGGTCGCGGCCGGCAGGGTCTCATATTGCA
>CAILVI010000407.1 GCA_903837595.1 uncultured Thiodictyon sp.
ACTGAAGTTTCCCGCTTTCAATTACGCCACAAGCTTCATAACCGCGGCGATCAGCGGATTTTGTGTCGGTTTGCCAGGATCCGCGCAAGCGATACCGAAACCCTCGCCGCCGAGGTCTTGGGCGAGACGCCGCCGCAGGTCGGCGAAGGCATATTCGGTGCGCTTGCTGGTGGCATAGCGCCGCGGCGGTGCTTGCTCCAAATGGGCGCCATAGATCCAGGTGATGGCCGTGGCCGCCAGACAGAAGTTGAGATGATTGGTCACCGCATCCGGCTGGCGCGTTTGCGTCTCGGCGCTCCCGATTTCCTGTTTGATTTCTCTGAAACCGGCTTCAATTTTCCAGCGCGCCCCATAATATTCAATCATTTGCGCTACAGACAAGGTCAGGTCGGTGGTGACCAAGGCGAGCCACCGGGTCTTGCGGAAGATCCAGACCACACGCACCTGGCACCGTAGCGTCTTGAGCATGACCAACTGGTCCACCGCGGTCACGGTGCGCATCCGGCCATACAGTTTAACCGTGTATGATTGCCCCTGCGCCTGCCGCAGTGCCGCCAACTGCCCCGCGTTACCCAGGCGCGCGCCGTACTTACGCGGACGCCCAGACACCCCCGGGGTCGGGGTCGGCAGATCATAGAGTGCGGCATTGGTGCGCAGGCGCGAGAGCAGATGGGCACGCGGCCCCAGCGCTTCACGCAACGGCTTGAGTAACCCATTGTTACCGAACCAACTATCGCAGATCACCAGGATCGGAACCAGGGGGAAGACGATGCCCAGGCGCCGGATCAGCGCGACCGCTTGGGCAAACTTGGTCGCAAAAGTCAGAGCCACGCCGCACACCCGGATGCAGCGCGGACGCAGCGTCAGGCGGCGCAAGTAGAACGCGAAGGCCAAGGGCAGACAGCACCAGCGGCCATGAATCACCTGCAGCAGGCCGACGGTGACGATGGTCTGCGCCCAGGGATACTGACTCTGATTGGTCTTGGCCGCGTGGTCAAAGGTGCGCTGACAGCCAAACACCTTGCGCCCGGTCTTGGGGTTGAGCGAATCGTCCAACCCCAGGAGCAAACGCCCCTCGGTCAGCGGGTTGGGGATGGCCCGCCACAGGGTCTCCCAGACCGCCGTCCAGGGTAATTTCACCGAGGCCATGAAGGTGTAATAGCGCGACTGGGCGATGTGCACACCAAACAAGGTGGCGATTGTGCGCAGCAGGTTCGAGGTGCGCGAGGCGGTGATCGGGACCACGATCGCCTGCAGCGTCAGGATGAACCACCGGCCGCGCTCCTGGCCATGCGGGGTCGCCGGAAAAAGGGCTTGGAATTGCGTGGCGAGGGCGGGTAAGATCGACATCGAATGCGGGCTCGTTTGGTTCTGTAATCAATTGGTTAGGCACCTTCGATTATACTCCGAACCGAGTCCGTATTCAGCTTTAAGTCGCTGTATTTAAATCGCAATTACTGGTCGTGGCAGATGTTTGCCGGGGTCGTGTGGATTGGCTGAACCGTGTATTAGCTTCCACTAATATAAAATCACTTTTGGTGTACGATTTATTGCCGCGAACCGTCCTCAGCCACCGTTCGCCGTTCGCCGTTCCAACCATCCGGCCGGCGTGCCGATGTGCAGCCGAGGCGCTCAAGGACCGGTGCCGGGAATAAGAGAGGCGGAATGATAACTAAGGCCCCGATTAAAAGTAGGAAACTTCAGATTTCGTCAACGAAGGATTTGCGAATATTCTTGATCGCCTCCTTGTCCTGCGACGGAAGCAGACGCCTCAACTGGGTCAGGTGATTTGAAGAAAAGACGAAGCGCGCGACCGACTGACGTAAGGCCATCGCCAGCACGAGCGCGATGCTCGCGTCCCCCGAACGGTCGCTGTCCCACTTTTCGCGCAATTGTTCCGGA
>CAILVI010000408.1 GCA_903837595.1 uncultured Thiodictyon sp.
CTCCTGGATCACCGCCCCCAATTCCTCGCTGAACAGTGCCTTGAGGTCCCCTGCCCCCACCGGACCGAGCTCCAGCTCCACCCCGCAGCGCCCGGCGAAGGCCATCTCACAGACGGTCGCGAGCAGACCGCCGTCGGCGCGGTCGTGGTAGGCCAGCAGCAGCCCCTCGGCGCTCAGCTCCTGGATGGCGGCGAAGAAGCGCTTGAGCAGTCCCGGGTCGTCCAGGTCCGGGACCCCATCGACCGCGGGGTCCCCGAGTTGGCCATAGACCTGGGCCAAGCAGGACCCGCCCAGCCGATTCTTGCCCTGCCCCAGGTCGATCAGAATCAGGTCGGTATCCCCGCGGTCGGTGCGCAATTGCGGGGTCAGGGTGATGCGCACATCGCTCACCGGGGCGAAGGCCGAGACGATGAGCGACAGGGGCGCCGTCATACTCCGCCGGCTGTCGTCGGGGCCGGCCCAGACGGTCTTCATGCTCATGGAGTCCTTGCCCACCGGGATGGCGATCCCGAGCGCCGGGCACAGCTCCAGCCCCACCGCACGGACCGTCTCATACAAGCGCGCGTCCTCACCGGGGTGGCCGGCGGCGGCCATCCAGTTGGCGGAGAGCCGCACCTCGCTGAGCCCGTTGATGGCGGCCGCCGCCAGGTTGGTGATCGCCTCCCCCACCGCCATGCGCCCGGCGGCCGGGGCGTCCAGCAGGGCCAACGGGGTGCGCTCGCCCAGCGCCATGGCCTCGCCGGTGAAGCCCCGGTAGTCGCTCGCGGTCACCGCGCAGTCGGCGACCGGTATCTGCCAGGGGCCGACCATCTGGTCGCGCGCCACGAGTCCCGTGATGCTGCGGTCGCCGATGGTGATCAGGAAGGACTTGTCGGCCACGGCCGGCAGGGCCAGGACCCGGGCAATGGCCTCGTCCAGTTGGATCGCCGTGAGATCGAGCGCCGTGCGGGGCGGCGTAACCCGCTCCACATGGCGGTGCATGCGCGGCGGCTTGCCGAACAGGACCTGCATCGGCAGGTCGATCGGGGACTCGCCCAGCCGCTCATCGGTCATGGACAGGTGGGCAGCGTCCAGCGCCTCCCCGACCACCGCATAGGGGCAGCGCTCACGCTCACAGATCGCCTGGAAGTCTGCCAGTTGGTCCGCGGCGATCGCCAGCACATAGCGCTCCTGGGCCTCGTTGCACCAGATCTCCAGGGGCGTCAGGCCCGGCTCCGCATTGGGCACGCGGCGCAACTCGAAGCGACCGCCCCGGCCGCCGTCATGCACCAGTTCGGGCAGTGCGTTGGAGAGCCCGCCGGCGCCCACGTCGTGGATGAAGAGAATCGGGTTGTCCTCACCGCGCGCCCAGCAGCGGTCGATCACCTCCTGACAACGGCGCTCCATCTCCGGATTGGCACGCTGCACCGAGGCAAAATCGAGATCCTCGGCGGATGCCCCGGAGGCCATGCTGGAGGCCGCGCCACCGCCCAACCCGATCAGCATGGCTGGCCCGCCGAGCACCACCAGCGGCGTCCCCGCCGGAAAGGGCCTTTTCGCGACGTGCTCGGCGCGGATGTTGCCGATGCCGCCCGCCAGCATGATGGGCTTGTGGTAACCGCGCGGCTCCGGCGCGCCGTCCGGCCCCGGGATCGCCTGCTCGTAGGTGCGAAAATAGCCCGCCAGGTTGGGACGGCCGAACTCGTTGTTGAAGGCAGCGGCGCCGATGGGCCCTTCGAGCATGATGTCCAGGGCCGAGCACAGCCGGCCCGGCCGCCCATAGTCCTGTTCCCAGGGCTGCTCGTGCCCGGGGATGCGCAGGTTGGAGACCGAGAAACCACACAGGCCCGCCTTGGGCTTGGCCCCGAGCCCGGTCGCCCCCTCGTCGCGGATCTCACCACCGGCGCCGGTGGCGGCGCCCGGGTCCGGGGCGATCGCGGTCGGGTGGTTGTGGGTCTCCACCTTCATCAGGATGTGGATGGGCTCCTCGTGGACCCCATAGACCCCGCTCTCGGGGTCCGGCAGGAAGCGCAGCCCATCCCAGCCCTGCATCACCGCGGCATTGTCGCTGTAGGCGGAGAGGACCCCGAGCGGTGCGCAGTCGGTGGTGTGGCGGATCATCTGGAACAGGGTGCGACGCTGACGAACGCCGTCGATGGTCCAGTCGGCGTTGAAGATCTTGTGGCGGCAGTGCTCCGAGTTCGCCTGGGCGAACATCATCAGCTCCACGTCGGTCGGGTCGCGCCCGAGCGCACTGAAGCTCTCGGCCAGGTAGTCGACCTCGTCGTCGGACAGCGCCAGACCCAGCTCGGCATTGGCCCGGACCAGGGCGTCGCGGCCGTCGGCGCGCAACGCCACCCGGGTCAGCGGGCGGGGCTCGGCCTGGTCGAAGAGCCGACCGGCATGCGCCAGGTCGAACAGGACCTCCTGGGTCATGCGATCGTGCAGCACGGTCGCCGCCTGGTGCAGTTGGTCCGCCGTGAGCACCCGGTCGGCGGCCAGTGACCAGGCGGTCCCCCGCTCCAGCCGTCGCACCGCGGCGAGTCCGCAATTGCGTGCGATGTCGGTCGCCTTGGATGACCAGGGTGAGATGGTCCCGGTGCGCGGCACCGTCAGGACCAGTTGGCCGACCGGTGCCGCGGCGGGCAGGCTGGGGCCATAGCGCAGCAGACGCCCGAGGACGGCCAACTCGGCCTCGTCCAGGTCGCGTTCCGCATCAACGAAATGGACAAACTCGGCAGTCAGGCTCGCGGCACACCCGAGGGCCGCACGCAGGCGCCCCTCAAGCTTGCGGAGACGAAAATCGGACAGCGCTGGGGCACCACGAAGGACGAGCATGATGGGTTCCCTATCGGGGTGAGGAACGGGTGATATGGTGGCGATGATACCCGAAGCGCGGGGCGGGGAAGGGGCGCGGGGTTGGATCAGACCCAGCAAACCGGGGCTCCCCCGCGCCGGCAGAGAATGAAGTCTCACGCCAAGGCGCCAAGCTCGCCAAGGTTTTTCAATGCGTTATATGGGCTGGGCCATTCACCCGACGGGCGCTCTGGATGCGGGCCTCACCTCATTGCATTCCTTGGCAAGCTTGGCGTCTTGACGTGAGCAATTTCCGGCTCTTGGTGCCCCGGCGCGGACGCTCAGTGAAACGTCGCGCCAGGACTCACGCGGCGGCAGTCAGCTGCCGCTCACACAGCGGATAAGCGGCCAGGGCGTCGGTGTAGGGCTTGGCGGGCTCCAGGACCCAGCCCTGGTAAGGCTGCTCGTCGCCCGGCCGGGCGCGACGAGGCGGACCGTCCGCGGTCAGGTCGAGGCGCAGCAAGGCGGACTCACCCACCACGCACACATCGCGCTTGAGTACCGAGACGCCCGCCCACTCGCGCAGCCGCGGACCGATGACGGGGAGGATCTGGTCCAGATCCTGGTACTCGGCGAGCGCCCCCAACAACAACAGGCGCTTGTATTCATTACCCGGATTGAACCGGGCGGGACCCGCGGGCGCCGGACCGGCCACCTCGTCACGGCCGTCCAGGTAAAGGAACAGGTCATGCAGCGACCGCCAGGTCCCGGGCATCACCCGCTGTCCCGCCCGGACGGCGGCGTCCGCCGCCCGCCCCAAGTCCTTCAGGAGCTGCCGCAGGACCCATTCACGGTAAATCGCAAAGCGCGCCTGGCCAACGGAACGGGGGTGACCGAGGTCGATCAGGAGTCGCTGGAGATTGCCGCACCAGGAGCGGTACACGGAATCTTCCAGGCTAAGCGTGCGCGACGGAGCGCACCCATCCAGGCCCGCGCCGCGCCGCGCGCGGGCGGATTGGATCGCCTCCACCGGGTCCTTCAGCGCCCGCAACATGGCGAGCCGCCGCTCCGCTTCCATGGAGCGATCACGGATCTGCTCCAGTGCCAGCAGGACCTCGGGCAACTTCACCGGCGGCGTGTCAGCCGGACGCACCAATCCCAGCCGGGCGGTCATGTCGACCCCCAGGGGTGTGGACCGGCCAGGTGGATGTTGACCTGGAGTGTACAGAACGACCCGGTCGTAGTGTGGCGGCCGGGGACAGCGCGCCGATGCAATGTCATGGGTTAAGTGCGTCCGTGTCGCCGCCGCGGGATACCGCGGGCGTGCGAGTCAGTCAAGCCGATGTTTGGTCTGGCCAAGGGTACTCCATTACCAGGCAGCCCGACGCACTCAGTGTGGGCGAAGGGACGCCCCACGGCAAGGACCAATGTCTGAAACTGCGGGCTAGGTCACTGAAACTTTGCCTTTTGCGCGCCCGGAACCGGCGGATGCAGGCTTGAACCAGGGCAGGCGAGCCGCCAGCAGGACGGCGAGGACAGCGGCATAGATCAGCGGTTCGCGCACGTCCGCCTTCACCAGCCAAAAAAAATGCAGCACCCCCAGGACCGCGATGAGATAGACGAACCGGTGCAACTGCTGCCAGCGGCGCCCCAACCGCCGCACCCAGCCACGCGTGGAAGTCACCGCCAGCGGCACCAGCAGCACGAAGGCGGCGAAGCCGACCATGATGTACGGCCGCTTGGCGAGATCCGTGACGACCTCACCCCAGTCCAGGGAGCGGTCCAACGCCAGATAGACCGTGAAGTGCAGCAGCGCGTAGAAAAAGGCGAAGAGCCCGAGCATGCGCCGGAACCGCACCAACCAGGCGAGCCCCGTCAGGCGCCGCAGCGGCGTCACCGCCAGCGTGAACAGCAGCAGGCGCAGCGCGAAGTCCCCGGTAAAGTGCAGCACCGCCTCCACCGGGTTGGCACCGAGCCGGTCGACCGCCGCCAGCCACACCATGAGCGCCAATGGCAGCAGGCACAAGGCGAACACCAGCGGCTTGCCGTAGCGCACCGCGGTGTCCGGCTTCAAACGCGGCGTCGCGGCCGCCATCAAAACTCCCGCCGCAGGTCCATGCCCGCATAGAGGCTCGCGACCTGATCGGCATAGCCGTTGAACGGCAGCGTCTTGTGCTTGCCGGCAAAGAGCCCCTCACCGATCATCCGGTGCCGCGCCTGGCTCCAGCGCGGGTGATCGACCGCCGGGTTCACGTTGGCGTAGAAGCCGTATTCGTTGGACGCCATCGCCTGCCAGGTATTCACCGGCTGGGTCGCCGTGAAGCTGATCCGCACGATCGACTTAATGCTCTTGAATCCGTACTTCCAGGGCACGACCAGGCGCAGCGGCGCCCCGTTCTGATTGGGCAGGACCTGCCCATAGAGCCCGGTCGCCAGGATGGTCAGCGGGTGCATGGCCTCATCCATGCGCAGCCCCTCGCGATAGGGCCAATCGAGCACCGAGCGGCGCTGCCCCGGCAGTTGCTGCGGGTCCACCAGGGTCTCGAAGGCCACATAGCGCGCCTGCGAGGTCGGCTTGAAGCGCTTAAGCAGGTCCCCGAGCGGGAAACCGACCCAGGGGATCACCATCGCCCAGGCCTCCACACAGCGTAGCCGATAGATGCGTTCCTCCTGGGTAAAGCCGGTCAGGATGTCCTCGATCCCGATCGTCCCGGGAGCCTCACAGGCACCGTCCACCACCACCGTCCAGGGCCGGGGCTTGAGTGAGCCGGCATTGGCCTTGGGGTCCTCCTTGCCGGTGCCGAACTCGTAGAAATTGTTGTAGCCGGTCACGTCATCGCGGCTGGTCCGCGGTTCGTCCGTGCTCAGGGGGCTTGGCCGGACGTTTGGGATCACGGCCAGGGAGCCGTCCGCCGCCGGAGCCGCGGCGAGCAGGCGCCCGCCCGCCGCCAGCCCAGCCCCGGTCCCCGCCAGGGCCAACGCGGCCTTGAGCAGTTCGCGGCGCCGCGCCCAGACAGCGGGCGGCGTGATCTCGGACGACGGGATCGGGGGTGGTTTCTGGATCAGCATGGGGCGGGTCTCCGGGGCTGCACGGTGGAGGTTTGGGTTACATGCGGGCGCAACCCGACGATTCATCGGACGGGCGTCCGGACGCAACCCCTGTTGACCCGCGGGAACGGGGCAGTACTCCCCTCCACCCTCGTACCCAAGCCCTGAGATTGTGAAAGGACGAAGGCTGCGCCGGTCTCGGGGTCTGCCGCCACTTGGTCGGTGAGTCGGCGGCGGGCACCCCAGAGCGGCAACCGGACCGCGCCGTCCCAGAGATAAGGATTGTGGCGCATGTCCAGGCGGAAGAGCGCCACGGGAGCCTGAATGAAATAGAACGGCACCCGGTAATACCCCAACAACCAGCCAATCATGAAGCCAACGCTTACTGCGAACCCCGTCGAAAACGAAACGGCCAGACTCAGTCCCAGGCACATCAACAAACCGATATACAGGCCCCAGACTAAGTCAAAATAGAGACCAAGAAGCAGCCCCCAAACCAGGCCAATCAGCATTCCAAGAATGACTCCAATTCCTCCTGTGAGACCAACTTCTAGTAGACCGCCCCCCCATAATCGATGTCAGAATCCATGCTATACCCCCGACCAAGGCCAATGCAGGCCCGGCTACTAGACCACCTAAGAACATTAACGGAAAAAATATAACGACAGCCATCAAAAGATTTACCAAGAGCCACCCCAGACCACCCACGACCAGTTCGACTAGGAACGACGGAAGATCAGAACGCATACTCTCAAGCAGTCGCCCGGCGAATGTCTCGTCAAAAGCTAAGGCATTGATCCAGTGAATCCTGCATATACCAGGGAAGCGCACTTCAAGCAAAACGACGAGCAGGCTGCCAAGTAGCCACACGCCAGTCGCTAGAAGAGAGGTCCACAGAACGGCACTCAGGTAGATTCTCAAGGAACGGCGGCGGTCCAGGGTCTTGCCGTAGCGTTCAAGCCGCCGGTACTCGAAGAGCACCCACCAAATCAGGTCCAGCCCGCCCCTGGGCTCGGCCGGGAGTTCAAATGGATTGCGCTCGGGTCTGGTCATCGCCTGGTACCTCCTCCCGATGGCCCCAACGGGGTCACACAGACCAGCCCAGGGCAACGCCCTGGGTCGGCGGTTGTTCTCTTGTGACACCGCTCCAGCGGTGTCACACCTGTGTCAGGCGCTGCGCGCCGGGAGGTCCGGGAGGGCCTCCGGCAGCCGCTGGCCCCTCGTGGCGCGGAGCGCCAGACACATGCGTGACGCCGCTGGAGCGGCGTCACGAGAAAGAATGAGCAGCGTCACGAGACAGGGTGGGGGCCGCGCGGCCCGGGGCTCACTCCTCTCCCAAGGCCCCACGGATCAGGGCCACGTCCACCCCGCCCCGGGAGCCGATTCGCAGACCGGCGCTCTCGCCCCCGCAGCTGATCCCGTCCGGTCCCTCGCGCACGAAGCCCGCGGCCACCACCGGCGCGGGGGCAAAGAGGTCCGCCAGGTGGCGATGAGAGAAGTCGCTGGGGAAGAGCACCGGACATTCGCGGCCGCCGGTCTTGAGGACGATGTATTTCATGGGGCGAGCCTCCGCGGCTGGTCGAGACGGTGCGGTTGCGGCCGGCGGCGAGCGGTCCGCGCAGCGGACCCTACTTCCCGCCCGGGAACAGGCCGCCGATCCAGGCAGTGAGCCGCGCGAGCGGCAGCAGTTTGCCGAGCCCGGAGGCGCGCCACCAGGTCTGCAACCGCTGGCGCAGCCGCACCACCGACCCGGGTCCGAGCCGCCGACCCTCCCGGCGGACCTCCTGCCCCCAGCGCTTCAATCGCTTGCGCAGGGACCAGGTCGGATTGACACCGTCCGCCAGCCGGCGACAGGCGAGGTCCATGAAGTCGAACGGCGAAGGGTTCTCCAGCACGGCGGCGGCCAGCCGGGCGCGGTCCTTCTCGTCCAGGGACAGGTTATGCCGCTCGATCTCGGCCATGACCTCAGCCCAGGCCAGGACCGGCAGGTCCTCGCGGGCCAGGTCCAGGATAGAACCGGTGCGTACCCCGCCCGGGGTCAGGATGACATGCTGCTGAAGGCGCTGCGCAGTCACGCAGACCAGCGACAGGCCGCGGTTGCACAGTGCATTGAGTGCATTGATGAAGCGGTCGTCGTAGGCGGGGTCCAGATCCGGATTGTCCAGCAGGACATCGAAGCGGTGCAGGAGCGGCGCGGCACCGGGCAGGTCGCGCTCCAGCCGCTCGCAGAGTCCGCCCAGGCTGGTCGGGGCATTGCCGCCAAGCCCGGTCTGGGACCACAGGTCCGCGACCAGCGCGGGGAGGCTCGCACGGTGCCGCTTGAGGTTGGCGACGAGGCGCGGCCCGCGGCCGGTCAGGCCGCGCAGGTCAGCGAGCAGCCGCCCGGCACCCTGCCCAGGCGCGGCGATCAGGTTGACGGCCGCCCCGCGGCCAGGTCCACGCCCAGACGGGCGGTGAAGGTCGGGCGCAGGCAGTGGGTGGCAGGGGTCCATGGTCTTTCACTCCGGGGCTGGTCCGAAGGTCAAGTTTACCACGAGCCAGAGGCGGTAATCTCGAGTGGATTACCTGGTGCATCGGGGCTGCTGCCCGGTTACCCTTTGCTCAGGGGGCGACCCAGACCTCCAGCACCGAACGAAGGCGGGATCATCTGCGATGTCCCACTGGAAACCAAACGACGCATCTGATCGCTTACAGTCTGGGAAGCCGGCTACGCGCGCCCGGCGTACCAGCCAAGGCCGCGCGTGCCAACGACGATATCACCCGTGATAGCATCCACCTGGAGGAATAATGATATGACGCTCGCCGAACGTATCTATCAAACAAGCCTCGACCTCCCTGAGTATGCGGCACGCGAGGCGCTCGATTTTATTGAGTTTCTTGCCGAACGCCATGCTCACGGCGAGGCCGCCGTCGTCAATGCAAGCCCCAGCGATGAAACCCTGCGGCAGGAAGCCTTGGAGCATCTTGCCGGTGTGCGCATCGACTGGGGCGGAAAGCCGATTCCGGACCGAAACGCTCTGTATGACAACGCCCGCGGATAAGATGAACGCCTTTCTCGATAGCAACGTCGTCCTCTACTCCTTCGGAGCCGATGACGCGAAAAAGGCGACGGCCCTCGCGCTGCTCAAGGGCTATCCGCACATTTCCATCCAGGTTCTCAATGAGTGCAGCCATGTACTGCGGCGCAAGTCGCAGTGGCCCCCGCACAGGTCGCCACCGAACTGGAGACGATCCTGAGACTGGTCCGACTAAACAACATCGGCCTGGAACAGGTCCGATCCGCGTGGGCACTTGCCGAACGCTATGGCTACCGTCACTACGATTGCCTCATCATCGCCTCGGCACTCGCCGCCGATTGCACTGCCCTGTACACCGAAGACATGCAGGACGGCCAAGTGATCGCCGGACGCCTCACGCTGATCAACCCTTTTCGCGCATCTATCGGGCAATGACCCACTCCCACGGACCAGCGCCACTTCCGGTCCGGGAGCCGGTCCGCCTCACGCCCCGGGAATGATGACCGAGCTCTCGTGGAACTGGCCCTGCTCGGCCAGGCGGTGGCACTTGTCGCACTGGCTGAAGCTCTTGACCTGCGGATTGTCCTTGACCAGGCGCGCCGGGATCACGCCGTGGCGGCGCTGAAAAAAGGCCGTCTTGGAGATACGCGGGATACCGTCGGCCGGCAGCGGGTAGGCGGCGAAGGCGCGGGAGCGGATGGAGCGGGTGTCATTGGCGGCATTGGCGGTCAGGTAGTCGCTCAGTTCCTTGGCGACGGCCGGGTCCAGGGTCGCGTCGTCTCCGAAGTGGTCGTCCAGCGCGCCCATGATGCGCGCCCAGCCGTCGGCGGGCAGCAGCCCGGGCTGGTAGGCGAAGTGGCAGCCGCTGCACTCGGTGCGATAGCGTTCGCTCGAAATCGGCGGGACGTCGCGTCCGCTGATCAGCCTGGCCCACAACCCGTCGCCCCCATTCGCGGCCGCATCCGCCAGCGCACCGCCGGTGAACAAGAGCGCACTGAGCGCGCCGACGATCATCTTATTCATTCTTTGGTCCTCCGTATAACTGCTGTCTAGTCTTCAATCGCCGCATCCGCGCACGCCAATACCGCCGCGATATAGTCTTCAGGCAACCCATAGCGTTGCGCGAGCTCGGCCGCGGACTCGCCACCGGCGCGGATGGTCGCAAGCCAGCCGTCCAGTCCGCTGGAGAGTGAGTGCCCGCCCCGCTCCCCGTCAACCGTCGTGCGGCCCCGCAGGTCGTATTTGTTGGTATAGCCGCGCGGGGTGATTAACAGCCCGTGCTCGATCCGGGTCTGGCTGTTACCGATCAGGACGGTGGTCAGCATACTGACCTCGCGCCGGTCCAACTCCGCCAGGGTGGTCAGCTCCAGGCGCTGACGCGGCCGGTAGGCGGACTGTACCAGTGCAACCGGGGTCTCGGGGTGGCGATGGCAGAGGAACAGGCGCTGCGCCTCGACGATCTGGCGCGCGCGCCGCCCGCTCTTGGGATTGTAGAGCGCAACGACGAAGTCGGCCGCCGCCGCCGCGTTGAGCCGACGGGCAATCACCGGCCAGGGGGTCAGCAGGTCCGACAGCGAGATGGCGCAGAAGTCATGGCTCAACGGCGCCCCGACCAGGGCCGCGCAACTGGCCAGCGCGGTGACGCCCGGGACCATCTCGACCGGGAAGCCGGTCTCCGGGGTCCAGCCGGACTGGAACAGGACCTCGTAGGTCAGCCCGGCCATGCCGTAGACCCCGCTGTCACCCGATGAGATCAGGGCGACGGTGCGACCCGCCTGGGCCAGCTCCACGGCCATGACCGCCCGGTCCAGTTCCTCGGTCATGGAACTCCTGACCACCTCCTGGTCAGTGACCAGATCGGCGACCAGGCGCAGGTAGGTGGCGTGGCCGATGAGGGTGTCGGCGGTGGCGATGGCCTCGCGGGCACGGGCGGTCATGTGGGCCTCACCGCCGGGACCGATGCCGACGAGGAAGAGCTTGCCGCGGGTGGAACTGTCAGTCATCAATGATCCTCGCGATCGACACCGTGGCGTGTTTGCCCTGGGAGTCTCGCACTTTATGTTTTTCGACCAATAAGGGCCCGCCCTTGCGCCCCGCGGCCAACAGGGCCGCCGCCTCGCTGACCGAGGGGGTGCCGGTGTGGCGACGCACCGTCTCGGACGGGTTGGGGACCTGCACGGGCGCAAGCTGCGCCGCGCTAAAGAAAATGGGCTGCCAGCCATGATACGCGGCCCAGTCGGCCAGCCCCACCTCGTCCGCCTTCAGATCGATACTCGCCACCGCGGCCACCTGGGCCGGCTCAGCATCCAGGATGGCGAGTGCCTCGGCCACCGCGCGCTCCAGAGTGGCGGCGGGCGTACCGCGGTCGCAGCCCAGACCCAGGGCCAGGCGATCCTTCATGGCGTGACCTCGGGGACTCGGTAGATCACGAGCGCGCCGTTGAATCCGTCGAGAGACGGCGGCTTGGCGCGGTCGGTGATCCAGAGTATGGCGCGATACCGGTCCAGGTCCACCGATTCCAAAGCGCCATAACAGTGCAGGTTGCCAGGCAGCGGACCCGCCCGCCCATTGGCATGGCCCGCCCACCAGTCGCTGCTCCCGGCCTCCTGGACCAATGCAACCGGCTCGTCGTTCACCACCGCTGCACTCGCTCTCAGCAGGTCATTGGCACTCGTCGCCACTGTCCAGCCCAGTTCCCGCCCGAGCAGATCCACGGCCAGGGTCTGGCGCACATCCGAGGCGGTGGTGAGCACCGGCGTCGCTCCCAGGGCCGCGGCCAGGCGTCCCGCCAGTGCATTGGCCCCGCCCAGATGACCGGAGAGGACCGGGACGACGAAGCGGCCGGCCTCATCCAACACCACCACCGCGGGGTCCCGGTACTTGTCGCGCAGGTGCGGGGCGATCAGGCGCACCAGCGCGCCCAGCGAGAAGATGGCGACGATCCCGCCGCAGTCGGCGAACAACTCGGGGATCAGGTCGCGCAGCGGGCCACTGTAGCAGGTGCAGACGCCGGGGGCCGCCGCCTCGGCCAACGCACGCATGGCCTCCGGGGCATAGAGACGCGCCCCGGGCTGGGCTTGGACGACCGCACCGGCTAGGGCGACACCGGCGCGCGTGATGGCCAGGACGGCAAGCGGGCGTTCGGGGGGGATGGCCGACATCGGGTTACGCAGCCGTCTAAAGACGTAGGATGGGTAGAGCGCAGCGAAACCCATCATTCGCCGGCACCTGGAGGCGATGGGTTTCGCGGCCCAGAACCTCAGTGCCAGACAGTCGATGCCGTACCGGGGCCGCTCTACCCATCCTACGGATTTCCTGCCGTGGCGCACCCGCGCTGCAAGGTCCCGCGCACCCGCCCGGGATTGCGTACCAAGAGCAGCGAAAGATAGGCGACCTTCTCCCCGCGCAGGCTGCCCACCGACTCGACCACCCGCTCATCGGGCGCGCCAACCTTCTCAATGAAACACGCCTGCTCCAGCAGGCCGCGCCGCTCCAAAAGGTCCAGCAACGGGTCGAGCAAGGGCTTCACCTTGAGCAAGACCAGGGTGTCGAAGGAGTCGATGAGACCGTCGATGACCGCGATGCCATAGGCGGCAGGAATGATGGCGAGCGTCCCGTCCTCCTCCACCAGCGGCGCGGCGATCCGTGCGGCGGCGGCATTATACGAAGGTACGCCTGGGATCACCTCCACCACGACCCCCGGGTCCAGGACGCGCAGCGCCCGCGCCAGATGGCCGAAGGTCGAGTAGGTCGAGGCGTCGCCCTCCACCAGGAACAGCAGGTCCCGCCCGGCGGCCAACCACTCGGCGCAACAGGCCCCGGCGCGCGTCCAGGCCAGGGCCAGGACCGTGGGGTCGCTGGTCATCGGAAAGTGCAGCGCCTGCGCGTCCGCCGGGACCGCAAGCCCGGCCCGCTGCACGATGGCCAGTGCATAGGACTCCGCGCCCTTGCCCTTGACCGGATAGACCCAGCGGGCGTCCGACTGCAGGGCGATCCAGCCGCGGCGGGTGATGAGGTCCGGGTCGCCGGGCCCCAGTGAGACCCCGATCAGGCGGCCCAGGCGGGGTGTGGGTTGTTCAGTCATCGTCAGGATTCCTTAAAGGCAGTCAGTATCCACACCGGATTCAGTGCCGCCAGCCGGTGCAACCCTAGGATCGGCTGGCTGCGCGCGACACCGAGTTGGATCAGGTCCCAGCTAAGCCCGACCCGGTCGAGTGCGGCGGTGGCGGCGGCGAGGTTTTCCAGTGCAATCAAATTCATCACCAGGCGCCCGCCGGGGCGCAGGCGGGTCGCGATCAATTCGATCAGCGCATCCAATGCACCACCCGAGCCGCCGACAAATACCGCGTCGGGGTCCGGCCAGGCGTCCAAGCCGACGGGGGCCTTGCCCTCGAACAGGCTGTAGTTGCCTGCCCGCAGGCGGCGCGCATTGACCCGGGCGTCCGCCACCTGGGCCGACTCTTTCTCGATCGCCCAGCAATGACCCAGGTAGGCGATGCGGCTGGCCTCCAGCCCGACCGCGCCAGAGCCGGCGCCGATATCCCAGACTAGGCTATCCGGTCGCAGGGCGAGCTTCGCGAGGCTGACCGCGCGCACCTCCAGCTTGGTGATCAGCCCGGCGCACTCTTGCGCCGTGCGATCCTGTTTGGCAAAACCGCCATCCGCCAGGCCGAAGACCTGGCGCTGATCCGCCACGCGCTCCACAATCGCGATATTGGGTGCCGCAAAGCGTTGCCCGGCAGCCTCCTCGAGACCCAAGCGGGGAAACAGCGCCTCATCGGGACCGGCCAACCTGGCCGCGACCGACAGCCGGACATCTGCCCCATAGCCCAGGGTCAGCAGCGCCCGGGCGATCCGGTCCGGACCGTTCGCCGGGCTGGTGAAGACCGCCACCACGGGGTGCAGCGCGACGGCCCGCAGCACCCGGTACAGGCCGTGATCCGGCCCATGTTCAGCCCCGGAAACCCAGTCCCAGTCCCCGGAGTCGGCGCCGTGACAGGAGGCGACCTGCACCTCCTGCCAGGGTCGTTTGAGTCGGGCGAAGGCGAGTTGCAGGGTCGAGGGCGCCGGCACGATCTCTAGCGCATCCGCCCCCAAGGCCGCGATCAGGCGGCCGGCGATGCCGTGGCAGAGTGGGTCGCCGGTGGCGAGCACCGCCACCGGCAGCCCGTCCGCCTGCGCCTCACGCACCCAGGCCGGAACCTGCGCCAGTGCGCCGTCCATCGCCCGTTGCCGCACGCCGGGCGCCAGGTACGGCGCCACCAGTGCCAGGGTGCGGGCGGCACCGATCACGCAGCCCGCCCGCGCCAACCGGGCACGTGCGTCGTCCGCCAGGCCGGCCCAGCCATCGTCCAGGATGCCGATCAATGCGCAGTCAGTCATGAGCCTCTTCCGCCACGCTGGCGATGGGCTGGCCGTCGAAGTCGCAGGCCAGCACGGTAAGCCGATGGGGTCCGGGATAGAGCCGGCGCAGGCTCTCGATCACGCGGCCGGCCAGCGCCTGGTGCAATGGGGCGGCCAACCCAATCGCCGCCAGACCCTCCGCGGCAAAACGCGCGGTCGCGGCGGTGCGGATCTGCTCGACCAAGTCAGGGGGCGCGCCGACCTCGGCGGCCACCCCGGCAATCAGGTCGCGGTCAAGCTCGGCGCGCCAGGCGTGGGTCACCGCCAACCCCTGGGCGATCTTGGTCAGCTTCCCCACCATGGCGCCGACGATGATGTGTTGCATCCGGTGTTTCACCGCGGCGGTGAAGGCGGCCTTCACGAAGTCGCCCATCTGCACGAAACAGACCTCCGGCAGTTGCGCAAAGGTCGCCATGGCCGCCTGCTCGGTGCGCCCGCCGGTGGTGAAAACAATCGTCGTCTGGCCCTGATGGGCGGCCACCCGCACCGCCTGGACCACGCTCGCGCGAAAGGCCGCGGTCGAGTAGGGTCGCACGATGCCGGTGGTGCCCAGGATGGAGATCCCGCCCAAGATGCCGAGCCGGGCATTGAGGGTTTTTAAGGCCATCTCCTCCCCGCCCGGGACCGAGATGGTCACCTCAAGCGTATCCCCCGCCGCCAGCAGCGCCGCACCGGCGACCCGGACGTTTTCGACGATGTTGCGCCGCGGCACCGGATTGATCGCGGGCATGCCGACCGCGAGCCCCAGGCCCGCCCGGGTCACGAGCCCCACGCCGGGACCACCGTTGAGCACAACCTCGCCCCCGCCGCCGGGGATGCGCTGCACCTCCGCGGTCAGGTGTGCACCATTGGTCGCGTCCGGGTCGTCGCCCGCGTCCTTCACACAGACCGCATGGGCGCGGTCGCCCGCGACGCGGCCATCGGTGATCGCAAAGACCGCCCGCTGACCGTTGGGCAACAGGCACTCCAGGGTCTCCGGCACCCGGCCCTGCACCAGGCCCAGGGTCGCCGCGGTGGCCGCCGCCGCCGCATTGGCGCCGGTGGTGAAGCCGGTGCGACCGCTGCGACCGCGGCGGGTGTCGGCTTTGGGGGAGCGATCCCGGGTTTCATGGCCGCGGCTCATTCTTTACTCCTCATCGTGAACCGGCCAGAACCATTACACGCGCAGCAGGCGATCATATTCTTCGTGGGTACCGATCCAGACCCAGACGTAACCGCCGTCGTCTTCCATGGCGAGCGCGCGATGGTCGCGGCCAACCCGCGCAGACCAGAGTCGCCCCACTTTCTTCAATTGCAGTGAAGGGTGACGCGGGTTTTGCTTGAGTAGCTCATAATTCTTGCGGGTAACGCCCTGCACCGCTTCCGGCAAAGCATAGAAGCAATTCCAGAAACGTGCTGTTGTCTTATGCTTCACAGGCTGCCAAGCGTTCCGTTTCTTTTTTCGTCAAGCGCCTCTTCGATCAGGAAGTCGAGCTTTCCTGCGGCAGAATCTCTTTCAATTTCTTCGTCCCAAGCCTGCCAATCGCGCTCAGACAACCAGTGTGTTAACTTCATATACTCACGATGGGGAAGCGCCTCAATATCGGACTTAACTTCTTCAAATGTTTTCATGTTGCGGATACCTTCGGCATGATCAGGATAACGGCTCTCCAGTCTCCGCCGCCAGGGCCAGCAAGGCATGAATCGCCGCGACCACCAAGGTCGAGCCGCCCTTGCGGCCCTGCACCGTGATCCAAGGCACCGGGCTGACCTCAACCAGCAGCCCTTTGGACTCGGCCGCCGAGACAAAGCCGACCGGCATGCCGATGACGAGCGCCGGACGGACGCCCTCAGTCGCGATCAGGCGCAGGACCTCGAGCAGGGCGGTCGGGGCGTTGCCGACGCCGATGATGGCCCCGTCCAGAAGCCCGAGGCCCAGGGCCTTGCGCATCGCCTGCACGGCGCGGGTGGTGCCCTGGGCCTGGGCCTGGGCGATCACGTCCGCATCAGCGATGAACTGATAGGGCGTCAAACCGAAGCGGGCGAGCCGCGCGCATGAGAGCCCTGCCAGGATCATACCCACGTCGGCAACCAGGGGCCGACCGCCCTGGCGTAGCGCGGCCAGCCCGGCGGGGACCGCCTCGGGATGAAAGGCGGTCAGGCCGTTCAGCTCGAAGTCGGCGCTGGCGTGGATCATCCGCCGCACGATCGACCACTGGGCCGGATCGTAGGCGTGTGGGCCGGCCTCCCGATCGATGATGGCGAATGAATCGTGCTCGATCGCCCGCCCCGTGCTGGTATCCTGCTCGGTTACTGACTGCTTGCCACTCATGTTGGTCACCCTATTCATCGAGCATTCTTGGTGGATGCGCTACGCTGATCTACCCTACGGCCTTCATACTTCATAAATGCGTATGGGCATGGTCATGCAGGTGCGCCGCCTGCACCGCCGCGCGGTACTTGCAGCCGTCGCACTCCAGCAGCCCACCCGCGGGCAGGTCCCGACCCTCGGCGCGGGCATCCAGCAGATTGAAGATACCCTCCTCAAAACCGAAATGCTCACCCAGGGCAAAGGCGATCCCCGGATACTGGCCGCGCAGTCGCGCCACCTGGGCGGCAATGCGCTCGGTCAGCCGGCCGGAGAATAGATACACCGGCACGATCAGGATCTGGGTCATACCCAGACGCGCCTGGCGCTGCACCACGGTCTCCAGGCGCGGCCAGGTGATGCCGGTGAAGGCCAGATCCACCAGGTCGTGGTGATTGTCCTCGAAGACCCAGCGCGCCATCCGCGCCAGTTCGCCGTTGGCGCCCGCGTCCGAGGAGCCGCGCCCCAGCAGGATGACGCCGGTGGTGCGCGGGTCGGGCATGGCGAGCTCTGCCATCAGGCCCTCGAGCCGACCCTGGAGCACCGTCTGAACCTCGCGGACCATGCCGAGGTGTGGCGCGCACGCGAAGGTCACCGCAGGGTGGCGGACCCGCGCGGCATCGATGGCCGCCGGGATCTCCATCTTGACGTGTCCGGCGGCATTGAGGATGAAGGGCAGGACCAGCACGCGGCGTGACTCACGCGCCGCCTGATCCAGCCCGGTGTCCAGCAGGACCGCGTCCCACTCGATGAAGCAGGTCACGATGTGCCAATCCGGGTGGCGCGCCTGCCACTGCTCGGCGAATTGCCGGGTCTCGGTGTTGCCCCCGTGGGAGCGGGAACCGTGGCCGACCAACAATAACGTGGTGTCTCTCATGCGTCAGAGTCCGGTGGTGCGGCCCGGCGGAAACGGTGCCCGAAGGCCGGGTCGTAGAGCTTGGATGGGGTGAGCTCAGCCCAACCACCCGCCCCGAGCGCGGGGCTGGCGATGATCATCGCCTGGGCGCCAATACCCGCCTCACGGCAGCGCTCGTGGATGTCGTCCAGCCGACCGCGCACGATCTGCTCGCGCCCCGGCCAACTCGCCTTCTGCACCACCAGGATCGGGGCATCCGGCGCCCAGCCAGCGGCGCCCAAGGCGCGTTGGACCTCGGGCATCAGGGTCGCGGACAGATAGATGCACAGGGTGGTGTGGTGGGCGGCCAAGGCCTCCAAGCCCTCCCCGTCCGGCATCGGGGTGCGCCCGGCCACCCGCGTGAGGATCACGGTCTGGGTCACCTCCGGCAGGGTCAGGCTCTCACCGGCCGCCGCGGCGGCGGCCATCGCCGAGGTCACCCCCGGCACCACCCGCCACGGGATGCCGGCCGCGTCCAGCGGCCGGGTCATCTCAATCAGCGCACCATAAAGCCCAGGGTCACCGGTCTGAAGACGCACCACCGTCTCGCACTCGCCGGCGGCCGCGATCAGCCAGGCGCTGATTGCCTCCAGGGTCATCGCCTTGGAGTCCTGCACGCGGCAAGCGGCCGGGGCGTAGCGGGCCGCCGCCGCGTCCACCAAGGAGCCGGCAAAGAGGATGGCCCCGGCCTGTTCCACCAGCGCGCGCCCCTTGACCGTGATCAGGTCCGGGTCACCCGGCCCAGCGCCGACGAACCATACGCAGCCCATAGCGATCGACCTCGTCACGAGAAAACCACAAACGGCGCAAGCCAGGGGTGGGAGGGCCACACGCGGGTGCCTGCGTTTGCAGGACGTACCGGCGACGCCAATCGCGGCTAACAGGGTCAACCGGCGCTGCAAGGCAGTACGGCAGATCCGATCGGCTCAAGCACCACCCCGGGACTGACACCAGTTTACGCGTTCGGGCCGGTCTTCTGGCTCACCGTCATCCGGGGTCCGCCGCCTTCCCACGCCTGCAGCGCAGTGGCACGTAGCGGTCCCGTCAGGCTCACAGCAGCGGGGGCTGCGCCGGGGTGGTCGGACACGCAAGCGCACCAGACGTCACCGGACTTCCCGTTTCACCCCGTGGCGCGGTCGCACCGCGGGGAACCCAAAGCGAGGCGGGAGGATAAGCCAGGGGCATCGATCGGGGCAAGCCGGGTTTGACAGCCGGGTTTGACCCCGGCGCGCCCGCCATTTTAGACTGCCGCTCCAACGAAGCCGGTTTCCGCTTGGGCGAACGTCCAGGTGGGATGAAAAGGGAACATGGTTGATGCCATGGCTGCCCCCGCAACTGTAAGCAGAGAGTCATTGCCCACACCGCCACTGGCCGCCCATAAGGAAGGGGCTGGGAAGGCGGGCGATGACCGTGACCTGCAAGCCAGGAGACCTGCCGGCACCGTGTGTTTGACTGCCGGGCGGGGTGCCCCGGCGGCGAGGTCGCATCTCACGCAAGGCCCTGCCGGCCGCCGGGCCGTCTGCCCGTGTTCTCACGCGTCGCTCCCCGCCCGACACCCTGCGCGCCCACCGCCTTGGGGAGACTATCGCTATGCATATTATGGAGGGCTTCCTGCCCCCGCTCCACGCCGCCGCCTGGACTGCCGTGGCCATCCCGTTCCTCGTCGTGGGCGCGCGGCGCATCACCCGGATCACCAGCGAGCACCCGCGCACCAAGCTCTTGCTGGCCAGTGCGGGGGCCTTCGCCTTTGTACTCTCGGCGCTCAAAATCCCGTCGGTGACCGGCAGTTGCTCGCACCCCACAGGGACCGCCCTGGGGTCGATCCTGTTCGGCCCATCGGTGATGGCGGTGCTGGGGGCCATCGTGCTGTTGTTTCAGGCCCTGCTCCTGGCCCATGGAGGGCTGACCACGCTCGGCGCCAACATCGTCGCCATGGCCGTCGTCGGCCCCTGGGTCGCCTATGGCTGCTTCCGGCTGACTCGCCCCTTGGGCCTCGGCATCGCGGTCTTTCTGGCAGCCATGCTGGGGGATCTGGCAACCTATCTGGTCACCGCCGCCCAACTCGCGCTGGCCTTCCCCGATCCGGTCAGAGGCTTCCTCGGGGCACTGGCGAAGTTCGGCGGGGTCTTTGCGTTCACCCAGGTCCCGCTGGCCGTGATCGAGGGGCTGCTGACCGTGATCGTGGTCAATGTGCTTAACCAGTACAGCCGCAACGACCTCGACGAACTCGGCTTCCACGACCGCGTACGTGCTGGCAGCAGCGCCGCTCTTAAGCCGTCGACAGCCTGAGCCGGAGCACCCTTGATGAAACGCATCAATTTGATTCTGCTGGGGCTGGTCGTGGCGATTGCCACCCTGCCCCTGTTGCTGCCCGTCACCCGCGGGCTGGCCGAACCCTTCGCGGGGGCCGACGCCCAGGCCCAGGCGGCAATCACCCGGGCGCATCCCGACTACCGACCCTGGTTCTCGCCTCTGTGGAAACCGCCGGGCGGCGAAATCGAATCCTTCCTCTTCGCCCTGCAGGCGGCACTCGGGGCGGGGCTCCTGGGCTACTACCTCGGTCTGCGCCGAGGGCAGGCGCAACGACGCCGAGCGGACACCACCGATGTTCCCGATTGACCAGTACGCCTGGACCCACCGCTGGCGGGGCCATCACCCCGCGGAGCGCGCACTGTTGGCGGGCGGGATGCTGCTCATCGCCGTGACCCTACCGCCGCTCGCCACCGCCCCCCTGGTGTTGCTGGCCATGGCCGGGGCCACGGTGACGGGGGCCGGGGTGCCGCTCGCCGCCTGGCTGCGGGTGATGGCGATACCGGCCGGCTTCCTGCTCTTGAGCCTGCCCTTTCTGGCGGTATCCTTGGACCTGACCGATGGGATGAGGCTCGCCTTTTCGTCCGCGGGGGCCTGGCTCGCCGTGGCGGTCGGCCTGCGCTCACTGGCCGCGGTGTCCGCGCTTGCCTTCCTGACACTCACCACCCCGGTTGCCGAGTTGGTGCCCTGGCTGCGCCGGGTCGGGGTGCCCCAGGCGGTGGTGGAGATCGCGCTACTCATCTACCGGCTGCTCTTCATCGTCGCGGACTGTGCCGCCGCCACCCGCAATGCCCAAGAGGCGCGGCTGGGCTACAGCACGGTGCGCCGCGGCATCCGCTCGCTCGGCCTGCTGGCGGCGACCCTCTTGACCCGCACACTGGCGCGGGCGCGGCGCCTGGAGATCGGGCTCGCCGCCCGCGGGTTCGAAGGGACACTGCGGGTGCTAACGCCAGAGCGTACACTGTCGCGGCCCCATCTGGCGGCCGTCACCGCCGCGTTGTTTGCCGTGGCGGCGGGCGGCCTGACCCTGCATCAGGTGCTGCGTTGAGCACACCGATCCTGGATGCCCAAGGCTTGACCTATGCTTATCCGGGCGGCGTGACCGCCCTGCGGGGGATGACCCTCACCGTGCGACGCGGGCGGCGGCTCGCGCTCCTGGGGTCCAACGGCTGCGGCAAGACCACGCTCTTGCTGCACCTCAACGGCACCCTGAAACCGGGGCGCGGCCAGGTTCTGATCGACGGGCAACCGGCCGGCTATGACCGCGCCGCGCTCGCCGCCTGGCGCGGTCGCGTCGGGCTGGTCCTGCAGGAACCGGACGACCAACTGTTCTCGGCCACCGTCTACCAGGACGTCTCATTCGGTCCGCTCAACCAAGGGTTGAGCGAACCGGCCGCCCGGGAGCGGGTGCTCGAGGCCCTGGCGGCCCTGGACATCGCGGAGCTCGCCGGGCGCCCCACGCAGCTCTTGAGCTTCGGTCAGAAAAAGCGGGCGGCGATCGCCGGGGTCCTGGCGATGCACCCGCAGGTGCTGATCCTGGACGAGCCGACCGCCGGGCTGGATGCGCGCGGGGTGACGCAGCTCAAGGCCGCACTGGAGCGGCTCCAGGAGAGAGGCGCCACCCTGGTCTTCTCCACTCACGACGTGGACCTAGCCTACGCCTGGGCGGACGACGTGGCCATCCTGGGCGACGGAACCCTGCTACGCCAAGGCGAGACGGTGGCGACGCTGGCCGACGCGAAGCTGCTCACCGCTGCCCGATTGAACACGCCGACCATCCTGACCCTGACCAACGCCCTGCGGGAGCCGGGCGCGCCCTGGCCGGGGGGGCAGCTGCCGCGTACCGCGGAGGATTTGGGCGCCTATTTGGACGGGTGTCGAGATGGGGTTATTTGAATAGTCGTTCCATCCAGGCCACAAACCGGCGTGCTACCTCGGCGTCGTGGGAGAATGTGGCCGCCCGAATCGCGGTACCGAATGGCATACCAGGCTCCTCTTGCCAGGCGAGCCAGGTATGGATATGTGCCTTGATGAAGTCCCGTTCAGTGAATCCGGCGCCCATTTGCTGGGCTTGCGCAGTGCTCTTCCCTGCCAACTCCCAGCAGGGATCATCCGGCGGCACCAAGAGCGCAAGGAAATTTTCGAGCTTTCCCTCACTCTGATTGTCGGGCATGAGCCAGATACCAAGGCGCTTACCGTCTGCCCGGTCGATTACCGTGCCCTCGCAGTCGGGCTGAGCCGGAAGTTTGAAGCCCTTTCCGGATAATCGATCGCAAACCGACTGCCACCGATTTTCAGGCAGGTAGTCCGCATCCAAGACAATCCCAATTCTCTGATAGGAGAGAAGTGCCACCGGCAGTGCCTCCAACGCCAGAGTGTCGCCTTTGCGTCTTCGATGTACGGATAATGCGGGGCTGGATTGTTCCAATCCCAACCATGCCTCGCAGTGAGGTGGATGATCGAATGCTGATCGTCTTGCCCCTCGACGATCAGACGGTGGGGCGCGGTCGGCTTAATTTTCGATGCGCTCATCCCCGCACCTCAATGTGGTGGCGCGCGGCAATCTCGATATCCTCTGCCGAATAGCGGACCGCCGTAGGGGCCGCCCGGTCGATGCGATGCACCGAAACCTCCGCCGCCAGCTCGGGGGCGTCGGTTTGGAGCCAGGCCAGGGAGCGGATGCAGTCGCCGCTGTGAGACGTTGCGAAGACTTGAACATCCAGACGCCGGGCGGACTCGATGACTAACCGCCACATTGCTTCCAGCGTCGTGTAGTGAAGTCCGGTGTCAATCTCGTCAATCAAAAGCACCCCGCCTGCCGCGCGGGCCATGTAGACAGCCTGGGCTAGCAGGCGTTTGATCCCATCGCCCAGGCTACCTAAAGGCATCCGTTGATCTTCGTCGGCCAGCTTTATAAACGCGACGCTTTCCGACATTCGTTCGGTACGCGCAAATGCAAGCCGTTCGATGGACGGCTCGATAATCTTCATCGCCGAGATCACTTTATCCTCCTCGGGGGTAAGGACAAGACGATCCCACATTTGTTGCAGCACGCGCGCGTCGGGGCCTTCAGTGCCGAGAAACCAGACGATCGGCGGCCCGCCCGAGGGCGCAGGCGCCATCACAGTTCGCCGATACTCCAGCAGCGAACCGTCCGGCGAGACCGGAAGGACCGGAGTCCCTTCCGGGTTGTCTGTACCCGACATTACGATTTCCAATGGCGTCCCCAGATCCACTTGCTCGGACAACAGGTCAAGCTGGGCCTGGTCTATCTGGCCTCGGCGGACCTCGCAACGAACCCTGCGTTTCATAGATTCGGCGCAGGCAGTCACTTCAAAGGACGTGCTCTCCTGTATCCGGTGCCCAAAAAACAGGTGCCGCACGTCCAGTTCCCGTCGTATCCGCTCATCCTGCGACTCAAAAGAAATCTCCGCCCGCCGCTGGGGACTCCTCAACAACGACGTGATGCGCCCGCCCAATGTCACCATCTCGACCGCATCAAGGAGGGACGTCTTGCCCGCATTGTTCTTGCCGACTAGCAGATTGACGCGGGTCAGACTTGAAAGCTCAAACGACTTGAAAGCCCGAAAACCTTGAACTGTCAATGATTCATACATGCTCAGCGCAGCCTTTTCTCTGGAAAACAGCGATGTTCGTGGTCATCTGGCGACCCAGGAAGGGCGCTGCAGTAGCCCATGACAAGGGGTGTAACCAAGTGCATGCTCGCCCTGAAGGACGACCTACGCCGGAATGGCCGCCGTCGCCAGCGCCACCCCCCGCTTGCCGGCGCTCTTCACGGCATACATCGCCTCATCCGCGCGGCGCAGCAGGGCGGCGCCGTCCGGCCCGTGCTCCGGGAACAGGCTGATACCGATACTGGCCCCGATACCGACCGGACCGTCGGGTAGCTCAATGGGCGCGCAGATCGCCGCGAGCAGGCGCTCGCCCAGCTCCAGGACCCCGGAGTTCTCGGACACGCCGCGCAGCAGCACGGCGAACTCGTCCCCGCCCAGCCGCGCCACGGTATCGGGGCGGCGCACGACCTCCAGCAGGCGCGCAGCCACCTGGCACAGCACCCGATCGCCGGCCGCATGACCGCGGGTGTCGTTGATCCCCTTAAAACCATCCAGGTCGAGGAACAGCACGGCCAGGCGCTCGCCGGAACGCCCCGCCTCGGCCACGGCGCGGTCCAGCTGCTCTCGGAACAGCCGCCGGTTGGCGACCCCGGTGAGGCTGTCACGGTGGGCCAGCTCCCCGAAACGGGTCACTTGGGTACGCAAACGCCGGCTCTCCAACTCCCGGGCGGTCACGTCCTGCAGCCGCAGGATCAGGCCGAAATTGGTACCCGCCACCCCCCGCAGCGCCCGGGCGTGGACCTCTGCATAGCGATCGGCGCCCCCGGCGTCCGCCCGGTGCAGCAGCAGGTCCAGCGGGGTGTCGCTGGCGGCCACCCGGGCACGGATGCTCGCGACGATGGCCAGCGGGTCCGACTCCCCGGCGTCTGGCTCGGTCACCCCCGGGACGAGCCGCAGGGGGGCGTCCACCACCGCCTCCACCACCAGGGGAAACTGCCCGGCGTCCTGGTTGATCCAGCGCACCACACCCTCCCGGTCGCATACCAGCGTCGGGTCCGGGATGGCATCGACCAGCGATTGAAAGAAGGCGTGGTCCTGGCGCAGGCGGCGCTCGGCGTCGGCCGCCTCCACCAATTGGCGCACGCGGTTGCGCAACACGGCCCAGTGGATGGGCTTGGCGACATACTCGGTGGCCCCGCACGCAAAGGCACGGTCCACCGAATCCTCGTCCTCGTAGATGGTGATCATGATGATCGGGACATAGCGCCCTTCGGGGAGTGCCCGGATCGCCATGCAGGCCGCGAATCCGTCCATCACCGGCATCGCCGCGTCGAGCAGAACGATGTCGGCCCCGTGCACCTGGAACAGCTCGAGCGCGCGGCTACCATTGTTCGCGCTCTGGACCTCAAACCCGAGCCGGGCGATGAATTGATGGATGGCGGTGCGCAGCACCACGTCGTCGTCCACCACCAGGGCGCGATACGGCTGGTCGCGAGCGGCGAATATCATTTTGTGTCCTCCACGACAACGCCGGCCCCGGCCTCGGTCTCCAGCAGTTGCGCGAGCGCCGCCAGGAAGCGCGCGGCCTCGGTCTCCAGGGCGGCCAGCAGGCCCAGCGCCGCCCCCAATTCACCGGACTTGCCCAGTGACTCCAGGGCGCGGGCCAACCGGACCAGTTCACGCGCCCCCAGGTTGGCGACTGACCCGGCCGGC
This sequence comes from uncultured Thiodictyon sp., assembly GCA_903837595.1. Lineage (GTDB taxonomy): Bacteria > Pseudomonadota > Gammaproteobacteria > Chromatiales > Chromatiaceae > Thiodictyon. The sequence continues at coordinate 25,084 of CAILVI010000408.1, forward strand.
GTGTGGGCCGCGGCGAGAAGGCGCTCCCCGTCGGCCGTCTCGACCGCCAACCGCAGGTCGGCAACGCGCGCCGGCACATCCGCCAATGCGGCCTCGATCACCGCGCTGAGCTCGCCGATGGCCTCGCGCAGGTCGCGAATGACCCGGTCGTCGATGGGGGGGGCCGACTGGGTCTCGGCGGGCAGTGCGGGCGGCGACCCAGCCGCGGACAAGGCGCCCACCGCCGGGGCCGGCTGCGGCGCTACCGCTTGCGTGGGCTGCTCCTCACGGTGCCACCAGCGGTCCAGGGTAGCAAGCAGGTCGGGGGCGCGGATGGGTTTGGACAGATAATCGTCCATCCCCGCCGCCAGACACCGGTCGCGCTCCTTCGCGAAGGTGTGGGCGGTCAGGGCCACCACCACTTGATGTCGCCCGCCCGCACGCTGGCGCTCATGTTCACGCAAGGCTCGGGTCGCGGACAGCCCGTCCAGCACCGGCATCTCGCAGTCCATCAGCACCACGTCGAAGGCCCGCTGGGTCAAGATCTCCAGGGCTTCGGCCCCGTCGTTGGCCACCTGGACGCGGCACCCCGCCCGATTGAGTATCCCGCGCAGGACTTGCTGGTTGATGGTGTTGTCCTCCACGGCCAGAATCCGGCAACCTTCGAGCCGGATCAGTTCCGGCCGGTGCGCCACCTCGGCGGGGTGAACGGGAATGGCACCGAAGAGGCGCGCCAGGACCTCCAGGAGCGGACGGCGCCGCACCGGTTTGACCAAGGCATCGTCGGCGCCGAGTGCGCGCGCCCGCCGGCCCTCACCCGCCTCATCCATTGAGGTCTGCATCACCACCCGAGGCCGGCGCCCGGACGGGTCCGCGCGCACCCGGGTGAGTACCTCGAACCCATCCATGTCCGGCATCATCCGATCCAGCAGGATCAGGTCAAACGGCGCCCCGGCGGCCCCCGCCGCGGCCAGTCGCTCCAGGGCCGCCGGACCGCCTGACGCGTCCTCGCACGCCATGCCCCAGGCGCTGCACAGGCCATGCAAATACAGCCGATTGGTGGCGTTGTCGTCGACGATCAGGACGCGCCGCCCGGCCAACACCTGCACGTCCGCCGGGCGCCAGGGCGGGGCGGCCCCCGCCGGGGCGGGCGCCAACGCGATGATGAAACTGAAGCGGCTGCCCTGCCCCGGGGTGCTCGCAAGATCCAGGCTACCACCCATCATCCGCACCAATTGGTTGCTGATGGCGAGCCCGAGACCGGTACCGCCAAAGCGCCGGGTGGTCGTATTGTCGGCTTGGCGGAAGGCCTCGAAGATGTGCTCGCGCGCCTCCTGCGCCACCCCAATACCGGTGTCGGATACCGCGAACCCGATGCGCTGCGGCGCGGCCGCCGACGGTTCCAGCCAGACCCGCAACCCCACCTCGCCCTGCTCGGTAAACTTGATGGCGTTGCCGATCAGGTTGATCAGGACCTGGCGCAGCCGGGTGGGGTCCCCGATCACCGCGGTGGGCACATCCACCTCGACATTGCAAATCGCCTCCAGTCCCTTGGCGAGGGCCTTGCCCGCCAGCGTCTGCATGGTCTCCTCCGCCAACTCCGGGAGGTTGAACGGGGCGTGCTCCAGCTCCAGACGGCCGGCGTCGATCTTGGAGAAGTCCAGGACGCCCCCGATGACATCCAGGAGTCCCTCGGCGGAGGTGATTCCGCCGTCCACATAGTGCCCCTGCTCGGTGCTCAGGTCGGTCCCCTTGAGGAGTTCCAACATCCCCAGCACGCCGTTCATCGGCGTGCGGATCTCATGGCTCATGCTGGCCAGGAACTGGCTCTTGGCGATATTGGCCGACTCGGCCGCCTCCTTGGCCTGATTGAGTTCCACGAGTTGCGCACTCAAGGCCCGGCGGGCCTGGGTAATCTGCCGGACGTAAATCCAGATCGCGACCACGCAACCGATCACTGCCATCCCGAGCAGCGCCAGCAAGACCGACAACCACTGACGGTCACGATCCAGCACGAGAATATCCGGCAGGGCCTCCGTGACATACACCGAGAGCCCCTCTTGCGGTAATGACGACTGGGCCAGCAACACCGGTGCGTCACCGCCGTTGAAACGCTTCAACTGGGGATAACGGGGATCGCCCCAGGGCACGATGGGAAGCGCCTTCAAGTCATTCCTGGCGTAGCGTGACTTGATCTCTTCTGGACTGAGCGTGTGCACGGCAGCATCAGGTAAGACATTGAGCTCTAGAGCCTTATCTCTGGCCAGGATGACGACCCCAAAGCGATCGGCAATAAATGAGTCGGCTTGCCCGAGCCAATGACTCAATACCGACAGGTTGATCTTTCCGGCAATGACGCCAAGAACCTGTCCATCCGCCTCGAGCGGGGCCGAGAAGAACAGACCGGGGATGCCGGTCTTGCGACCGACGGCAAATTGTTGACCGAGATGGCCATCACTCGCCTCACGGAAATACTCCCGGTCACGGTAGTCCGTGCCGACAAAGCTTTCGGCCAGACGCCAATTGCTGGCGACGAGGCAATAGCCATCGAGATTCATCACCCAGATGACACTCAATACACCCATATCGGCCGCGGAACGTTCAAGCAACTGATCGACCGGATGCAGTCCCGGATCAGCGGTCCAGACCTTTTGTCTTTCAGCGGCCGGCAGTGCTGGGACCCCGGTGGTGACGGGGGCGCGCTTGAGCATCTCGGCAATCTCTCGACTGCGCCCCACGGCGGCCGGAATCCCGTGAATCAGTTTGAGTTGGTTGGCCACACCGACGGACAACGCGGACAGGTCTTGCTGCAGTCGCAGCTGCCCCGCGGTCAGCGAAGCCTGCGCCCGCCGCTCGGTCATATAACCGGCAATCTCCCACGCGGCCACCAACCACACCAACATGACGATACCCATGACCAGCAGTATGCGCCGCGAGCCGGCATTTCCCGCCCCCTGCGGGAGTGACTTGTCATCGCTCATGGTGGATTCTCCAGTGCCGTCTGCCAGCAGAAAAATAGCGCATCGGTCAGGTCCGGGTGGGTGGCGACAGCGCCGTCAGTCCAGGATCAGACTGACCATCCCATCCGCCAGTTTGGTCTCAAACCAGGTACATTTCGGCGGCATGGTCTCACCCAGGTCCGCCACCGCCAACAGGTCGGACAGGGGAGTCGGATACAGCGAGAACGCAAGGCGCATGGCGCCGCTATCCACCGGCTGGACCAGTCCGTCCAGACCGCGGATACCGCCGACGAAGTCGATGCGCGGGTCGTGTCGGGGGTCCCCCAGGCCGAGGATCGGCGTCAACAACTGGTCCTGGAGCAGACGCACGTCCAGGCGCGCCACCGGGTCGTGCCGCGGGATGCGCCCGGCGTGCAGGGTCAGGCGCGACCAGGCGCCGTCCAGGTAGAGGCCGAACTCGCCGGGTTGCGCGGGCGCAACCGGCACCGGGCTGCCGACCACCGTAAAGCGCTCCGCGACCTGCGCCAAGAAAGCCTCTGCGTCCAGTCTGTTGAGATCACGCACCAGCCGATTCACCGCCAGGACCTGGAGTTCATCACCGGGGAAGCTGACGGCCAGGAAGCGATTGTAGGACTCGGCGCCGGTGTGGTGCGGGTTGACCGCCGCCCGCGCGGCGCCGATCCGCTCGGCGGCGGCGGTGCGGTGGTGGCCGTCGGCGATATAGAGACGCTCTTGAGCGTCGAAGCCGGCCGTGAGGCGGTCGATGTCCGGCTGGTCGGCCACCACCCACAGGGTATGGCGCACCCCATCGGCCGTTTGGGTATCGATGTCCGGGACGCCGCGGCTGACGGCCGCCAGGGTCCCATCGATCATCGGGTCGCGGCGATGGATCAGGAAGGCCGGCCCGGTCTGGGCATTGAGTGCCTCGATCAGCCGCACCCGGTCGTCCTCCTTGGCCGCCAGGGTAACCTCGTGCCGCCTGATCCGCCCGGCGCGATAGGCCGGCAACGACGCCGCCAGCACCAGCCCGGTCTGGACCTGCCGGCCGCGCGTCAGCCGATACACGAAATAGCAGGGCTGCCGATCGCGCACCAGCAAACCGGCCGAAACCATGCGCCCCAGGGTCGCCGCTGCATGGGCATAGCAGGCCGGGTCATAGGGGTCGAGCCCCGGCGGCAGGTCCACCTCCGGGCGCGACAGGTGCAGAAAGCTCCAGGGCCGGCCAGCGACCAGGGCGCGCGCCTCATCGGTGTCCATCACGTCATAGGGCGGCGCGAGCAGCTCGGCGGCGCGTCCGGGGGCCGGGCGCAGACCGGCAAAGGGGGCAATCAGGTGCATGATCCAAAATCCGGCAATCACAAAGTCGTAGCCGATCTGGTCCCCACGCGCCGCGTGGGGACCGAGCCGCGGCGCGCTGCGCCCGGCCCCGCACCGCGGCGCCGTACGGCTGCATCCCCACGCGGCGCGCGGGGACGAGGGCAAAGTCGTAGCCGATCTAGTCCCCACGCACCGCGTGCGGACCGGGCCGCGGCGCGCTGCGCCCAGCGCCGCACCGCGGCGCGGTGCGACTGCATCCCCACGCGGCGCGTGGGGACGAGGGCGACACACTATACCCCCCGGCGGGGTCGGGTGCGGATCAGTCCCGCCCGACCAGTTCCAGCAGGGCGTACGGGTCCAGGTCGGCGAGCGCTCGAGTGCCGTCCAGGGTGACGGTCAGGACCTCCACCCGGTGCTCGATGCGGATGCGCGCGGCGGCCTCCACCAGGGCCTTGGCGCGGCGGCGCTTGGCGATGCGGTCGGCGATGTCCGACGCGGCCAGCACCGCACTCGGGATCGCCAGCATCAGGCTGACGACCGCCACCGGGTCCGCCGCCTTGTGGCCGGGCGCGGCGGCGGGGAGCGGGCGCGGGGTAAGCGCCAGGCCCGCGTCGTCCAGTGCCGCGGCCAGTGCGCGCGCCGCCGCCTCGGGGGCGGCGCCGGTCAGGATCAGTTCCAGGTCTCGCATCGCTTGGGGTCTCCGTGGGTGGCCCCGGGGCTGCCGGGGTGGTTGGGACAGGGGCGGGCGGCGCGCCCGGGGTCAGGGCGGGGCCGGGCACTGCATCCCGGCCTGTTGCAGGATCGACTCGATCTGTCCGGCCTCCATCGGGAGGCGCAGACGGCGGGCCTCGGCGAGTGCCAGACAGAGCAGCCGGTTGGCCTCCGGGGCATCCTCCCGGCGGCCGGTCTGGGCCATACGCACCAGCAGGGTCAACGCGATATTGGTGCGGCAGAGGAGGAGCGAATGGACGTCGCCCAGGCACTCGTACACCGGCAGTTGCTCCTCGGTGCGGATGCGCAGGGCCGCGTCGAGGTCCCCGCGCTGAAACAACCGTCTGGCATGCTCGTCGATCAGCCGGAGTGCGTCGGCATCGATCTCCCCCCCACCCCGCTCCAGTGCCGCGACCCCCTGCGCCAGCAGCGCATCCGCACCGCGTCCGTCCCCGGCGGCGCCGATCACCCGCGCCGCATTGGCCACCAGCAGGGGCGGCAGCCGCTCCCGGGCCCCCTCGATCAGCCCGACCAGTTCGCTGGCGAGCCCGGCCGCCGCCGCATAGTTGTCCTGCTCCAGCCACCAGATGGCCCCGGCCCCGCAGTCGGCGGCGATCCCGGCATCCCGGGCGGCGAGTGCCAGCGCGGCGAGCTGCCACTCGGCTACCTCGGGCCGTTTGCCCCCGGCACCGCCCCAGGCGGCGTACAGTGGTCCGACGGCCAGGCGCGCCACCGCGGCCCGGTCCGACTCGCCCAGCGCTGAGAGCCCGGCGCGCGCCAGCGGGCTCAGGCGGACCGCGTCGCGGGCGCCGGTCACCGGGTCCTCGCCGGGCTCGGCCAGGGCCAGGTCGGTCAGGCGTTGCAGGTCACCGCCGAGTTCAGCCGCCAGTCCGGCGACCACCGCGCGCGGCACCGGCAGGTCGCAGAGGCCCATGGCCTAAGAGGACCGGCCTGGGGTCGGACGCGGGGCCGTCGCGCCAGGCGTGGTGTCCGTGGCAGGAGAGGTGCAGCACCGGGAGCCCCCCGACCTCGGCCAGGTGCCGGGCGAGCGCGGAGGCCTCGCCGCTCTCGTCGACCAGCAGGTCCAGGCCGGTGTCGCCGACCGCCGTCAAGATGGCCGCCTCCTCGTTCTCGTAGTCCAGTTCGCTGGCGCCCTGCGGGGCGGCGGCCATGAAGGCGAGACCCAGCCGGTGACCGTCCGGCGGCGGGGGTTCGGCCACGGGTCCGACGCGGCGCACCGGGCTGTACTGAAGCAGCGGGGCCTGAGCCAGCCAGCCGTGCGCATCGGCCAGCAGTTCCCAGGGGGCCTCGAGCAGCGCCCAGTCGGCCGGGCCCGGGTGCCGGGCGGGGCAATGGACGGTGAGGATGAGGGGGGGCGCGGCCTGTTCGAGCAGGCGTCCGAGGACGCGCTGGTCGCCGTCGAGCCAGTGGTAGAAGGCCCGGCCGATGGCCAGGGCCGCCGCCGCGTCCGGGCACTGCTCCAGCGACCAGTAGCGGGCGGCGAGCGAGCGCAGCTCGCCCAGGGCCGCGGCATCGAGCGCGCGGGCGGGGCCGACCGGCACAGCGCCGGCCAGGAGGCGAAAGCCGGCGTCTTCGATCAGGACGGTCGCGGACATGAGGGGGTCTCCGGTTTCCCTGCACCGGGTGCGATGATAGCCGAAAGGGGCGCACGGCCAGGGCGGAACCGTTCTAGCCAGGATCCGCTGTTGCAAGCGATGGTTGTCCACAACCCTGGACAATATGGCAGGGGAGCTGACATTATATACCAGGCAGCGGGCGCGAGTGGGCTCGGTGTCATTGAAGCTGCAAGAGAGAGCAAAGCGCTGGTTATCTGTACAGACAGGGATC